>DATGQT010000214.1:0-5819 GCA_035304085.1 Rubricoccaceae bacterium
TGGGGCGACGGGAGGAACGGGAGAAGTTCCTGACTTCTGACCCCTGACCCCTGACCCCTGACTTCTGTCTTCTGCCTACCGTCCACCGCCTCACCGGACCCGTGAAGGGCGGGCGAATCCACCGGAGCCCGCAGGGGCGAACCTCCGCACGATGTACCTTGTACGCTGTACCGTACCCCCGGGGCGCCGCCGCCGTTCTCCCGCCCCGACCGACCACCCAACCCCGTCCTACGATGTCGCTGCTCGACAAGCTGAAAGGCGTCTCCGCCGCGGACCAGCGGATGATCCAGGAGACCGAGGCCATGATGGGCCCGGAGCCCGAGGAGATGGGCTTCATCAAGAACCTCTTCTGGGGCCGCATCCGCGAGGACCTCGTCTTCCCCTACCCGGAGGTCTCGGCCGAGGAGCAGGAGCGGACCGACCGCCTGATCGCCGAGCTGGAGGACTACCTCGACAACGAGCACCCCAGCATCGAGATCGACCAGGAGCAGTACATCCCGGACTGGGTCGTGAAGCGCCTCTTCGAGATCGGCGCGCTCGGGTGCAAGGTGCCCGTCGAGTACGGCGGCCTCGGCCTCGGCGTCACCGCCTACAACCGCGTGCTCGAGGCCATCGGCCGGCGGTGCGGCTCGACGGCCGTGATGGTCTCGGCCCACCAGTCCATCGGCTGTGGCGCCATCATGCTCTTCGGCAACGAGGAGCAGAAGCGCCGCTTCCTCCCGATGGTCGCCCGCGAGAAGCTCTCTGCCTTCTGCCTCTCCGAGCCCAACGTGGGGAGCGACGCCGCCGGGCAGCAGACGCGCTGCGAGTGGGTCGAGGAGGAGGGCGTCTACGTCCTCAACGGCGAGAAGAAGTGGATCACGAGCGCGGCCCAGGCCGGGATGATGACGGTCATGGCCAACCAGATGATCACCGACCCGAAGACAGGTAAGCAGAAGAAGGGGGTGACGGCGCTCATCGTGACGCCGGACATGGAGGGGGTCGAGGTGTTCCAGAAGAACCGGACGAAGGCGGGCATCCGCGGCACGTGGCAGGGCCGCGTCCGCTTCACCAACGTCCGCGTCCCGAAGGAGAACCTCCTCCACAAGGAGGGCCAGGGGCTCAAGGTGGCGCTGACGTGCCTCAACTACGGCCGCTGCACCCTCGCCGCCGGCGTCACCGGCGGCGCCAAGCAGGCCGCCGAGCAGGCCACGAAGTGGGTCCAGACCCGCTACCAGTTCCAGCGTCCGCTGGCCGACTTCGAGCTCGTCCGCCAGCGCATCGCCGAGATGCACGCGCGCACGTTCGCCATGGACGCCGTGCTCTACATGACGTGCGGCTTCCTCGACCGCCACGACGACGACATCATGGTCGAGACCGCCGCGTGCAAGCTGTTCTGTTCCGAGGAGGGCTGGAAGGTCATCGACGCCGGGATGCAGCTCATGGGCGGCGAGGGGTACATGACCGAGAACGAGTACGAGCGGCTCTGGCGCGACAACCGCATCCACCGCATCGTCGAGGGCTCGAACGAGGTTATGCAGTCGTTCATCTTCGCCTACGGCGGCAAGCAGCTCGCCGAGTACATGCTCGGCGTCCTCAACACGGTGCAGTGGGACGAGGAGCAGGGCTTCGCCGACAACCTCACGCGCATCCTCACCGGCGCCGTCAAGCCGCAGACGGTCCGCGCCGGCGCCCCGCTGGCCGCCGAGATCTACCTCGGTAAGAAGGTGAGCCGGCCGGCGCTGGAGCGGCTCCACCCCTCGCTCCGCTCCTTCGGCGAGCGGCTGGCGAGCCACGTCCAGCGCCACACGCGCGCGTTCAAGCTGGCCTCGAAGCGGCTCGAGGAGGCCATCGTCGGGCGGCAGGCCGTGCAGGCCCGGCTGGCCGACAACGCCACGCTGCTCTTCGCCTGGACGTGCGTGCTCGCGAAGCTCGACCGCCTCATGGCGCGCGGCGCCTCGGGCCCGAAGTGGGAGCGCGACAAGGCCGCCGGCCTCTACTTCATGCACATGGCCCACGAGCAGATCGAGGAGAACCTCCGCCGCCTCGAGCGCAACAGCGACGCCGCCATGGAGCGCGCCGCCGTCGCCGCCCTCGGCTGGGTCGAGACGCTCCCGAACGCGGACTACTACATCCACGAGGCCTCGCCCAACGCGGCCGGCACGGGGCACCCGGTGCAGGAGGACTACATCAAGCAGTTCCCCGGCGACGGCGCGCCGTACGTGCCGCGCCCCGATGAGGCGCCCGCCGGCGACGGTGCCCGCCGCGCCGCCCCGGCGACGGCCTGACCGGCTCCACCAGATCCGCAATCCCTTCGAGGACGGTAGGGACGCAGCGTGCTGCGTCCCTACTTTGTTTTCCCCCTCCGCTGCCAGCCATGCGATCCCTCCTCCTGCTCGTCGTCCTCGCGGCTCCGCTCCAGGCCCAGACCCTCGGGGAAACCGATTTCCCGAACTCCGGCGCCCCAGAGGCCCAGGCGCCGTTCCTCCGCGGCCTCCTGCTCCTCCACTCCTTCGAGTACGACGAGGCCCGCGACGCCTTCCGCGAGGCGCAGCGCCTCGACCCCGACTTCGCCATGGCCTACTGGGGCGAGGCCATGACGCACAACCACCCGATCTGGATGGAGCAGGACCGCGCCGCCGCCCTCGAAGTCCTCGCCCGCCTCGCGCCGACGCCCGAGGCGCAGCTCGCCAGCGCCCCGACCGAGCGGGAGAAGGACTACCTCCGCGCCCTCCACGTCCTCTACGGCGACGGCGACAAGGAGGGCCGCGACGACGCCTACGCTGAGGCCACCGCCGCCCTCGCCGCCCGCTACCCCGACGACCTCGACGCCGCCGCCTTCCACGCCCTCGCGATCCTCGGCACCGCCCACGAGGGCCGCGACTTCTCCACGTACATGCGCGCGGCGGCCGTCGCCGAGGCGGTGTTCGACCGGAACCCGCGCCACCCCGGCGCCGCCCACTACCTCATCCACGCCTACGACGACCCCGTCCACGCCCCCCTCGGCCTCCGCCCGGCCCGCGCCTACGCCGAGATCGCGCCCGACGCCTCGCACGCCCTCCACATGCCGAGCCACATCTACGTCGCCCTCGGGATGTGGGACGAGGCGGCCGAGATGAACCGCCGCTCGTTCGAGGCCGCGCGGGCGGCGACGGAGCGGCGCGCCGAGCCGCTGAACGGGCATGGCTGGCACGCCCTCTACTGGCTCAATTACGTCGAGCTCCAGCGCGGGCGCTACGCCGAGGCACGAGGGCTGCTCGATCGCGCCGCCGGGTTCGTCGAGGCGGCAGCCTCGCCACGGGCGAAGGTCAACTTCCTCGCGATGCTGGCGAGCTACCTCGTGGAGACGGAGGACTGGGACCTGGACGTCGGCCGGTACGAGGTGACGCACGAGGGGCTCGGCAGCGGCACCGCCACGCGGATGCTCTACACCTCCGGCCAGGCTGCGCTCGCGCAGGGGGAGGTCGCGGTGGCAGAGGCAGCGCTGGAAGCTCTGCTGACGCGGATCGCCGATAACCCCGAGCCGGGTGAGACGGCGACGGCGCTGGCGCTGGAGGCGCTGATCCTGCAGGCGAAGGGGGAGACGGAGGCCGCCCTCGCGAAGGTCGCCGAGGCCGCCACCGTCGAGGACGCCATGCCGCTCGACTTCGGACCGCCGTTCCCCGTCAAGCCCGTGCACGAGCTCTGGGGTGAGATGCTGCTCGACCTCGGCCGCGCCGAGGAGGCGCAGGTCCAGTTCGAGCGGGCCCTCGAACGCGCACCGCGCCGGGCCCGCTCGCTCCTCGGCCTCGCCCGCTCCGCCGAGGTCGCGGGAGACATGGAGAAGGCCTTCGAGGTCTGGGCGGAGCTGGATGCCGTGTGGTTCAGAGCCGATGCGGATGTGCGTGACGTCGTAGTGGAGCGGCCCGTCATCTGGGACGATCGGTAGGGACACGGCGCGCCGTGCCCCTGCGCGGCGCGGTTCCCGTTCAGGCGGACCCGGGTAGCAGGGCCCCCGTTAAGCCTCGCCGAAGGCCGGAAACGCGGGGGCACCGGCGCGTATCTTCGGCGCCCCTGGAACCCCCGCCATGCCCGCCTCCCCCATCCTCCCCGGCTTCGAGCGCACCGAGCTCCCCAACGGCGTCCGCGTCGTCACCGAGCAGGTGCCGTCGGTCCGCTCCGTCTCCGTCGGCGTGTGGGTGCACGCCGGGAGCCGCGACGAGGCCGAGCCCGAGGGCGGCATCACGCACTTCATCGAGCACGTCGTCTTCAAGGGGACCGAGCGGCGGCGCGGCTACCAGATCAACCAGCGGATGGAGGCCGTCGGCGGCTACCTCAACGCCTTCACGGCCAAGGAGCACACGTGCTTCTACGCGCGTGGGTTGGATGAGCACCTCGGCCGCGCCCTCGACACCTGCCTCGACCTCGTTCTCCGCCCCTCACTCCCGCCCCGCGAGATCGAGAAGGAGAAGGACGTCGTCGTCGAGGAGATCAAGATGTACGAGGACAACCCCGAGGACCACATCTTCGACCACTACGAGGCGGCGATGTACCCGGACCACCCCCTCGGGCGGCCCGTCATCGGCACCCCGGAGTCCGTCCGCTCCTTCACGCGCGACGACCTCGCCGGCTACATCGGCCGGCACTACGTGCCCAACCGGCTCGTCGTCGCCGTCGCCGGCAACGTCCGCCACGCCGACGTCGTGCGGCGGGTCGAGCGGCTGCTCGACGGGTTCGAGCGCGGCCCCCGCCCGCTCGAGCGCGCGCCGGCCAACGGCTACGTCCCGCGCGAGGTCGTCGTCCCCCGGCCGATCCAGCAGGCCCACCTCGTCGTCGGCACGCGGGCCTACGGCGCCCTCGACCCCCGCCGTACCGTCGTCTCGCTGCTCAACACCCTCCTCGGCGGGGGGATGAGCAGCCGGCTCAACCAGAACATCCGCGAGCGCTACGGCTACTGCTACGCCGTTTACTCTTTCGCCAACATGATGGCCGACGCCGGCGACTTCGGCGTCTACATCGGCGTGGACGCGAACAAGGTGGACCGCGCGAAGAAGCTCGTCGTCCGCGAGCTCGAGAAGGTGGCGGAGTCGCCCGTCTCGGCGCGGACGCTGGAGCGGGCGAGGCAGCAGCTCAAGGGCTCGATGATGCTGAGCCTGGAGAGCATGAGCAACCGGATGATGCGGCTCGGCCGCGTCGAGCTCACGTTCGAGCGCTACTTCACGCTCGACGAGGTGACGGCCGAGATCGACGCCGTGACGGCCGAGGACGTCCGCGCCGCCGCCGAGGACCTCTTCCGGCCCGAGCGCCTCTCCAGCATCGCGTTCGTGCCTTCGGGTGATTACGTGATATCGTAATTACGTGAGGGCATCTGGATTCACGTAATCACGTACTCACGTAATCATGACCGTCCTCGTCACCGGCGGCGCCGGGTTCATCGGCTCCCACGTCGCCGACGCCCTCCTCGCGGCCGGCCACGCGGTCCACGTCCTCGACAACCTCAGCGGCGGGCGCCGCGAGAACGTCCCCGACGGCGCCGTCTTCCACGAACTGGACGTGCGCGACCCCGACGTGCGACGGCTCTTCGGCGAGCACCGCTACGGCGCGCTCCTCCACCTCGCCGCCCAGATGGACGTCCGCCGCTCCGTGGCCGACCCCGTCTACGACGCCGACGTGAACGTGCTCGGGCTGCTGAACCTGATGGAGGCGGGGCGGCACGCCGGCCTCGGGAAGGTGGTCTTCGCCTCGACCGGCGGCGCCATCTACGGCGAGCCCGATCCCGAGGTGAACGGGGGCGGCCCGCAGCCCGAGACGCACCCCCAGCGGCCCGCCTCCCCCTACGGCATCACCAAGCTCGTCTCCGA
>DATGQT010000215.1:0-13384 GCA_035304085.1 Rubricoccaceae bacterium
CCGGGCCACGGCACCATCTGCTCCAGCCGCCACTCGCTCCGCTGCGACCCGTGCGCCGTCTGCATCGGGAGCGGCTGCACGCCGACGCCGAAGGTGGGGTCGGGCCACGCGTCGGCCGCGTCGGCCTCGGCGTCGAGCGCCTCGACGCCGAGCTGGGCGGCGCGGACGGCCGGCGAGGCGGCCACGGCCGCGAGGACGTCGCCCAGCCGGAGGGTGTCGGGCGTCGCCGCGGGCGCCTGCCCGGCGGCGGGGAGGGCGCCCGCGAGGGCCAGCACGGCCCCGACGAGCGCGGGGTTAGGAGATCGCATGCACGCTTCCTGACGAAAGACCACGAGGACCGGGAGGGCCGCGACGGAGCGCGGCGCTCGCCCGGTCAGGTCAGGAAGCAGCCGAAGAGGACGTGGAGCGGGGCCGGCGCGGGCGGCGAGGCGTCGGTGGCCTGGACCGGGTGCGGCACCGAGGCCGGCGCGAGGAGGGCGGCGACCTCGACCATCTCGGCGACGGCGAGGGCGACGGGGGCGGGCTGCTCCGGCGTCGGCGCGAGGGGCGCCTTCGTTGGGCAGCAGACCATGTCGGGCTGGGGGAGGGCGGGCGTCCGCGGCGCGTCCGGGGCGTCGTGGTGCTCCGCCGGCCCGCCGGGCATCCCGTGGCAGGGCGGCGTCTCCTCCTGCGCGGGCGCCTCCGCGTCGGGCGCGCACGGCAGCAGCGGCGCGGGCGCGAACGCGCTCACGGCCAGCGCGAGCAGGGCCAGCACGGCGACGGGGCGATAGGGGAGGGCCTTCCGCATCGCGCGTAAGCTACGACAGTTCCGGTACTCCCGTTATCGGCCGGCCACGTTCGCACGAGCCCCGGATGCGTATCATGCAGCCGACAAACGGCCTCTCCATGCCATCCGGGCCGGCCGATGGCCGCATTTGCAGCATCTCGCCCGTGCGCATTAGATGGCTGCCCGCCGTCCAATTTCAAGTTCTGCCGCCACTCCCGCCTCGCCTGTGACGAAGCTGATGTTCGCCTCTGCTGTCGTCTTCGGTGACGGCTTCTCACCGGCCGAGGCGGAGCAAGCAACCGGCCTGAGGTTCAACGAAGTGCACGAGCGCGGACGCGTCTACCACGAGCGGGGCCGATTCAAGGGCGAGCCGTGGCCGTTCGGCCATGCGGTGCTCGAACCGCCTCCCGAGGTAGAGGGCGACGAGAAGCTCTCGTGGTTGTTGAGCGCCGTACTCCCACATGCGGAGACACTGCGCCACCTCGGCGTGACGTACGGGAAGGTCCACGTCGCGTACGCACACGACGGGCAGTGCAACCTCGACTACGAACCATCTGTCGTGGCGGAGTTAGCGCGGCTCGGCTGGAACTTCTGTGTCTCGTGCTATGAGGATGAGGACGAGTTTCCTGAGCCCTGAACCCGTGGCGGCAGAACCCGCCGCTGTAGCCGACAGCACGGCGTAGTCGCTTGCCTCATCCGGCTGGTGGTGCCTACGTTCCTCGTCCCGCCGCCGTGCCGCGTGCTGCGGCTAATTGGCCATCCGTTTGCTGGCCCTACGCTGTGCCATGAGCTTCTTCGCCAGTGCCGCACTCGGGGCAGCCGCAGTCATCGCGACCTACCTCGGCGGGTTCTTCGTCACCGGTATCGGGTGGGCGTTCCTAGAGACGTTCCTCTCACGCGGCACGGCCGACCGCTTCTCCGGTGCCGTTGATGCTGGATTCGGGTTCTGGCGGGAGATGGACGTCATCACGCAGATCTTCTTTGCTACCCCCTTCATAGCTCTCGTCGCCGCTATCCCGGCTTACGGCGTCCTCCGCCTCCTCGTGCCGGAGTTGGAGGGAGGTGGGCGGTTCTGGTTCTGCTTCATTGCCATCCTCGTGCTGACGCGGGCGACGTACTTCTTCTGGCGCCCGTAGCTCGTCGCCGCGTATGCCGGGCCGGCTAACTCCGCTCGCAGCGGAAGAAACGCTCCGCCGCCTTGCCCCGCTCGCTCGTCCGCGCCTACGTTGCCTCCTCGACGCACCCTGCTGCCCTTCGCCGCTGAAGTGCCAGTCGTTAATGCACTAGGTGAACGGCGCAACACAGCACGTTTCCAATCAAATGTAGGAGGAAGAGACATGGCACTTCAACGGATGGACAACGTCCTCATCGTGGTCGACGACCTCGAGGCTGTGAAGGCGTTCTTTCTCGAGCTCGGTATGGAGCTGGAGGCTGAGATGCCACTCGAAGGGTCTTGGGTGGACCGTACTATCGGACTCGAAAACGTCCGATGCGAGATCGCGGTGATGCGGACCCCGGACGGCCACGGCCGGATCGAGCTGGACAAGTTCCACGCGCCGGCGGCGGTCAGGGCGGAGCCGGAGGACGCGCCCGTGAACACGCTGGGCATACGTCGCATCATGTTCGCCGTCGACGACATCGAGGACGTCCTCGCGCGCCTGCTCGCCCATGGCGCTGAGCTCATGGGCGAGGTCGTCCAGTACGAGGACACGTACCGGCTCTGCTACGTCCGCGGCCCTGAGGGCCTCATCGTCGCGCTTGCCGAGCAGCTCCGGTGAGGCACGTCCACGTGGGCGCAGGTAGAACTGGATTTGCCTGGTGCGAGCGAGATCCGGGCTGGCGCACATCCGTTCATCTAGGAACGGCCGGATGACCTCGCTTCAGGCCCAAGGCGCCAGCAGCCAGCCGGCGACGGCGCCGCCGAGGACGAGCCACGCGGCGTTCACCCTGAACCGCAGCGCCAGCACCGCCGAGGCCAGCGCGATCCCCCACGCCGGCCACGACACCAGCACGTCCGCCCCCAGCTCCAGCGTCACCGCCGCCATCAACGCCACCGACGCGGCGTTGACGGCGTCGAGGAAGGCCGAGAGCCACGCCGACCGGCGCAGCCGCGGGATCACCGGGTTCAGGATCAGCACGAAGACGAACGAAGGTAAAAAAATGCCGAGGGTGGCGACGGCCGCGCCGGGCACGCCCGCGAGCACGTAGCCGATGAACGTGGCCGTCGAGAGGACGGGCCCGGGGGTGAACTGGCCGAGGGCGACGGCGTCGAGGAGCTGGTCCTGCGTGAGCCAGCCGTAGTCCTCGACGAGCCCCCCTTCGAGGAAGGCGACGAGGACGTAGCCGCTCCCGTAGAGCACGGCGCCGACCTTGAGGAAGAACAGGCCGAGCTTCCACAGCGAGACGCCCGCCGCCGCGCCGGCCGCGCCCGCCGCCAGCCCGGCCGCGCACGTGTCGGGGCGCGTCTGGAGGAGGAGGACGGGGAGGAGGCGCTCGGCGGCGTCGGACGGCCGGCCCGACAGGCGGAGCCACACCATCCCGAGGAGGCCGCCCGCGAGGAGGGCGACGACCTCGTTGACCCCCGCGAGGGTGGCCGCGGCCACGCCGGCGGCGAGGACGCCGAGGCGCCACCCCTTGATCGCCTTCGGCCCCAGCTTCCACAGCGCCCCCAGGATCACCGCCAGCACCGCCGGCTTGACGCCGTAGAGGAACGGCGCGACGGCCGGGAGCGACCCGTAGCGGACGTAGAACCACGCCGCCAGCCCCGTCAGCAGCGCGGCCGGCCCGATGAAGCACGCCCCCGCCACCACCAGCCCGCGCCCGCCGGCCCGCTCGTAGCCGACGTGCATCACCATCTCCGTCGAGTTCGGCCCCGGGATGAGGTTCGTCGCGCCGATGAGGTCGAGGAAGTGCTGGTGCGTCATCCAGCCGCGCCGCGTGACCACCTCGTCCTCCATCATGGCGACGTGGGCCGCCGGCCCGCCGAAGGCGACGAAGCCGAGCTTGAGGAACAGCCGGGCGAGTGCGCCGAGGCGGCCGGACGTGTCGGGCTGCGGAGGGGGCATGCGAGGAAGCTACCCGCTCCGGTCGAGGCCGAGGCGTGCGGCGAGGGCGTCGCGGCGGGCGCGGCTGACGCGCAGCCGCGTCCCGTCCTTCAGCCGCACGGCGTAGTCGCCCCCGGGCGCCGTCAGCAGCGCCTCGACCGCGTCGAGGCGGACGATGGTCGAGCGGTGGATGCGGGCGAAGCGGGCGGGGTCGAGCCGCGCCTCCAGCGCCTGCATCCGCTCCCGGATCACGAACGTCTCCCCGCCGGCGTGGAGCTCGGCGTACGGCCCGTCGGCCTGCACGTAGTCCACCCGCTCGACGGGCACCACGCGCACCTGCCCGCGCATCTCGACGGCGATGCGCTCCAGGTAGCGCGGCGCCTCCGCGACGGGGGGCGGAGCCGGCTCGGCCTGGAGGAGGCGGAGGAGGCGGTCACGGAGGCGGTCCACCTCGCGGAGGCGGACGGCCTCGCGGGCCCGCGCGAGGGCCTGGAAGAACCGCTCGTCCTCGAACGGCTTGAGGAGGTAGTCGAGCGCGGCGAGGTCGAAGGCGGCGAGGGCGTGGCGGTCGTAGGCCGTCGCGAAGACGGTCACGGGCATGGCCTCCGGCCCCACGGCGCGCACGACGTCGAGCCCGGTCAGCCCCGGCATCTGGACGTCGAGGAAGACGACGTCGGGGCGGAGGGCCGCGATCCGCTCGACGGCCTCGCGCCCGCTCGCGGCCGTGCCGGCGACCTCGACGCCGTCGGCGCGGGCGAGGAGGTCGAGGAGACGCTGCCGCGCGAGCGGCTCGTCGTCCACGACCAGCACGCGGAGCGGGCGGTCGCCCTGCGGAGCGGGGTCAGGCATCGGCGGCGAGGGCGCGGAGGTCGGCGGCGGTGTGGTAGGGGAGGGTGACGACGGCCGAGGCCCCGCCGTCGGGTGCGGCGGCGAGGCGGAGGCCGGCGGCGCCGCCGTAGAGCGCGGCCAGCCGCGCCTCCGTGTTGGCGAGGCCGACGCCGCTGCCGCGTGTGCCCGACGGCCCCGGCCCCGGCCCGTTGTCCCGGACGGTCACGACGAGGCGGTCGGGCCCGTCGGGCGAGGGCTCGATCCGCGCGCGCACCTCGACGCGCCCGAGGCCGTCCTCGACCCGGCTCACCCCGTGCTCGACGGCGTTCTCGACGAGGGGCTGGAGGAGGAGGTTGGGCACGAGGGCGTCGAGCGCCGCCGGCTCGACGTCTTCGACGACCTCGAGGCGGCCCTGGAACCGCACGCGCTGGATGTCGAGGTAGAGGCGGAGGAAGGCGAGCTCGTCGCGGAGGGGGACCTCCTGCGCGGGGCTCCCGTCGAGGACGTGGCGGAGCAGCGCCGACAGCCGCGCCACCATCAGCCGCACGCCCGCCGGGTCGCGCTCGACGAGCGCGCTCACGGCGTGGAGCGTGTTGAAGAGGAAGTGGGGGTTGAGCTGCATCCGTAGGGCCGACAGCCGGGCCTCGGCCAGCTGCGCCTCCAGCCGCGCCGCCTCGGCCTGGTGCTCGCGGTAGCGGAGGAAGTAGTCGCGCGCGAACCCCGCCGCGAGCACGGCCACGAAGACGACGAACTCGTCGAGGAACCACAGGCGGAGGAGGATCTCGCCGGGGCCGGGGCGGAACATCGTGCGGAAGGGGCCCCGGCCGGGCCGCGCGCCGAACGGGGGCTCCGGCCGGAAGAGGGGGTGGAGGACGAGCTGCTCGACGAGCTCGACGCACGCCGCCCCCGCCAGCGCGATGACGAGGTGGAGCGCCACCCGCCGCGCCCACGCCTCTCGCTCGATGGGCAGCCGCCGCGCCAGCCCGAAGATCACCGGCGTCAGCGCCGCCCACAGCGCGTACTCCGAGAGCGTCAGGAAGAACTCGGGCGTGGCGAGGCCCTGCGGCCCGCGCGGGTCGAGCAGCCGGCGGAGCAGCGAGAGCGCCCCCAGCATGGCCCAGAACCCGACGATCGCCGCGATCTCGGTGCGGCGGGACCACGGGGCCGGGGCGGCCGGGGCGGCGGGGCGGTCGGGGGCGGGCATCGGGGGTAGGGGGTTCACTGAAAACTAGCCCTCGCGCACCCACCAGGTGGGGCACTGGCGCCCGTCCACGTGCCGTTCGTGACGTGACCGTGCCGTTGGTGCCGGCGGCTGGATCCCCGCCCGCTCTCCGGTCGAATATCCCCCCGCAGCCCACGGCCGAGGGAGCCCCATCCCATCCTCCTGAACCCAACGGAATCCCCATGAACACGCGACCCCCGTTGCGGCGCCTGGCCCTCGCGGCCCTCGTCGCCCTCGCCCTTCCCATGGCTCACGCGCAGGAGGCCGACCGGCCCTCCCGCGAGGCGCTGGCCGAGCGCCACCTCGCCCGCGTGCAGGCGCGGCTGGACCTCGACGACCGGCAGACGGCCCTCGTAGAGGACGCGCTGGCGAAGCGCGAGCCCGGCGCGCTGTGGTCCGCCGCCGCCGCCCTCGCCCCGACCCTCTCGGACGAGCAGCGCGCCCGCCTGACGGCGCCGCCCGAGCGCGCCACCGACGCGGCGCCCCGCCGGATGCGCCCCGAGGGCGCCCGCCGCGACCGCGCCGGCCGTGACGAGCGCACCGGCCACGACGAACACCCCGACCGCGCGCAGGACCCTGAACGGCCCGCGCGTCCGGACCGTTCGAGGCAGTTCGAGGCGATGAAGGCGGCCCGCAACGCCGCCCTCGGCCTCAGCGCCGACCAGGCCGCCGCCCTCGACCGGATCGCGGCGCAGCACCGCGAGGCCTGGCAGGCCCGCCGCGCCGCCCGCCGCAACGCCGACGGCCCGGCCCCCGCCCCGAGCGCGGGGCGCGCCGAGCGCCCGGAGCGTGCCGAGCGCCCGGAGCGCGCCCTGATTCCCGAGGAGGTCGCCGAGATCCTGAACGACGAGCAGGAGACGATCTGGCTCCTCCACCGCGCCCTCGCGCCGCACGGGCGAGGTCGCCGCTGAGGCGCCGAGCCCGCTCTACGGGCCCGTAGGGACACGGTGCGCCGTGTCCCTGCGGCCGTCCCCCCTCCGATCCGTCCCCCACCCCAGCACCATGCGCCACCGCTTCCCTCTCCTCCCGACCGTCCTCGTCCTCCTCGTCGCGCTCGCCGCGCCGGGGGCGATGGCCCAGCGGCCGGGCGGCCAGGCCTCTGCCACCCTCACCGGCCGCGTCGTAGACGACGCTACGGGCGAGGGGCTGCCCTCGGCCACCGTCGCCGTGTGGCGGCTGCCCGGGCCGGGGGGCGCGGCCGACACCACGCTCTACACCGGCGCCGTCACGGACCCCGAGGGCGCCTTCCGCGTCGAGGGCGTCGGGGCCGGGACGTACCGCGTCGTCGTCTCGTTCGTCGGCTACGCGTCGGAGGTCGTCGAGCCGGTCGAGGTCGGGCGCGGCGGGGGGGCCGTGGACCTCGGCACCGTCGCCCTCGTGGCCGACGCCGTGGCGCTGGAGGGCGTCGAGGTGACGGGCCGCCGCGAGGAGGTCGAGGTCCAGATCGACCGGACGGTCTACCGCGTCGCCGACGACGCGGCCGTCGCCGGCGGCTCGGCCACCGACGCCCTCGAGACCATCCCCTCCGTCGAGGTCGACGTCGACGGCAACGTGAGCCTCCGCGGCGTCCAGAACGTCGCCATCCTCGTCAACAGCCGGCCGGCGCCGGTCACGCGCGACTTCCTCGCCGCCTACCTCCGCAGCCTCCCGGCCGGCGCCCTCGACCGCATCGAGGTCATCCCGAACCCGTCGGCCCGCTACGAGCCCGACGGCATGGGCGGCATCATCAACATCGTGCTCAAGCAGAACACCGACCTCGGCCTCGGCGGCGCCGTCACCCTCGGCGGCGACTCGCGGGGGGGCTACACCGCCACCGGCCTCGCCACCTACGGCCGCGGCCCCCTCACGCTCTCGGCCTCCTACGGCCTCCGCCAGGGCTACCGCGGCGGCGACGGCTCCCGCTTCCGCATCAACCGCTACGCCGACCCCCTCACGTTCCTCGACCAGGCCTCCTCCGACGAGGACGACGACTTCTCGCAGTCGCTCCACCTCAACCTCGACTACGCCCTCACGCCGCGGACGACGCTCACGGCCTCGTCCGGCCTCGGCCTGCGGAGCGAGGAGGAGGCCGAGCGCACGACGTTCCTCGAGCTCGACGCCGCCGAGCGCCCCCTGCTCAGCTACGAGCGCGTCGGCGAAGAGACGGGCGACGGCTGGAGCGCCGACCTCCGCCTCGGCTTCCGCCACGACTTCGCCGGCGACGGCGGGCGGCGCGAGGGCGGCGCCGGGCAGCAGGGCGGGGGCCGCGGCGGGCGCGGGGGCGGCCACGGGCGTCGCGGGGGCGGCACCAGCGCCGGCCTCGGCGCCCACACCCTCGCCGTCGAGGCCCGCTTCGACGCCTCCGAGAGCGACGACGCCACCACGCTCACGGAGCAGCTCCTCGGCGACGCCGCCACGGTCCTCGAACGGCAGCGTACGCAGGAGGGCGACGACCGCCGCGAGGCCTCGCTCCAGGTGGACTACGCCCGCCCGCTCCTCGGCCTCCGCGTCGAGGCCGGCTACAAGGGCGACTACGAGCGGCTCGAGAGCACGTTCTTCTCCGAGACCGACACCACGGGCGTCTTCCTCCCCGACCTCGACCTCAGCAACGCGTTCGACTTCGAGGAGCAGATCCACGCCGGCTACCTCCAGCTCGGCCGCGCCTTCGGCGACCTCGGCGTCCAGCTCGGCCTCCGCGCCGAGTACGCCCAGACCACGTTCACCCTCCAGAACACCGGCGAGGCGTTCGACAACGACTACGCGAGCCTCTTCCCGAGCGCCTTCCTCACCTACCAGGCGGGCGACGCCCACGTCTTCCGGGCCAGCTACAGCCGCCGCGTCAGCCGCCCGCGGACGTGGTTCCTCAACCCGTTCCCGAGCGTGGACGACCCCCTCAACGTCCGCCAGGGCAACCCGTACCTCCGCCCCGAGTACACCGACGCCTTCGAGGTGGGGTACGTCCACTACACCTCGTTCGGCTCGCTCACGCTCACGCCCTACTACCGCCACACCACCGACGTCATCCGGCGCATCCAGCGCCTCCGCGACGACGGCGTGACCGTGAGCACGTTCGAGAACCTCGACACGGCGTCGTCCTACGGCGTCGAGGCCATCGGCGCGTTCAGCCTCGGCGGGCCGCTCGCGGGGCTGCGCGGGTACGCCAGCGTCGAGGGGTTCCGCATGGTCACCGACGGGTCGAGCGTGGAGGGCGACCTCGCCAGCGACGCGTTCGGGTGGGGCGGCCGGCTCAACCTCACCTACGCCGTCGAGCGGCTCGGCCTCGACCTCCAGGCGAACCTCCGCTACCGCGCGCCGATGCAGACGGAGCAGGGCCGGATGGGCGCGCACACGTTCTTCGACCTCGCCCTCCGCAAGGCGCTCCTCAACGACCGCGCCAGCCTCTCGCTCCGCCTCCGCGACCCCCTCGGTCTCGCCGGCTTCGACGGGGTCATCGACCAGCCCGACCTGTACCAGGAGTGGGAGCGGTCGTGGGGCGCGCAGCAGGTCGGCCTGACGTTCCAGTACACCTTCGGCCGCCGACCCCAGCGGGCCGACCGCGAGCGGCCCGAGGAGGGGAGGGAGGACTTCGAGGAGATGGGAATGTGAGGGATGCCGGTCCGGCAGGGGTTGCAACAAGCCGCTGGGATTCCTATGCTTGGGCGATCAGCCCTCGGCATCCACGCCTGCTCCTCTCGTGCCGGGGGCGAACCTCTCTTCCCTTCCCGGAGGTCCGCCATGGAACCCCTCGCCGCCCCCACCCCACGCCGCAGCTTCCTGCAGCGCTTCGCCGCGGGTACTGCCGCCCTCCTCGCCGGCGGCACCGCCACCGCCCACGCCGCGCCGGCGTTCCGCCCGTCCGCGACGCCCCGCCGCTCCGACGACGCGTGGCTCGACCGCATCACCGGCGAGCACCGCCAGGTCTTCGACCTCGTCGAGCCCAACAAGGGCTTCGGCGCCGCCTACGCCCTCAACTACCGGGACTCCTACATGGAGGCCCACGGCGTCTCGGGCGAGGACGTCACCGCCGTCATCGTCTTCCGCCACTTCGCCATGCCCCTCGTCGTGGGCGACGAGGTCTGGGCGAAGTACCCCATCGGCGCCTTCATCGGCGTCAACGACCCGGAGACCGAGGCGCCGGCGACGCGCAACGTCTTCCACGACAACATCATGATGCGGCCGGGGCTCACGTACGCGCAGCTCGCGGCGGAGCCGGGCATCGTCGTGGTCGCGTGCAACCTCGCGCTCACCGTGCTCAGCAGCCTCATCGGGCAGCAGGCCGGGATCTCGGCCGAGGAGGCGAAGGCGGACTGGGAGGCCGGGCTCTTCCCAGGCGTCACGCTCGCGCCCTCGGGCGTCTACGCCGTGAACCGGGCGCAGGAGCACGGGTGCACCTACTGCTACGGCGGGTGAGACGGCACGCGCTGGAGGCCCGACCCGGTAGGAACGTGGCGCACTCGCCTCTCGTGGACCGCGGACGGCCGACCGCGGACCGCCGCTTTTTCTCTGGCGGCGGTCTCCTCGCCTTCCTGCTCCTCCTCGCCGCCGGCTGCCGCCCCGAAGGCCCCGCAGCGCCGCCGGCCGCCCCGCTCGTCCCCGACGACGCGCCGCTCGTCTACGTGGACTCGCTGCCGTGGGACCCGGCCGTGCGCCCGCTCCCCGAGGATCCGGCGTTGGCCGAGCAGGTCCGGTACGGCCTCCGGCTGATGCGGGAGACGCCCGCGCTCGCGCCGGCCTACGTCGGCAACGCGCTCACGTGCGGGAACTGCCACCTCAACGCGGGGCAGCGCGAGGGGGCGCTCCCGCTCGTCGGCATCGCCGGGCTCTTCCCGCAGTACCGCGCCCGCGACGGGCGGCTGGTGAGCCTGGAGGACCGCATCCGCGGGTGCTTCCTGCGGAGCATGGACGGCACGGCGCCGCCCTACGACAGCCCCGAGCTCCTCGCCCTCTCGGCCTACATCACGTGGCTCTCGGAGGGGCAGCCCGTCGGCGAGGTGCCCGCGTGGCGCGGCCGGAACGTCATCCCCGCCGAGGCCCGCCTCCCCATCGAGGCGCTCGACACGGCCCGCGGCGGGCAGCTCTACGCGCAGCAGTGCGCCCCCTGCCACGGCGCCGACGGGCAGGGCGTCGACCTCGGCATCGCGAAGCCGGGGCCGTTGTGGGGGCCGGACTCGTGGAACGACGGGGCGGGCGCGGCGCGGATCTACACCCTCGCCGGGTTCGTCCGCCACGCCATGCCGCTGAGCGCCCCCGGCCTCCTCTCCGACGAGGAGGCCCAGCACGTCGCCGCCTTCATCAACGCGCACCCGCGCCCCTCGTACCCCGACAAGGGGGCCGACTACCCCGGCGCCGAGGTGCCGGTCGACGCCGTCTACGACACGCGCCGCTACCCGGAGCACCCCCTCCGCCTACCCGATTGAGATCGCTCAACGCTGGGCGAGGGATACCCGGTTGCCGAGTGGGACGACGAGGACGGCGTCGCCGCGCGTGACCACAGCCATCGAGGTCGAGAGGGCGGGGCGGTCGCCGGTCCACACGGAGCCCGGCATGTCGGCGCCCTTCTCGACGCGGCCGAGGCGGACGTGCCCGCCGTCCTCCCACACCGCCCACACGGCACCGCCGGCGTCCACGGCGAGGGCGAGGTGGGGGCCGGCCGTCTCCCCGGAGAGAGGCCGGGGCGGACCGAACGCGAAGCCCTCGTCGGCGACGGCGTGGTAGGCACCCATGCGGCCCTCGGCGCCCGTGAACCACGCGGCGTGGAGGCGTCCGGCGCCGTCCACGGCGAGGGCGGGGCCGGCGTGGGGGCACCCGTCGAGCCGCCACCCGTCGGCGTGGACGCGGGCGGGGGCGGAGAACGTGGCGCCGCCGTCGGTCGAGCGGGCGACGGCGACGTCGCGGATGGTGGGGCCGTCGCCGCCCGGGTAGATGTGGCGCCAGGCGACGTAGACGGCGCCGTCGGCGTCGGTGGCGAGGGCGGTCCGGCAGCACTGGCACGTGCCCTGCGCGACGACCACCGAGGGCTCGAACGAGCGCCCGCCGTCGGTCGAGCGCGCCACGTGTACCTCGGTGCCGGGGCCGCTGGCGGCGTGGTGGGCGTGCGCGTCGCCCTCCGCCGGCGGATGCACGGCCTCGTAGCGGTCCTGCGCGGCCCCGTCGAGCCACGAGACGTAAACGGTGCCGTCGGCGGCGACGGCGAGGGCGTGGAAGTGGTGGCTCGTCGGGAAGCCGGCGTCGGCGTGGGGGCGGACGGGGGCCTCGAAGGAGCGCCCGCCGTCGGCCGAGCGGGCCACGCGGAGCTCCGAGGCCGGGAAGCGCCGGCCGGGGACGTCCGTCTGCACGAGGTAGGCCACGTACACGACGCCGTCGGGGCCGACGGCCACCTGCGGCGGCGCCTGGTCGTGCGTCGCCGCCCCGCCCGCCTCGGCGTTGACGCGCACGGGCGCCGAGACGACCTCGCCTTCGACGCGGGCGACGAACACGTCCGCGCCCGCCTCGCCCGGCACGGCCCACGCCACGTACGCGGCGCCCGTACGCGGGTCCTCGGCGACCGTCGGGTTGCGCCCCTCGTCCGCGACGAGGAGGGCGCCGTCGGCGGGCGGCGTGGCGGGTGCAGCACCCTCGCCGCCGCACCCGATCAGGGCGAGGAGGATGACAGTGGACAGGGGACGGTGGACAGTGGACGGAAGACGGTGATGCATGGTGATGCCGTTCATCGCCCGAGGGCGTAGCGGACGCCCACGACGAACGCGCGGGGGAGGCCGGGCGTGTAGGCCGCCCCGAACCGGCCGTAGCTGGCGACCGTCGCGTAGAGGGCGTCGGTGGCGTTGAGGACGTGGGCCCACGCCTCGAACGCGTGGAAGGTGTACGAGAGCCGGACGTTGAGGACGTCGTGGCCGGGGTAGCGCCGCGTGTTCTCGGGGTCCATGAAGTAGCCCCCGAGGTGCTGCCACTCGACGGCCGCGCGGGCGCCGCGCAGGAACGGCGGGCGGTAGGCGGCCTCGGCGTTGGCGATCCACGCCGGCGCCGCGTCCATCTCGTGGCCGTCGAGCATCGTCCCGTCCACCTCGTGCTCGAGGAAGACGTGGCGGGCCTGCGTGCCCGAGAGGCGGAGCGTCAGCGACGGCGCGGGCGCCGCGGCCACGGCGTACTCGACGCCGTAGTGCCGCGTGGCCCCGGCGTTGGCGTTGGCCTGGGAGTCGTCCGGGAGGCGGACGCTGATGATCTCGTCGTAGCCGTCCATGCGGTAGACGGCGAGGTCGAGGGCGAGGCGGCCGTCGAGGAAGGCGGCCCAGCCGCCGGCCTCGTACGAGGTGAACGTCGCCGGCCGCAGCGCCGGCACCCGCACGCCCCGGTACAGCTCGCCCACGTCGGGCGGGACGAAGCCGCGGCTGACGTTGGCGTAGAGCCCGCGCGCACCGCCGAGGTCGAGCGTCGCGCCGAGGCGGGGGCTCAGGCGGCCGAACGTGTTGACCTGGTCGGGTGCGCCCGAGAAGGCCGAGGGCGGGAGGTGGTTGTCGTAGTCGTACCGGAGGTGGTCGTAGCGGAGGC
>DATGQT010000216.1:0-10501 GCA_035304085.1 Rubricoccaceae bacterium
GCGGTCGCCGGCCGTGATGGGGGTGTCCGGCGTCGCCTCGTAGGCGTACGCGGCGACCGTGGCGACGTCGGCCTGCTCGGTGACGGCGAGGCGGAGCCAGCCGTAGTGGAGCTCCCCGTCGCCCCCGACGAAGCGGAACCCGGCGTACCCCTCCTCCCCGACGAACGGGAACTGCCCTTCGGAATCGCCGAAGTCGTACACGGCCGCGTAAACGCGCCCTCCCCACCACTCCTGTGGCGCATTCAACAGCGGTCCGATGGCATCACCGCTGGTCAGGCGGCTGAGGCCCTCGACGAGCCCGAAGAAGGTTTCATAGCCCACGAGGCTGTTCCCGAGCGGGGCGCCGAACGCCGGGTACAGGTTGATCTCGTTGAAGACCGGGTCGCCGAGGACGAGGTCGTAGCCCCAGAGCCTGATATCGCCGACCCCGTCGTCGTCGAAGTCGAAGTCGATCCACAGGTAGGGCCCGGGGGTGTCGAGGTCCAGGGCGATCTCGGGGTCGAAGTGGCCGTAGACGACCTGGGCGGCGGCCCCGGGGGCGGCGGCGAGGGCGACGCCGGCCGTGGCGGAGTAGGCGGCGAGGCGCTTGGCGAGGGCGGGGGTCAGCTTCTCTTGCATGACGCGGACGGGCGCTGGCGATGGGGGTAACGGCTGGAGGATAAGGGTGCCGCCTCCAAAAAAACAACAGCCTGGCCCCTCGGCGAGAGGCCAGGCCTGGAAGTGCCTGCCGGGGGACGATAGCCTCAGCGCGTGAGCGTGAGCGTCCGGGTGTCGGCGAACGTCTCGCCCGTGGCGCGGACGACGTAGACGCCGCTGGCGAGGGCGGACCCGTCGAGGGTGAACCGGTGCGCCGACCCGGCCGCGAGGGGGCCGTCGTGGAGGACGGCCACCCGCTGCCCGAGCGCGTCGTAGACCTCGACGCGGACGTGCTGCGCCTCGGCCACCTCGAGGGAGAGGGCGGTCCGGCCGTTGGACGGGTTGGGCTGCGCGCCGGTGAGGGCGTGCGTGCCCGGCGTCCCGTCCGGGCTGGGCTCGATGGCGACGGTCCCCATGTCGCCCGCCTCGATGGGGGTGTCGGCGGCCGACTCGTAGGCGTACTCGAAGAGGGTCGCCTCGGTCACGCCCGAGTTCACGGCGAGGCGGATCCACCCGTAGTGGAGGTCGCCGTCGCCGCCGACGAACCGGAACCCCGCGAAGCCCTCCTGCCCGATGAAGTTGTAGTAGTTGTTCCCCGCGTAGAGGCTCGCCACGATGCCGTAGGGGTAGAAGCCGGGCGGGGGGGTGGTGGGCCCGATGAGGTCACCGCTGCTGAGGCGGCTGGCCCCCCCGATGCTCGGGGGTGTGAAGTAGACGGCGTCCACGCCGAGGAATCCGTTCTGGGCGTTCCCGCCCGTCGGGGTGCGGAAGCGGAATCGCGCCGTCGTGCCCGGGCCGCCGCCGGTGTTGCCGACGAACGTGAAGTCGATGGTGCCGTCCTCGTCGAAGTCTAGGTTGACCGTCTCCCCGACGGTGACGACCTCGTCGGGGTCGATGTCGTGGTAGACGATCTGGGCGCCGGCGTCGGGGGCGACGGCGAGGGTGACGCCGGCGGCGGCGGAGTAAGCCGCGAGGCGCTGTGCGAGGGGTGTAGCCTTGTCGTTCATGGGCACGAGGGCGAGGTGGGGGGAGGATGGAGCCCGGAGGATACGCCCCCCCGGTGACATTGGCAAGCTGCGGCGGAGGCGGAGTCAGGAAAGCGCTCACCGGGCCCCCGGGTCAGGCCGGCGGGGCGTCCTCGGTGGCGAGGCGGAGGTGCTCGGCGGCCTTCTTCGGCTCGTCGAGGTAGTTCCGGTACAGCTCGGAGAGGTAGACGTGGGCCATGCGGAGGCCGGGCTGCTGGGCGAGGGCCACCTCGAACGCCTCGGCCGCGCGCGCGGGCTCGCCCAGCCGCATCAGCGCCTCGCCGAGGTGGAAGTGCGCCGCCGGGAAGAAGTGCCGCAGGCCGACGGCCTGGAGCGCCGCCATCGCGGCGTCCTCGAGCCGGTCCTGCCGGAGGCAGGCCAGGGCGAGGCCACGGTGGACGGCCGGCACGTCGGGGTCCACGGCGAGCGCCTGCCGGAAGGCGGCCTCGGCCTCGGCCCACCGCTTGAGCAGGAGGAAGGCCTCGCCGAGGCGGACGTGGAGCTGGGGGAACTGATCGGCGGCGGCCTCGGCCGCGTGGAACGCTGCGAGTGCCGCCTCGGCCTTCCCCTCCGAGAGGAGGACGAGGCCGCGGTGGTAGTGGTACCCCGGCGGGACCGTCGCCCGCCGCTGCGCCAGCGTCGCCCGGCGCCGCCGGAGGTGGGCGGCGCGCTCGTCCGGCGTCAGCCGGCCCTGCGGCTGCGCCGCGCCGTCGTCGTCTTCGGGGGCCTCTGCGCGGGCGAGGGCCTCGTCGATGCGGGCGAGCTTCTTCGCCAGCAGCTGCTCCCGGCCCTCCAGCACGCGGTCGAGCGCGCGGTGGGCGTCGTCGTAGCGGCCGAGGAGGCGGAGGGCCTCGACGAGGCGGAGGCCGTAGCGCTCGGCCTCGGGGTCGGCCGCGAAGGCGGCCTCGAGGAGGGGGAGCGCCTCGGCGGGGCGCCCCCGGCTGAGGTGGACGCGCGCGAGGTAGAACTGCGACTCCCGCGTCACGCGCGCGACCTGCTCCGGCCCCTGCCCCTGCCCGGGCTCGACGTAGCCGAGCTCGACGAGCTGGCGCATGGCCTCCTGCTCCGCCCACGGGTCGGAGCGGGCGCCGGCGGGGTGGCGGCCGTCGTCGCCCTCGACGTCCTCCCAGCTCGGGATGAAGGCGGGCTCGGGCGGGGTCTCGAACGCCTCCAGCACCGGCTTCCCGGCCATGTCCCGCCCGATGGGGAGGCCGAAGAGCGAGAGCACGGTCGGGGCGACGTCGAGGAGGGAGACGCCGTAGACGCGCTCGTCCCGACGGATCCCGGGGCCGGCCATGACGAAGACGCCGAAGGCGCGGTGCTCGAGGGCCGGCGCGGCGGGCTCCTCGGGGAGCCCCTGCGGGCGGAGGTGGTCCGAGTGGAAGCCGTGGTCGGAGAGGAGGATCACGGTGGTGTCCTCGCCGGCCAGCGCCAGCAGCCGCTCCAGCATCATGTCGTGGAAGCGGTACCCCGCCGCGACGACGCCCTTGTAGCGCTCGTAGAGGTCCTCGGGCACGCCCGGCCGGCGGGGCGGGTGGAACTTCATGAACCCGTGGCCGAAGTGGTCGATGGCGTCGTAGTAGACGGCCGTGAAGTCCCACTCCGTCTCCTCCATCGCCCACGTGGCGGCGGCGTGGACGGTCGCGGCCTCGGCGATGGTCTTGGCGACGGTCTCGAGCCGGCGGTCCCGCGCCGTGTCCACCTCGGCGGCCGTGGGCACGAAGGGGAGGAGGTGGTGGCCGGTGAGCTCGTGGGGGTGCACGCGGAGGGCGGCGAAGAGGTCGGTGAGCGCCGCCGGGTGCACGGCCCCCTCGAACATCGGCCACGGCTCGAAGACCGGCCCCACGGCCTTGTGGTAGAAGTTCGTGACCATGACGCCGTCGATGGGCTCGGCGGGGTGGCTCGGCCACCACCCGATCACGTTGGAGCGGAGGCCGTTCTGGTTGAGGACGTTCCAGAGCGCCTTGACCTTCCGCGAGGTGCCGAGGACGGGGCGGACGCCGGTGCCCTCCTCGTTGGGCTGGATGAAGTTGAGGATGCCGTGGCGGTCGGCCGTGTGCCCCGTCGCGATGCTCGTCCAGAGCATCGGCGAGAACGGGGGATCGAGGGTGGCGATGTTCCCCATCACGCCGCGCTCGACGAGGCCCTGGAGCGCCGGCATCAGCCCGGCGTCCATGAGGGGGTTGATCACCTTCCAGTCGGCGGCGTCCCACCCGACGAGGAGGACCTTCTTGGCGAGGCGCTGGGGCATGATTACGTGACGCGTGATTACGTGAGGGAGGCGGAGGTCACGTAATCACGTGCTCACGTAATCACGCTCTCTATGGAGGGACGGGTCCACGACGGCGGCCATGGCAGCCTCGTCGAGGTGGCCGCCGAGGAAGGCGTTGAGGCGGGCGGCGGCGGCGGCGGGGTCGGCGAGGACCTCGGCGTGGGCGAGGGGGAGCACCTCGGCGCGGGGCGTGCCGTCGAGCCAGGCGCGCGCGGCGGCGAGGTGTCGCGCGTAGACGGGGCGGACTACGGCGGGGTCGGCCGACGGCCGGCCGAGCCGAGCGAGCATGGCCGTCTGGGAGCGGAGCACCTCGTCGAGGGCGCGCTCGACGAAGACGACGCGGTAGGCCGGCCCCGCCGGGAGGTGCGGCAGCAGCGGGGCGACGACCTTGACGGCGTGGCCGTGCGCCTCCGGCACCCACGATTTGTCGCGGGCGAGCGCCTTGACGCGCTCGTGCTCGAAGTAGCCGCGGGGGTTGCTCGCGTCGGCCTCGCGCGCGCCGTCGGTGAAGGGGCGGAGGCCGCCGGCCGCGAGCATCTGCATGAGCATGGACGTGCCCGCGCGGGGCAGGCCCGAGACGACGACGACCTCGACGCCCGCCAGCGCCTCGGCCTCGGGCGCGGCCGGGGCGGTCGGGGCCGCGGACCCCTGCTCCTCCTGCTGCGTGGCCCGCGCGGCTCGCGCCGCCTCGTGCTCGGCCCGCCGCTCCTCGATCCAGTCGGTACCGCGGACGGCCCGCCAGGCGACGAGGCCGCGGTAGCCGAGGGCGAGGAGGCCGAGCGAGCCCTCGGGCGGGATGGTGTAGGGGGTGCCCGGCGCGGGCGGGGCGGGGCGGTCGGGCATGGGCGCGGGCGGAACGTGTCGGCCCGGAAGAAACGGACGGATCGGTCCCGTCGCAACCCACACGTGCCCGCTCACATGGCCGCGCCGAGGCCGGCCTCACCCGGAAACGCTGTACGGGCGGCGGGGTACTACCCGCTCCCCTCTTTTCAACCACCCTGTCCGACATGCCTTACACCCTTCCCGATCTCCCGTACCCTTACGACGCGCTGGAGCCGCACATCGACGAGCAGACGATGCGGATCCACCACACGAAGCACCACCAGGCCTACACCGACAACCTCAACGCCGCCCTCCAGGGCACCGAGCTCGACGGCGAGAACATCGAGGCCCTCCTGGCCGACCTCGACCGCGTGCCCGAGGACAAGCGCACGGCCGTCCGCAACAACGGCGGCGGCTACCACAACCACGCCATCTTCTGGACGACCATGCGCCCCGACGGCGGCGGCCGGCCCACGGGCGAGCTGGCGGCGGCCATCGACGAGGCCTTCGGCTCCTTCGACGCCTTCAAGGAGAAGTTCGAGGCGACGGCGAAGGGGCAGTTCGGCAGCGGCTGGGCCTGGCTCGTCCTCGACGGCGACCGCCTCGACGTCGTCGGGATGCCGAACCAGGACAGCCCGCTCATGCGGGGGCTCAAGCCCATCCTCGGCATCGACGTGTGGGAGCACGCCTACTACCTGAAGTACCAGAACCGCCGGCCGGACTACGTCGCGGCGTGGTGGAACGTCGTCAACTGGGACGAGGCCGACCGCCGCTACCGCAGCTACCGCGCGCAGTAGGCTCGGGCACCGCTCGCGTAGGGGCAGGGCGCGCCCTGCCCCTACCTCACCGGGCCGCCGTGGGGGTGGGGCGGAAGTGCGCCAGCCAGTCGGCCACCTCATTGGGGCCCTCGACGACGGCGCTGATCCCGCCCTCGCGGTACGTCGTCAGGAGGGCGCGGACCTCGTTGCGGAGCTCCTCGAGCGCGCTCACGATGAGGTCGGGGCGGTAGCCCCGCTCGCCGAGCTCGATCGTCATCTCCATCGAGATGATGCGGCCGAGGGCGCGCCCGAGCTCGACGACCTTCCGCTGGGGGAGCGAGAGGTCGACGTCGAACGAGAGGAGGTCGCGGAAGGCCTCCGACGCGCGGGCCGTCAGCGGCTCCTGCCGGAGGTAGCGGTAGAGGTTCGACTCCTTCATCCGCCGCATCCCCTTCAGCACGGCCTCGGTGACCTGCTGGTAGAGGATGTCGTTGGAGCCCTCGAAGATCTGGAACGGCCGGCTGTCGACGACGGCGCGCCCGGCGAGGTGGTCCATCCGGTACCCCTTCGCGCCGACGAGCTGGAGGAACGACTGCGCCGCCTCCTGCATCCAGTCCGTGACGACGCTCTTGAGCGCGTTGGCCGAGAGCCCGCTGTCCGAGAGGTCCCGCTCGACGCCGGCGTTCTCGGCGGAGTGGAGGCACATCGCGGCGCAGGCCGTCACGCTCGCCTGCATCCGCGCCAGGCGCGCCTTCACCTGGTCGTAGTCGAGGAGCGGCCGGCCGCCGACGAACCGCTCGCGGGCGTGCTCGAGGCCCTCGTCGAGGAGGCGGCGGAGGAACCCCATCGCCATGCCGGGGAACTGGAACCGGCTCCGGTTGAGGAGGTCGAGGAGCATGCGGACGCCGGTCGTCCGCGGCTCCAGCCGCGCCGCCGCCGGCACCTCGACGTCGATGCGGTTCCGCCCGTAGGGGAGCATCCACAGGCCGAGGTTCTGGTAGACCTCCTCGACCTCGATGTGCTGCCCCGGCGCGTTGACGTCGCAGACGAAGAAGTCGACGTCGCGCTGGAGGCCGCCGCCGGCGGCGCGGGGCCGCGCCGTGAGGAGCCAGTAGTCGGCCCAGCCGGTGAGCCCGCCCCAGTGCTTGACCCCCTCGATGTGGTAGGTGCCCCGGCCCGTCTCGCGGTACGACGTCTGCATGTTGAGGGCGTCGCTGCCGTAGTCGGGCTCGGTGATCATCAGCCCGCCCATCCGCTTGCCGCGGAGGAACGCGTCGAAGACGGGCCGCTTGACGGCCTCCTGGCCGTACTTGGCGACGGGCTGGAGGAACAGCCCGCCGTTGATGCCGACGAGCAGCGTGAGCGGGAGGGACTCGTAGCCGGTCGCCTCGAGGACGGCGAGCGCCTCGCGGAGCTCGCCGCCGCGCCCGCCGTACTCCTCGGGCACCCACGCCGAGAGCGGGTCGTGCTCGCGGATCTGGTTGAGGACGTAGGGCGGCAGCCCCCGCTGGAGGTTGAGCCGGTCGGCGTCGCCCCGCGTCTCGAAGACGTGGCGGAGGCGGGTGCGGTAGCGGTCGAGGAACTCGGTGAAGCCCTGGCGGACGCGCTGCAGCGGGGCGGCGGCATCGCGGAGCGGGGCGAGCGGGAGGGCGCTCATGGGCGGAGGCACGGTAGGGGAACGTTGGGAGGGCCCGGAAAAAGCTAAGGTAGCCGGATGTTACGGTGTTCTGCGAGCGAGGCGGCTAATTTGTCACGGCTTCAGCATTTCCCCGTCGGCGCCGGCCCGTGCTTCCCCTCGACCTCCCCGACGACGTCGCCCTCCGGTTCGCCGTGCCCGACGCCCGCGGGGCCGCGCCCCTCGACGCGCTCTCGCCCGCGGAGCGCGCCCGGCTGGCGACGTTCGCCCACCCGGACCGCCGGCTCGGCTTCGCGCTCGGGCGCACGGCCGCCCGCCGGCTCCTCGCCGAGCGCCTCGGCTGCCCGCCGGAGGCCGTCCCCCTCGCCCTGGCGGCGTCCGGCGCGCCCGTGGTCTCGGGCCACCCCCTCCACGTCTCCATCGCCCACGCCGGGCGCGGGGCGGACACTCTCGCCGCCGCCGTGGCCGCCGCCCGTCCCGTCGGGCTCGACCTCGAGCGGATCACGCCGCGCCGGCCGGACCTCTACCGTCGCATCCTCCGTCCGGACGAGCACGCCCTCCTCGACGCGCTCCCCCTCGGCCACGACGAGGCGCAGACGCTCCTGTGGTCGCTGAAGGAGGCCGTGCTGAAGGGGCTCCACACCGGGCTCCGCCGCGCCGCTCGCACCGTCCACCTCCAGGACGTCCGCGACGGTGCCGCCGTCGCCGACGCCGGCGAGGGCTCCGTGTGGGTGCTCCGCTACGGCCGCCGCGGCGCCTTCTGGGTCGTCGTCGCCCTCGCCGACGCGTAGGCCACGGGGGAGGGCAAACAGAGAGCGGCGCCCCCGGGGTTTGGATCCCGGGGGCGCCGCGCGTCTCAGGCCCGCTGAGGCGAGGCCTCAGCACGCCAGCGGGTGCGGGCTCAGTGCGCCAGCGTCAGCCGGCCCGTCTGCACCTCGCTCCCCACCGTCAGCCGGTACACGTACGTCCCGGCGGCGAGGCTCGACGCATCGAACGTCGCCCGGTGCGCGCCGGCGTCCTGGCGGGCGTCCACGAGGACCGCCACCTCGCGGCCGAGCACGTCGTAGACGGCGAGGCGGACGTCGGCGGCGGCGGCGACCTCGTAGGAGATCGTCGTCTGGCGGGCGAACGGGTTCGGCGCCACGGCCACCCCGTTGCCCGTCGTGGCCGCAGCCGCGGGCGCGAAGAAGTCATCGAGCACCTCCGGCTTCTCGGCCGGCACGGGGCGCGACGGCCGGGCCGACGCGCTGGGGCGGTTGGCCACCTCCGACTTCACCTCGTTCGGGGCGACGAGCTGCGGGGCGTTCCCGCTCACCTCCACCGTGAACTCGACGGTGTCGCAGACGTCGCCGGCGCCGAAGTCGCCGATGTTCAGGGCGGCGTCGTAGGACCCGCTCAGGTAGCTGGCGGGGATGCGGACGCGGACGTTCCGCGACAGCGAGGTGCTGCCCTGGATGGTGCCCCGGGCGAGGCGGACGCTCCCGGAGACGGGGCCGGTGTAGTCGAGCCAGAGGTCGAGGGTCGCCGGGTCGGGGCTCGTGTTGTCGACGGTGACGGCGAAGGTGATGATCTGGCCGGGGGCCGGGGTGTCGTCGTCGAGCGTCGCCGTGAGCTCCTGGTCACAGGTCGGCGGCGGGGGGGTGTCCGTCTCGCCGGTGATGGAGAGGGAGGCCTCGACGAGCGTGCCGGGGTCGCCGCCGGCGCTGTCGCCGATGCACACCTGCCAGTTCCCCGCGGCGGGCTGCCCGTTGAACCCGGCGAAGCTGGAGAGCCCGGCGGCGCCGTCGGGGTTCGGGAAGTACTCGCAGTTGAAGGGGTCGTCGGCGCAGATGAGGTAGTTCGAGTCCGTGGACTCGTCGCCCATCGTCTCGGCATCCTTCGACGCGCCGTCGAAGAAGGAGATCGGGGAGGTGCTGACGAGGTTGGCGGAGTCGCCGCAGCAGCCGGCGCCGTCGTCAGGGCCGATGAAGTCGGGCCGGTTCAGCACGGCGAGGACCTGCCCGCTCGGGTCGACGACCTTGATGGCGACGTCGCCGACCCACGTGTGGTCGATGCTCGTGGAGAGCTCGACGGCGGTGATGTTCGTGATCGCGGAGCCGGAGAAGTCGAGGGTGGAGCAGGCCATGGAGGCGAGGGTGCCGTCGTAGCCGTCGTCGGGGATGTCCACGTTCGGCGTCACCGTCACCGTCTCCGTCACCGTGCCGCCGCCGCCGGTGCTGCCGAAGGTGATGTTGTCCACCTCGGTCCACTCCGTGGAGAGGGAGGCCCGGACCACGACGCTCGCGATCTCGCCCCCGGCGAAGCCGCGGAAGGTCGGGGCCGTGCCGGAGACCGTCGTCGAGCCGAGCACGTTGCCGCCGGCGTCGAGGGCCTCGATCGTCGTCGTGTTCCCGACGTTGTCGAGGTCGAAGTCGAAGCCGACCGCGTTCACGGCCGGGTCGAACTCCATGATGAGGTCCTGGTTGTTGAAGTTGTTACCGATCCACCACGAGTCCGCGTCGAAGCAGCCCACGTCCGAGATGAAGATGTTCCCGACGTCGATGGGGTTGGTGGTGATGTTGATGCCATCGAGGATGTCGCCGGGGCTGAACCACTCGTTGCTGGTCGCGCTGTTGAGGGGGCCGTCGAAGCTGGTACAGCCGAGGGAGGCGGCCTCCTCGAAGTCCTCGGTGGGGAGGCCCGGGTTGTCGCCCTCGAAGGTGGGGCGGTCGGTGTAGACGGTGACGCCGCCGCGGGCGTAGTTGACCACGTCCCCCGAGGCCGCCACGGCGGGGCGGTCCGGGTTGGCGGAGGTCTTCGCGCTCTGGGCGAGGGCGAGGGGGCTGAGCGTCATCGCGAGCGCGATGACGCCGAGAATGCGTAGGGTCTGGGACATGATGAAGGGGTAGAGTGAGAAGGAAGCGCCGGGCCAGGGGTGGCCCGGTGACCGGAAGATGCCAAGGTCAACCCAAACGACCAGAAAATCAAGCGAACTAGGGAAAATCCTGGCCGCTCAGAGCCGTTATCGCCTTCGGCACCCTCCGACGGAGCGGTGGGAACGAGCCACACGGCAGTGCGACGGCCATCCAAAGGCACAGACGCCGCGGCGCCCCCGGGATCCAAACCCCGGGGGCGCCGCGCGTCTCAGGCCCGCTGAGGCGAGGCCTCAGCACGCCAGCGGGTGCGGGCTCAGTGCGCCAGCGTCAGCCGGCCCGTCTGCACCTCGCTCCCCACCACGAGACGGTACACGTACGTCCCGGCGGCCAAGCCGCTCGCGTCGAACGTCGCCCGGTGCGCCCCGGCCTCCTGGCGCGCGTCCACGAGGACCGCCACCTCACGGCCGAGCACGTCGTAGACGGCCAGCCGGACGTCG
>DATGQT010000217.1:0-7524 GCA_035304085.1 Rubricoccaceae bacterium
ATCCTCGCGCTCGACATGGGCGCGCTCATCGCGGGGGCGAAGTACCGCGGCGAGTTCGAGGACCGGCTCAAGGCCGTCGTCAAGGAGGTGACGGACGCCGAGGGCGAGATCATCCTGTTCATCGACGAGATCCACACGCTCGTCGGCGCCGGCGCCGCGGAGGGGGCGATGGACGCGGCGAACATCCTCAAGCCGGCCCTCGCCCGCGGCGAACTCTGCGCCATCGGCGCGACGACGCTCGACGAGTACCGGAAGCACTTCGAGAAGGACAAGGCGCTGGAGCGCCGCTTCCAGATGGTCCTCGTCGAGGAGCCCTCGGTCGAGGACACCGTCGCCATCCTCCGCGGGATCAAGGACCGCTACGAGGTCCACCACGGCGTCCGCATCACCGACGGCGCCATCGTCGCCGCGGCCGAGCTCTCCGACCGCTACATCACCAGCCGCTTCCTGCCGGACAAGGCCATCGACCTCGTGGACGAGGCGGCCAGCCGCCTCCGCATCGAGATCGACTCGATGCCCGAGGAGCTCGACGCCGTCGAGCGCGAGATCCGGCAGCAGGAGATCGCCCGCGAGGCCGTCAAGCGCGAGGGCGACAAGCGGCAGGAGGAGGAGATCACCCGCCGGCTGGCCGACCTCGAGGAGGAGCGCGGCCGGCTCCGCGCCAAGTGGGAGCAGGAGCGCGAGCTCGTCCAGACCATCAAGGACCGGAAGGCGCAGATCGACGGGCTCAAGACGGAGGCGGCCGACCTCGAGCGGCAGGGCGCCTACGACCGCGTGGCCGAGATCCGCTACGGCCGGATCCCGCAGCTGGAGAAGGAGATCGAGGAGGCCACGGCGAAGCTGGCCGAGGTCCAGAAGGGCGGCGCCATGCTGAAGGAGGAGGTGGACGCCGAGGACATCGCCGGCATCGTCAGCCGCTGGACCGGCATCCCGGTCTCGAAGATGCTGGAGACGGAGAAGGAGCGGCTGCTCGGGATGGAGAAGGCGCTGGAGCGGCGCGTGATCGGGCAGCCCGAGGCCGTCGAGGTCGTGTCGAACGCCGTCCGCCGCGCGCGCGCCGGCCTCCAGGAGGCGAGCCGCCCGCTCGGCTCGTTCATCTTCCTCGGCACCACCGGCGTCGGGAAGACGGAGCTGGCGAAGGCGCTGGCCGAGCAGCTCTTCGACGACGAGCACGCGATGGTGCGGATCGACATGTCCGAGTACCAGGAGCGCCACACGGTCTCCCGGCTCATCGGCGCGCCGCCGGGGTACGTCGGCCACGAGGAGGGCGGGCAGCTGACCGAGGCCGTCCGCCGCCGCCCCTACTCCGTCGTGCTGCTGGACGAGTTCGAGAAGGCGCACCCGGAGGTGTTCAACGTGCTCCTCCAGGTCCTCGACGACGGCCGGCTGACCGACTCGAAGGGCCGCACGGTGGACTTCACGAACACCCTCATCATCATGACCTCCAACCTCGGGAGCGACCTCATCCGGCGCCGGATGGAGGTGGCCGAGGAGGGCCGGCTCTCGGAGGCCGAGATGGAGGCGCTCAAGCGCGACCTGATGAACCGGCTCAAGGAGCAGCTCCGGCCCGAGTTCCTCAACCGCGTGGACGAGATCGTGGTGTTCCGCCCGCTCGGCCGCGAGCAGATCCGGCGCATCGTCGAGATCCAGTTCGAGCGGATCCGCGCGATGGCGGCGAAGAACCACGGGCTCGACCTCGTGCTGACCGACGCGGCGAAGGACCGCCTGGCGGCGGAGGGCTTCGACCCGGTGTTCGGCGCGCGCCCGCTCAAGCGGGTGCTCCAGCGGCAGGTGGCGAACCCGCTGGCCGAGCAGATCCTCGCCGGGCTCGTCCGCGACGGCGACACCGTGGTGGTGGACGCCGCGCCGGGCGGCGAGGGCGTGACGCTGACGACGGAGCCGTCGGTGGAGGAGACCGCCGCGATGAACGGCCGCGCCTCGGCGGCGCCGGCCGAGGCCTGAGTTCATCCCCAACGTATCGGGGGCGCGGCTGCTGGTGCCGCGCCCCCGTTCGTGTAGGGTGACCTCCGCGCCCGCGTCGAGGCGCTGGAGCGGCCTCGGGGACACTCGCCAGCCGGGGCGGTGCGCGGCGGCTCCCCGCGTGCTACTTTCGTAGCACCCATCGCCCCCGATGCCATGCGCCGCACGCTCCCCGTCCTCCTCTTCACCCTGCGCGCGGCCGGAGGGCTCCTCCTCGTCGCCGCGTCCGCCGGGGCGCAGCCCGCGCCGGTCACGAGCGGCGACCCGGCCGACGTCGCGGCCATCCTCGCGCAGTCGCGGGCGTTCTCCGAGGCCTACGTGCGCGGCGACATCGAGGCGCTCGTGGGCATCTACGCCGAGGACGGCGTGGCCGCGCCGGGCGGGACCGACTTCATCCGGGGCGCCGAGGCGCTGCGTCGGTTCTGGGCGCTCCCCGAGGGCCGCGTCGTCACGCACCACCGGGCCTCGCCCGTCGAGCTCCACGTCCGGGGCGACCTCGCCTACGACTGGGGCTACTACGAGGGCGCGGCGACGCAGGACGGCGAGGCCCGGCCGCCCTTCCGCGGCAAGTACCTCATCGTGTGGCAGCGCGACGCCGGAGGCACGTGGCGCATGGCGCACGACATGTGGAACGCGCTGCCTTCGGACTGACCCCGTCCGCGCGGGCCGCGTTCGACCCGTTCGTGCGGGGCGGTCCGGGGATCCACGCATTGCCGGGGCCGGGGGCGGGCGCTAGGTTGCATCGTCCCCCATCGCCGCCGCCATGCCCCCCGATCCCGACGACGACCTCCGCGCCCGCGTCGAAGCGCTGGAGCGGCGCGTGGCCGAGCTGGAGGCGCAGCGCCGGGGGGTCGTGCGGCCGCGTCCCCGGGCGGCGCCGCGGCGGGGGTGGGGGCTGCGGTGGGCCGAGGCGCGGAGCGAGGACGTGCTCGGGAAGGCCGGCATCGCGCTGCTGCTCGTGGGCGTGCTGTTCCTCCTCCGCTACGGCATCGAGCGGGGGTGGCTGACGCCGGCGGTGCGCGTGGCCGGGGCGGGCGTCGTCGCGGCCGTGCTGCTCGGGCTCGGGCAGCGGCTGCGCGAGCGGCGGCACACGCTGGGGCGGCTGCTCACCGGCGGCGGCATCGCGGCGTTCTACGGGACGCTCTGGACGGCCTCGCTGCTGTACCCGCTGCTGCCGGTCCCCGTGGCGTTCGTGGGGCTGGCGGCGGTGGCGGCGCTCGCCCTCGTGCTGGCCCTGCGCGAGCGCGACGCGGCGCTCTCGGTGGTGGGCACGCTCGGCGGGCTGCTGACGCCGCTGCTGCTCTACCGCGACCCCGGCCAGATGGGCGCGCTCGTGGCCTACACCGCCCTCGTCCTCGGCGCCTCCGGCGCGGTGTACGCGCGGCAGGGCTGGCCCGCCCTCCTCGGCGCGGCGGCCCTCGGCGGCTGGGGCGCGCTGTTCGTGGCGTGGCTCGTGGGCGTCGAGGCGGCGGGGGCGACGACGGCGGAGCGGCTCGCGTTCACGGCGGGCGTGCTCGTGGCCGTGGGGGTGACGGGCTCGCTGCCCGTGGCGCGTGCGCTCCGCGAGGGCGTCCCGGCCGACCCCTTCTTCGGGCGGTGGCCGCGGCTGCTGCGGCCGTTCGCGCTGTCGGTGGCCGCCGCGCCCGTGGTGGGGGTGGGGCTGCTGGACGCGGCGTGGGGGTGGTCCGGCCCGCTCGGGGCGGCGGTGGCGCTCGGGCTGGCCGCCGCCTGCGGGGCCGGGGCGGCGCGCGTGCGGGCGCGGGCCGACGTGTTCGCCGCGCTCGTGCTGGCGGCGGCGGCGCTGGCGGCGTGGGGCGCCGGGCGCGCCTTCGGCGTGCTGCCGCTCGACGGGCGGACGCTGGCGGCCGTCACGGCCCTCGGCGCCGTGCTCGTCACGCTCGGCCGGCACGACCGGCAGGCGGACCTCGCGCGGGTGGGGCACGTCGCGGCGCTGACGGGCGCGTTCCTGCTGCTCTGGCACCACTTCTTCGCCGTGGGGGCGCCGTGGCGCCCGCTGGAGGGGCTGGAGGCGGGGGCGCTGCTGCGCGAGAGCTTCGCGGCGGCCGTGGCGGCGTGCGCGCTGGGGTGGGTCGGCTTCCGGTCGCGGCGGGGGAGCACGGCGCGGGCCGTCTACGTCACGGCCGCCCACCTGGTCGTCGTGCTGTGGGTGCGGCTGCTGCTGCGGCCCCTCGACAACGGGCCGTTCCTGACCTCGGCCGCGTGGGGGGTCTACGGCGTCGCCCTCGTGGTGGCGGGGCTGCGGCGGCACGACGACCTCCTCCGGCAGATCGGGCTGGCGACGGTGCTGGCGACGGCCCTCAAGGTGCTGCTGCTCGACCTCGCGGCGGTGCCGGGGCTGTGGCGCGTGCTCCTGTTCATGGGGCTGGGCGGGCTGCTCCTGCTGGTGAGCTACCTCGTCCCGTCGCTCCTGCGCGGGGCGCCGGCGGAGGAGGCTGCGGAGCCGTAGGGGGGCGGCCTCGTGGTTGTAGCCGGCCTCCCAGAGACTTATTCTCTTAGAGCTTAGCCCCCACGGCCATGTCACAGACCTCCTCCGCAGGGCGCTCCGCCCTCCTCGCTCTCCTCTTCGCCCTCCTCGCGGCGCCCGCCGCCCTCGCGCAGCCCGGCGCCCTCGACCCCACCCTCGGCGGCGACGGCGTCGTCTTCCACGACAACACCGGCACTGCCACGGCCGTCCTCCCCCTGCCCGACGGCCGCGCCGTCCTCGCGGGGTACCGGGTGGAGCTCCTGGATGAGTTCTCCAGCCTCCTCCGGTACTTCCCCGACGGCACGCTCGACCCCTCCTTCGGGGGCGACGGCCAGGTCATCCCCGTGTTCGAAGGCGACTTCGGCACAACGGCGCACATCTACGACGCTCTCCTCCTGCCCGATGGGAAGATCCTCGCCGCGGGCTACCGCGACTTCACCCCTGGCCCCCGTGAGCAGGCCTTCGGCGGTCTGGCCTTCGTCGCCCGGTTCCTCCCCGACGGCGCGCTCGACCCGACGTTCGGCGACGGCGGCGCCACCTCCTTTGCCTTCGGCGTGCTTGGCAGCGAGATGTGGGCGCTCGCGCTCCAGCCCGACGGGAAGATCGTCGCTGTCAGCCGCGAGCACCTCGTGTGCCTCCTCCCCGACGGCACGCCCGATCCGGCGTTCGGCGCCGACGGCATCGTCGAGACGCCGACGTCCCGGGACTCCAGGCCCGCCGGTCTCCTCGCGCTGCCGGATGGGAAGATCATGGTTGGCGTGCACCTGGAAGGCAGGGAGCCCCACGCCGCCATCGCGCGCTACCTCCCCGACGGCACGCTGGACCCCACCTTTGGCGACGGCGGCGTCTTCGTCTTCCCCGACGCCAGCGCTGGCGCCCGCGGGATCGTCCGACTCCCCGACGGCCGCCTCCTCGTCCTCGTCACGATCAGCGGCGCCTACCGCCTCTACCAGTTCCTCCCCGACTGGACGCCCGACCCCTCCTTCGGCGGGGGGGGACGGCACGTTCATCTCTGAGACCTACCGCAGCGCGTCCCACCTCGCTCTCCAGCCCGACGGGAAGATCGTCGTCGCCGGGTCCCAGCTCGGCCTGCCGGACGGCACGAGCAGCCACCTCGTGGGGCGGCACCTCCCCGACGGCGCGCTCGACACTGCCTTCGGCGACGGCGGCTACGCCGTCTACGACTTCGCGGAGGGGCAGTTCGACGCCGCGGCCGCCGTCGCGGTCCTGCCCGACGGCCGCATCGTCATCGGCGGCGGTATAGAGTTCGCGGAGTACGCCTCCACCTTCGCCCGCTACCTCGGCGACGCCCCCGTCGCCGTCAGCGCCGCGCCCGCCGCCCCCCCGGCCGTGATCCCCCCCGCCGGCGGCGCCTTCCCCTTCACCATCCACCTCGCCAACGCCACCGACGAGCCGCTCGCGGTCCAGGTCTGGACGGAGGCCGGCGGGCCGGCGCCCCGCAGCCCCGTCCTCGGGCCGAGGGTCGCCCGCCTGGCCCCCGGCGAGGTCCTCACCCGCACGATCACGCAGCACGTGCCCGCGCGTGCCGGCCGGTGACTACGTCTACACCGTCCACGCCGGGGCCTTCCCCGACGGCTCGGTGACGAGCGCGTCGTTCCCGATCACGAAGGCGGCCGGCGCCCTCGCCGTGCGTGCCGACGACGGCGCGTGGGAGGCCACCGGCTGGGACGACGCGGCGCCGGCCGCGTCGGCGTCGGAGGCAGCGTCGGAAGCGCCGGCGGCCCTCGCGCTCTCGGCGCCGGCGCCGCACCCGTTCCGCGGCGCCGCCCGGATCGCGCTCTCGGTGCCGGCGGCGCAGACGGTGCGGGTGGGGGTCTACGACGCGCTCGGGCGGGAGGTGGCCGTGCTCCACGACGGGCCGTTGGCGGCGGGCACGCACGTGCTCGCGCTCGACGGGCGGGGGCTGGCGGCGGGGGTGTACGTGGTGCGAGCCGAGGGGACGGGCGGCGTGGCGCTCCGCCGCGTCGTCCGGTACTGAGAAACCGTTTGAGGGAAGCCTGGATCGCCCCTACGGCGTCCCCTCTCCCCTGCGGGGGGAGAGGGAGGGCCTCGGTCCCCAAACCGTCTCTGAACGCCTGGAGGTCGTCGGGGGCTACAGGTCGAGGGCGTCCACGTCGGCGGAGGTGAGGCCGAGGAGGTCCCGGAGCGCGATGAGCTCCTCGACGGCGATCAGGCCGAGGACGTAGAAGGCGAGGGCATAGCCGTAGCGGGCGATCCGGCTGTCGCGGTCGAGGTCGTCTTCCAGGGCCTCGCGGAAGCTGGCGTCGAGGCGCTCGTAGTCCGTCCTGGAGGTCATCGAGGGCGCGTTACAGGTCGAGGGCGCCCTGGGCGGGGCCGCCGGGGCGGCGGGCGCGGGGGGCCTGCTTGAACGACGCCCGCCGGCTCCACCGCGGCATCTCGACGCCGTAGCCGTCGAGGAGCTCCTCGGCCGTGAGGAGCTGGAGGCGGGGGTACTTCTCGCCGTCGGGCGACTGGTAGTAGCCGGCGGCGAAGGCCTCCTTCCGCATGGGCGCCGTCGGCGGCTCCAGCGAGATCAGCACGCCGAGGGCGGCGCCCTCGCGCTCGACGGTGCCCCGGAGGTCGCGGACGGCCTGGGACGAGACGGCGCCGGACTTCACCTGGATCAGCACCTCCTTGGCGCGGCCCGAGTTGTCGTCGAAGAAGGGGAGGCGGCCGTCGATGCCGCGGTCGGCGCCCTTCTTCTGCTCGTGGGGGCGGGCGCCGACGAGGCCGAGGGCCCAGTACTGGAACTGGTAGCGGTCCTCCTCGGCCAGCGCCCGCGCGCCGTCGACGGTCACGGGCTCGCCGACGACCTCGTAGGCGGCCTCGTCGCCGAAGGCGTCGCGGAGGCGGTGCTTGATGAGGGTGACGGCGAGGTGGGTGATGTCGATGCCGATCCACCGGCGGCCGAGCTTCTGGGCGGCGGCGATGGCGGTGCCGCAGCCGCAGAAGGGGTCGAGCACGACGTCGCCGGGGTTGCTGCTGGCGGCGATGATGCGCTCCAGCAGCGCCTCGGGCTTCTGCGTCGGGTAGCCGAG
>DATGQT010000218.1:0-12774 GCA_035304085.1 Rubricoccaceae bacterium
CCATACCGCCCCGCCCGTCGTTCCCGGAGATGGGGCGGTTCTGGACCGTGGCCAACGCGCTCAGCCTCGCCCGCGTCCTCCTCGTCGCCCCCATCACCTACCTCGTCTATCGCGGCGGGCCGGTCGGGCCGATGTTCGGCCTCATCGGGCTCGCCGTCGCCACCGACTTCTTCGACGGGAAGGTGGCGCGCTGGAGCGACACCGTCTCGGAGTGGGGGAAGGTGCTCGACGCGACGGCCGACAAGCTGGCGGCGGCGGGGGTGACGGTGGCCCTGCTCGCGCGGCCCGTCGAGCCGAACCTCCCGCTGTGGTTCGTCGCCCTCGCCGTCGTCCGCGACGCGCTGCTGGCCGCGGGCGGGCTGCTGCAGACGCGGCGGCTCGGGCGGTTCACGACGAGCCTGTGGTCGGGGAAGATCGCCGTGACGCTGCTGGCGGCGACGGTCGTCGCCGCGCTCCTCGGGGCGGCGGACCACCTCATGCAGGCCTGCATCTGGGCCACGGCCGCCGTCATGCTCGTCTCCGTCGCCGACTACGGCGTCCGCTTCTACCGGATCATGCGGCCCGGCTCGCGCGCACGCGTGGACGCCCACGGCCACGTCGTCTTCCCCGAAGATTGAGGGGATCGGGGGATCGGATCGTCGGATCATCGGGTCTCCCGGCCCACCGCCCGATCATCCGGTCCCCCGATCCCCAATCCCCCGATCCCCATGGCCCTGTTCGGCTTCGGCAAGAAGGAGGGCGCGCCCTCCGAGCAGGAGCGCCTCCAGGAAGGCCTCGAGAAGACCAAGACCTCCTTCTTCGGCAAGCTCAGCCGCGCCGTCGCCGGCAAGGACACCGTGGACGACGCCGTGCTCGACGACCTCGAGGAGGTCCTCGTCACCTCCGACGTCGGCGTCAAGACCACGCTCGAGATCATCCGCCGCATCGAGGCCCGCGTCGCCCGCGACAAGTACGTCTCGACGAAGGAGCTCAACGCGATCATCCGCGACGAGATCGCCGACCTGCTGCTCGGCGCCGAGCCCGAGCGGCCGGCCGACTTCGCGGCGCCGCTCCCGAACAAGCCGCACGTCATCATGGTCGTCGGCGTCAACGGCGTCGGGAAGACGACCTCCATCGGGAAGATCGCCGCGCGCTACCGGGCCGCCGGGAAGAAGGTGCTCCTCGGCGCGGCCGACACCTTCCGCGCCGCCGCCATCGAGCAGCTCGAGATCTGGGCGCAGCGGGCCGGCGTCGAGCTCATCAAGCAGTACCAGGGCGCCGACCCCGCCGCCGTCGCCTTCGACACGCTGGCCGCCGCGAAGGCGCGCGGCGCCGACGTCGTCCTCATCGACACGGCCGGGCGCCTCCACAACCAGGTGGGGCTGATGGAGGAGCTCGCGAAGGTGAAGCGCGTGATGGACCGGCAGGTGGACGGCGCCCCCCACGAGGTGCTCCTCGTCCTCGACGCCTCGACGGGCCAGAACGCCCTCCGCCAGGCCGAGGCGTTCACGCAGCACGTGGACGTGACGGGCCTCGTCCTCACCAAGCTCGACGGCACCGCCAAGGGGGGCATCGTGATTGGCATTTCCAACGAGTTCCGCATCCCCGTAAAGTACATCGGCGTCGGCGAGGGGATCGAGGACCTCCAGGTGTTCGACCGCGCCGCCTTCGTCCAGGCCCTCTTCGACTGAGCGGAGCCGCCGGGCTTTCCCGGCAACGCCCGCGCGACGGTTCGGCCCCCCGTTTCGGCGGCTCGGCCGGGTGCGGCGGCGGTTCGGGCGGGGAGGGGTGGCGGAGGCGCCCTCGCCCGCGCATCTTGTAGGCTGTGCAGCCGCGCGCTGGCGCGCCCTGAAAGGGACGCCCCGAGTGGGAACCGGCCCGCGCACCGCCACCGTTCCATCGCCCCCGTCAGCCCCTCTGGGCCTATGAGCGTCCGCTACGCCTATCTCGCCCGTCCCGCCGCGCTACGGCTCGCTGTGGCCTCCCGCCTCCTGATCGCCCTCCTGCTCGCCGCAGGGGCCGCCGGCCTCGCGGGGAGCGCCCACGCGCAGGCGGCCTACCAGCCCGAGTTCGACCTCGACGTCGTCGGCACCCGCACCGACGCCGGGGTCCCGCAGATCGACGTCTACACGGCCATCCCGTACTCGAACCTCCGGTTCCTCTCGCGCCCGGGCGGCTTCGAGGCCCGCTACACCGTCTCCGTCGAGGTCCACCGCCTCGACGACGAGGGGCAGCGGCAGGGGCTCGTGACCACGCGCTCGTGGGAGCGCGAGGTGGCCGTGCCGACCTACGAGGAGACGCAGGCCCACGCCACGATCGACCGCGCCACGCAGTCGCTCGAGGTCGAGCCGGGCCGCTACGCCGTCGAGGTGCAGCTCGAGGACGCCGCCAGCCGCCGCTCGTTCGTGCGCGAGGCCGGCGTCCAGGTGGACGCCTACACCCACGGCATCGCCCTCTCGGACCCCCTCGTCCTCGACCGCTACGACGCCGGCGGCCGGCTCTTCCCCAACGTCGGCGGCGTCGTCCGCACGGACCAGGAGGCGTTCACGGTCTACTACGAGGTGTACGCGCAGCAGGCGGCCGACCTCCGCGTGACGTACGTGGCGACGGAGGAGGGGCGCTACCGCGAGCGCCCGAGCTTCCGCGCCCTCCTCGGCCTCTCCGAGCGCGAGCAGACCGACCTCGGCACGCCGCTCGTCCTCTCCGAGCCGCTCTCGGTGCGCGCCGGGCGCAACCCCGCCACGCTCCGCATCGAGACCGACCGGCTCCGCGTGGGGGACTACGTGCTCTCGATCCGCATCGAGGCCGCCGACGGCCGCCTCCTCGCGGAGACGAACAAGCCGCTGTCCGTCCGCTGGATGGGCCTCGAGGGGCAGATCAGCGACATCGAGGAGGCCATCTCCCAGCTCCGCTACGTCGCCCGCGACAGCGAGATCCAGGCCATGCGCAACGCGGCGACCCCCGAGGAGAAGGTCCGCCTGTTCCAGGCGTTCTGGGACCGCCGCGACCCCTCGCCCGGCACCCGCCGCAACGAGCGGATGGAGGAGTACTACTACCGCGTCGCCTACGCCAACGAGCAGTACGGCCGGATGCGCGACGCCGGCTGGAACACCGACCGCGGCGAGGTCTTCATCCGCTTCGGCGAGCCGGACATGGTCGAGCGCCACCCGTTCAACTACGGCACGAAGCCCTACGAGATCTGGTACTACAACCGCCACGGCCGCCGCTTCATCTTCGTCGACGAGACGGGGATGGGGGACTACCGCCTGCTCATCCCCGTCTGGGACGACCGCACGCGGATGTAGACGTGACGCCCCGAGCCGCCTGGAGATAGCGGTCCCCGCCGGACCCTTCTCCCGCGCCCCGTGCCACCCCCGGCGCGGGGCGCGCTCGTCTCAGCCCTGGCCGTTCCGCCGGTAGGGCGCCGCCATGGCGAGCACGACGAGGGCCCGGCGGCCACCTACTGGCGTCCCCCGAGCCCGTACGAAAGCCCCTGCCGTCCGAAGGGAAGGCGTAGTTTTTCGGGCGCAGGAGCGCAGGCGTGCATCGGTGCACGTGCTCCTGCCCGCTCGTCTGCTTGCACGCCCGTCTGCCTCATCCCATGCGCATCGTCTTCATGGGCACGCCCGACTTCGCCGTGCCCTCGCTCCGCGCCCTCCTCGACGCCGGCTACCGGCCCGTCGCCGTCGTGACGGTGCCGGACCGGCCGGCGGGGCGGGGGCAGCGGATGCAGCCGTCGGCCGTCAAGGAGGCCGCCGAGGCGGCCGGGCTGCCCGTGTTCCAGCCGGCGTCGCTCCGGGACGAGGGGTTCCAGGCCGAGCTGGCGGCCCTCGAGCCCGACGTCATCGTCGTCGTCGCCTTCCGCATCCTGCCGCCGGAGGTGTACGGGCTCGCCAGGCGCGGCGCGTTCAACCTCCACGCCTCGCTGCTGCCCGCCTTCCGCGGCGCCGCCCCCATCAACCGCGCGCTCATGGCCGGCGTCGCCGAGACCGGCGTGACGACGTTCTTCCTGAGGCCGCAGGTGGACACCGGCGCCGTCATCCTCCAGCGCCGCGTGCCCGTGGGGCCGGACGAGACGGCCGGCGAGCTGCACGACCGCCTCGCCGAGGTCGGCGCCGAGGCCGTCGTCGAGACCGTCCGCCGCATCGAGCGGGGGGAGGCCGAGGCCGTGCCGCAGGACGACGCCCTCGCCAGCCCCGCGCCCAAGCTGTTCAAGGAGGACATGGCGGTCGACTGGGGGCAGCCCGCCCGCCGCGTCCACGACCACGTCCGCGCCCTCTCGCCCTACCCCGCCGCCTGGACCACGCTCCCGGACGGGAGCCAGGTCAAGCTCTACCGCACGGCCGTCGTGGACGAGCACGGCCACCGCGGCGCGCCCGGCGCCGTCATCGAGGCCGGCGAGCGGGTCGTCGTCGCCTGCGGCGAGGGGGCCGTCGAGGTACGCGAGCTCCAGCGTGAGGGGAAGCGCCGCATGAGCGCGCGCGATTTCCTCAACGGCTACCCGCTGGCGGTGGGCGCGCGGCTGGGCGTGTGAGCGCGCAGGAGTGCAGGCGTGCTCGCCCTCGTGCGTTCCTGCGCACCTGCGCTCAAACGCGCGTATCATCCCGTCCGCCGATCCCCCCGCCCATGACCGAGCCCCAGCCCCTCGCCGCCGCCGCGCCCCGCCCGGCCTTCGACCTCCACGCCGTCACCGAGCGCGTCGCCGTCCAGAGCCGGTTCGTCCGGCCGCTGCTCGACGCCGTGGGGCAGGTGGTGGTGGGGCAGCAGCGGATGGTGGAGCGGCTGCTGATCGGGCTCCTCGCCGGCGGGCACGTCCTGCTCGAAGGCGTCCCCGGCCTCGCCAAGACGCTGACGGTCTCGACGCTGGCCGCCGCCGTGCGCGCGAGCTTCCAGCGCATCCAGTTCACGCCGGACCTCCTGCCGGCCGACCTCGTCGGCACCCTCGTCTACAACCAGGCCGAGGGCCGCTTCGCCGTCAAGAAGGGCCCCATCTTCGCCAACGTCATCCTCGCCGACGAGATCAACCGCGCGCCGGCGAAGGTGCAGAGCGCGCTGCTCGAGGCGATGCAGGAGCACCAGGTCACCATCGGCGAGACGACGTTCCCGCTGCCGAGGCCGTTCCTCGTCCTCGCCACGCAGAACCCCATCGAGCAGGAGGGGACGTACCCGCTACCGGAGGCGCAGGTGGACCGGTTCATGCTGAAGGTGGTCGTGGATTACCCCTCGCGCGAGGAGGAGCTCGCGATCATGCGGCGGATGGCGCGGACGGAGGAGGCCCCGCGCATCGCGCCGGTGGTGGGGCCGGAGGAGGTCCTCGCCGCCCGCGCCGTCCTCGACGACCTCTACGTGGACGAGCGCGTGGAGGGGTACGTCGTGGACCTCGTGCTCGCCACGCGGGAGCCGCGGCGCTACGGGCTCCAGGCCCTCGAAGGGCTCGTCGCCTTCGGCGCCAGCCCCCGCGCCACCATCCACCTCAACCTCGCCGCGCGCGCCCACGCCTTCCTCGACGGCCGCGCCTACGTCACCCCCGAGGACGTCCGCGCCCTCGCCCCCGACGTCCTCCGCCACCGCGTCACGGTCACCTACGAGGCCGAGGCCGAGGAGGTCACGCCCGAGCAGGTCGTCGGGCGCGTGCTGGAGAAGGTGGAGGTCCCCTGATTGCGGATTTCGGATTTGCGATTGCGGGTTGAGTCCGCCCAGATCCGAAATCCGAAATCCGAAATCCGCAATGCGAAAGCCCGAGCCGTTCCAGAAGGAGTCCATCACGGTGGCCTACATGGTCGACCAGATGCGCGCGCGCGTGGGCGTGCCGATGGAGGCGCTCAACGGGGCCGACCCCGAGGCCCGCCTCGTCACGGACGTGAACCTCCACCGGCCCGGCATCGCGCTGGCCGGCTACACCGAGCTCTTCACGCACCAGCGCGTCCAGGTCCTCGGCAACACGGAGTGCCGGTTCCTCATGCACCTCCCGGAGGAGGAGCGGCAGCGCGCCTTCGAGCGCCTCCTCGCCTTCTCCCTCCCCTGCATCGTCCTCACCGAGGACAACGAGCTCCCCGAGCCCCTCCTCGACGCCGCCGAGCGCGCCGCCGTCCCCGTCTACCGCACGCCCATGCCGACGGTCGAGTTCATGTACCGGCTGCGGGACTTCCTCGAGGACCAGTTCGCGGAGCAGCTCACCCTCCACGGCTCGCTCGTGGACGTCTACGGCATCGGGCTCCTGCTCACCGGCCCCTCCGGCATCGGGAAGTCCGAGGTCGCCCTCGACCTCGTCGAGCGCGGCCACCGCCTCGTCGCCGACGACGTCGTGATCGCGACGAAGAAGGCGGAGGGGGTGCTGATGGGGGCGGGGACGGAGCTGGCCCAGCACTTCATGGAGGTCCGCGGCCTCGGCATCGTCGACGTCCGCGCCATGTTCGGCATCCGCGCCATCCGGTTCCAGAAGCGGATCGAGGTCATCGTGCGGATGCACCGGTGGGACGAGGCCGAGGAGTACACGCGGATCGGGATGGTCGACGAGACCGAGCGGGTGCTGGACGTGGAGCTGCCGGCGGTCAAACTCCCCATCATCCCGGGTAAAAACGTGACGGTCATCTGCGAGGTGATCGCGATGAACCACCTCCTCCGGCACTACGGCTACGACCCGGCCGAGGTGTTCGCGCGGCGGCTCGCCGAGCGCATCCAGCGCGGCGACGGCCCGGCCCGCCCGCGCCGCGGCATCGAGTGGTTCGAGCACGACTTCGAGTGAGCGCGGCCGGCCGCGTGGGGCCGCTCCACGCTCGAATTTGGCGGGATCCGCGCGCCGGCGCGCCCCGAACGGAGCGGGAGCAGCGCGGCCGGGCGGGCCCGTGTGACGCCGAGGTTGACACCCCTAGGGGTTGCCCCTATTTTCGGGGCGGCAGAAGCGCTCCCCCACCACGATCTAGGTGTCGTTCTCGGCGCCGTCTGCGCTTCGAGGTTGCCCCGGCTCAATCCTTGCCGGGGCGGTGGCGTGTGTGGGAGTGCTGCTGCGACGCCCGCGTCAGCGGGGGCGCCGCGATCGCTCCCCGCTGTCCTGCAGGCGCCCGCCGACGGGGAGCCGCTTCTTCCGGAGAGCCCGCCCTCAGCCGCCGCCCTCACCCACGGCGCCTGCGGCAGGCCCCCCAGGCGAAGCTGCGACGCCCGGCAAGTACCGCCCGCCAAGCCGTCCGCCGCCCATGCCTAAGAACAGCTATTACTACTACGACCACGAGGCGTGCACCTTCGTCGAGGTGCAGCCCGACCGCGCCCGCTGGCTCATCCGCGGGGGCATCGTCGCCGGCCTCGCCCTCGTCTTCGCCACCGTCGGCGTCTGGATCGCCTCCTCGACAGGCGTGTCGCCGACGGAGCTGGCGCAGGAGCAGGAGATCGAGGTGCTCCGCGAGCAGCTCGCGAGCGCCAACGCCCACCTCGCCTCGTTCTCGGACCAGCTCCAGGCCCTCGCCGAGCACGACCGCGAGCTCTACCGGACGGTGTTCGAGGCCGAGCCGATCTCGGAGGACGAGTTCACCCTCGGCGTCGGCGGCGCGCGCACCGACGACTTCGACCGGTTCAGCGCCCCCACGGCCGAGCTCCTCCGCACCACGAGCGAGACGTTCGACCGGCTCGGGCGGCAGCTCCAGCTGCAGTCCCGCTCGTTCGAGGAGCTCGAGCGGCTGGCGCGGAGCCGGCAGGCCGAGATCCGGCAGCAGCCGGCCATCCTCCCCCTCCGCAGGGCCCGCCTGACCTCCGGCTTCGGGATGCGCCGCCACCCCATCCTCCGCACCACCCGCATGCACGCCGGCGTGGACTTCCCCACGCCCGTCGGCACGCCCGTCTACGCCACGGCCGACGGCGAGGTCGCCTTCGTGGGCACGCGCGGCGGCTACGGGAACGTGGTCGAGATCCGCCACCCCCTCGCCAACCGGATGACCCGCTACGCCCACCTCTCGCGGCCGGTCGTCAAGGCGGGCGAGCCCGTCAGCCGCGGCCAGCTCATCGCCTACAGCGGCCACACCGGCCTCTCGACGGCGCCCCACCTCCACTACGAGGTCCGCCGCCTCGCCGACGACGAGGCGCTCAACCCCGTCGCCACGTTCGTCCCCGGCGTGAGCGCGCAGGAGTACCAGGCGCTCCTCGAGGCGGCCCAGCTCGAGACGGCCTCGTTCGACTGAGGCCCCTCCCCCTCCTGACGGGTGGGGCGGTCGCGCCGGCGGCCGCCCCACAGTTTTTTTCCTCCCCCGGAACCGGGCGAGGCCCCATTGGTCCCCACGCCGCCTTGCGCGTGGCAGTTGCATCTGAGCCCGCCGCGCCCTATCGTGCGGCTCCCCACGAGTCGCCCCGTTGCCCGACGCCGCCGCGCCGGGAACCCCGCATCACCCCCGCACCGCACGCTCATGTACTGGACGCTGGAGCTCGCCGCGTACCTCGAGGACGCTCCCTGGCCCGCTACCAAGGACGAACTCATCGACTACGCCGACCGCACCGGCGCCCCCCCGGAGGTCATCCAGAACCTCCGCGAGATGGAGGACGACGGCGAGCCGTACGAAAGCATCGAGGAGGTCTGGCCCGACTATCCGACGGCCAACGAGGACTTCTACTACGAAGACGAGTAGCCGGGGTGCGCTTCGGGCGTGCGCTCGCCGGGGGAGACCCCGGGCCGCCACGCCGAGGAGCGGCACCATGCGTACCCCCGCTCCAGAAGACGCGGCGGCCCGGGCGGGCCAGCAGCAGCGCCGGGTCAGGTGCCCGCGTCGAAGGGGACGTGGGCGAGGTCGAAGGCGCCGAGGGCGTCGTCCACGAAGCGGCGCGCGGCGCGGGCGGCGCTGGCTGCCGAGCCGTAGGCGCCCCCGGATGCGTGGAGCACGAGGCCGCGGTGGCGGATGACGTATCCGAACGAGCCGGCCCCGAAACGCCCGTGCATCCGCCGCAGCCAGACGGCGAAGCCGCGGTGATAGACGGTGAGGGGCGAGGCCGAGACGGCGGCGGCGGAGAGGGAGAGGGACATCGGGGCGGAGGGAGGCGAGGACGCCGGGTACATCGTCAAGCCTGGCGCCGGGATGCGCCCCGGGCCTCCGCACGTGCGGATTGGCACGCGCGCGCGCCGGATCGCCGCCGAAAAAGCCCCCGCGCACCAGGGTGAGACGGCCCAGGTGACGAGTGAGTCCCGTTCCGAGCGCTCTGGGCACGTGGGCACGGCGCAGGCGGAAACGGCGACGGCCGCGCCTCTCTTCGGGAGGCGCGGTCACCTGCCTTGCCGGCGGAACGCTCAGGGGGCGGCGGGGGCGGCCAAGGTCGCCCCGGCGCGCTCCTGCACCAGCGTGAGGGCGCGCTCGGCGACGCGGTGGAACAGCCGCACGCCGTGGGCGACCGCGCCGACGAGGTCCTCGGTGCCGCTGAGCTGGCCGGCGCGAGCGCGCCCCTCCAGCTCGGCGCAGCGCGCGGCGAGCTCGGCCGCGCCCAGGATGCCGCTGGACGACTTCAGCTTGTGGACGGCCTTCGCCACGCTCACGGCGTCGCCGGCGCCGTGGGCCGCCTGGATCTGGGCGACGAGCACGAGGTCGGCGCGGAGGTAGCTCGAGAGCACCTCCTCCACGAAGCCGAGGTCCTCGACGCCCGTGAGCTCGCGGAGGTGCGCGTGGACGGCGTGCGCCTCGGCGTCGAGGGCGGCCGGGTCCACGGGCGGGAGCGCCGCCGCCGGTGCTCCCGCCGCCACGGCGGGTGCGACGGGGGGCCGGGGCGCCGGAGCCGGCGTCGCCGCCACGATGGGCGGGGCCGGCGATGCCGGAGCAGGCCCGCTCGGAATGGGCTGCGGGGCCGGGGTGGGCGGGGCCGCAGCCGGCGGGGCCGGCGCCGCCGGCCTCGGGGGTGCGGATGCGGCCGGGGGGGGCTCGGCGGCGGGGCGCGGGCGGGCCGTCTTGGGCCCGATGAGGGTGTTGAGGTCGAGCGAGCGCGCCTGCCGCTCGACGGGCACCGCGGGCGCCGGCGCGGCGGCCTTCTGGTGCTCCTCGGGCGGGAGGCGGTTGAGCACGATGCGGACGCAGCGGTCGAGCGCGGCGGAGAGGTCCTCGTGCCGGACCGGCTTCGGGATGTAGTCGTCCATCCCGGCCTCGAGGCAGCGCTCGCGGTCGCCGTGCATCGCGTTAGCCGTCATGGCGACGATGCGGGGGCGCTTCTCGCGGGGGACGTTCTGCCGGATGTGGCGCGTGGCGGCGAGCCCGTCCATCTCCGGCATCTGCACGTCCATCAGGATCACGTCGTAGTCGGCCAGCTCGAGCGCCTTGAGCACTTCGAGCCCGTTGGCGGCGACGTCGGCCTTGTAGCCGAGGCGGGAGAGGATGCCGAGGGCGACCTTCTGGTTGACCGCGTTGTCCTCGGCGAGGAGGATACGCAGCGGCGTGCGGGCCTTCGGCGCCTCTTCCGCCCACGTCGGCGGGGCGGAGGGGCGCACGGCGGGCGCCCCGTTGGCGGCGGCGGGAGCCTCGGCGGGAGCCTCGGCCGGTGGCGCAGGGGGGGCTTCGCGGGTGGGAGCGGGGGCCTCGGAGGCGGGAGCCTCGAAGGCGGGGGCGGGTGCCGCGCGCTCTTCGATGGGGGCCGGCGGCTCGGGCGCCGTCCACTCGCCCGGCATCTGGCGGAGGCGCGCCTGCGTGTTCGCCACCGTGGCGAGGACGTCGTAGAGCTGGCTCTGCTTGACCGGCTTCGTGAGCGCGGCGTCGAGGACGCCGCCGGCGCGGACGCGCTGGCCCACCGACGAGAGCATCACGATGGGGCACTCGCGGAAGGCCGGGCGGGCGCGGAGCGCCTCGGCCAGCTCGAGCCCGTCCATCTCCGGCATCTGCATGTCCAGCAGCGCGACGTCGTATTGGCCCCCGCGGTCGAGCCAGTCGAGCGCCTCGGGGCCGGACGGCCACGCCGTCGGGTGCATCCCCCAGTTCTCCGCCTGCTTGAGGAGGATCTTCCGGTTCGTCGCGTTGTCGTCGACGACGAGGACGCGCTTGCCTTCGAGGATCGGCTGCACCCCCTTCAGCGAGGGCCGCTCGGCCACCTCCGGCATCGTCGCCTCGCTCACGAGCACGGTGAAGTAGAACGTCGAGCCCTCGCCGACGGTGCTCTCGACCCACATCGTCCCGCCCATGAGCTCGGCCAGCCGCCGGCTGATGGCCAGCCCGAGCCCGGTCCCGCCGTACTTCCGCGTCGTCGAGGAGTCCACCTGCGTGAACGACTGGAACAGCCGGTTCAGCCGGTGCTCGGGGATGCCGACGCCGGTGTCGCGGACGGCGAAGAGGAGTTCGTGGACGCGCTGGCTCCCCGACGCGCGCACGTTCCGGCTCTCGACCGAGACGACGACCTCCCCGTGCTCGGTGAACTTGACGGCGTTGCCGAGGAGGTTGACGAGCACCTGGCGCAGCCGCGTCACGTCGCCGAGGACGGCCTCGGGGACGTCCTCGGCGATGAGGGCGGCGATCTCGATCCGCTTCTCGGCCGCCTTCTGCGTCAGCAGGTCGAGCGCCTCCTCGACGCACTGCCGGATCTCGAACGGCTGCTCCTCGAGCTCGATCTTGTCGGCCTCGATCTTCGAGAAGTCGAGGATGTCGTTGATGATGGTGAGCAGGCTCTCACCCGAGACGCGGATGGTCTCGACGTAGTCCCGCTGCTCGTCCGTGAGGTCGGTGTCGGAGAGGAGCGAGGTCATCCCGATGACGCCGTTCATGGGCGTGCGGATCTCGTGGCTCATCGTGGCGAGGAACTCGCTCTTCGCCTTCGCCGCCACGTTGGCCGCCTCCATCGCCTCGCGCAGCGAGTCCACCATCTCCATCCGGCTGCGGAGGACGAAGTAGCCGAGGACGGCGATGGCGCTCAGCGTGGCGAGGTAGGTCACGCGCGAGATGGCCGGGTCCTTCACGAGGAACGCCGTCGTCGCCGTCGCCAGCACCACGAGGATGGAGTAGACGGCGAGGTGGCTCGGCTTCCGGAACCCCACCGCGCACCCGAAGATGACGAGCATCATCCCGAACGTGGTGTTGACGGAGAGGTCGTTGAGGTACGTCAGCCACACCTGCCACGCCGAGACGAGGTAGAACAGCCCGTAGATGCCCGTGAGCGCGTTCCGCCGGAACCAGTCGCTCGCGAACGTGAGCCCGACGAGGACGAGGCACGAGAGGCCCACGGCCAGGCGGAGGAAGAGGGGGTCGTCGATGCCGGGCTCGGCCACGCGGTAGAGCGGGCCGAACGCGATGACGACGATGCCGCCGACGAGCAGCAGCACGCGGTAGAGCTTGAGGTTGAGCGGGGTCTGCGCGTTCGACATCGGGAGGGGAGCTTGGCGGGGGGAGGCGTCGGCCGGGTGGGTAGTCTCTACCCGGCAGGGGTAGAGGCGTAGCCGCCGGGTGGGGGGTGAGGCCCCCGGCGAGGCCGTTTGGAGCGGCCAAATGCCGCGCCCGCGTGACGCTCAAAAGCCGCGCCCGTCTGGCGGCGGTGGACGGTGGGCCGTGGGCGGTGGGCAGTAAGGCCCGTGCCACATCCGATTCCGCGAGGGCGCGTGGGCCTCGCGAGGGCGAGCCTGAAAGCCGGTCTATGAATGGGTCCTCCCCCTCCCCTCGCGAGGGGGCGAAGCCGGAGGCTTCGCGGCAGAGGAAGCGCGGGGATCATCGGGGGCCAGGGGGAGGGGGCCTCCCGCTCGATCAGCGTTGCCTCCAGGCCCCCCTCCCCGGCCCTCTCCCCGCTGCGCAGGGGGAGGGGGAACGATCAACCTTCATAGACACGCGCTGATGGGTCGCCGCCCTCGCGCGGAACGCCGCCCCC
>DATGQT010000219.1:0-20802 GCA_035304085.1 Rubricoccaceae bacterium
AGGAGGGGGATGCTCTGCTCGGGGTCGTCGCCGAGGAGGGGGTCGTCGCTGAGGAGGAGGGGGGACGCGGGTGTTGGCATGGGGCGGCGGGGAAGGAGGAAGGACAGAACGACGGAAACCGCACCGGGTTTTCGGAACGGCGAGCGGCTAGCGTCGAACGGCGAAGGCGGAGCGGGGGAGGACGGCGGGCCCGGCAGTAAACTCGGCGTGCCGTGTACCGTCGGCGAACCCGCCGCGGTGCCCGGCGTCCACGCCTACGTTTCCGCTCGTCGCCCCCCGTTCGACGTTCCCCGTTCGACGCTCGACGCTCCCGAGATGCGCCTCGTCCGCCGCGCCGACCTCGCCTTCGTGCTCGTCTTCGCCGTGCTGGTGGGGGTGGTGGGGGCGGTGCTGGCCGGCCAGCTCGGGGGGAGCGCGTGGTACGGGCTCCTCGCCGCCGCCGTCGTGCTCGGCATCGGGGTGCGGCGGCCGCTCCGGCGGCTGCGGGTCGTCCGGCAGCCGTTCCCCGCGCCGTGGCGCGACTGGCTCGCCGCGCACGTCCCGCTCTACCGCCGCCTCGACGCCCGCGCCCGCCGCCGCTTCGAGCGCGACGTCCAGATCACGCTGGCCGAGAGCCGGTTCGAGGCCGTCCCCGGCGCCGAGGTGACGGACGAGCTGCGGCTCGCCGTCGGGGCGGGGGCGGCGCTGCTGCTCCACGGGCGGCCGGACTGGGAGCTCCCGCAGGGCCGCACGTTCCTCTTCTACCCCGGCACCTTCGACGAGGAGTACGAGGTCGAGGACGAGGACGCCTACTACGACGGGATGGTGCACCCGCAGGGCCCCGTCGTCCTCTCCGTCCCCGCCGTCGAGGCCGGCTGGGCGCGGGCCGACGGCTACAACGTCGTCCTCCACGAGCTCGCCCACCTCTTCGACCTCACCGGCGCCGGCGCCGACGGGCTGCCGTCGCTGCTCGACCCCTCGTCGGAGGGGGCGTGGCGGGCGCTGGTGAGGGAGGAGATGCGGGCGGCCCAGCTCGGCCGCTCCGTCCTCCGCCGCTACGCCTCCACCGATGCGGCCGAGCTGTTCGCCGTGGCCGTCGAACAGTTCTTCGAGCGGCCCGTCCGCCTCCGGCGCCACCACCCCCGGCTCTTCGACGCGCTCGTGGCGCTGTTCCACCTCGACCCCCGCCCGCCCGAAGGCGAGGACGACGAGGCCGTCGGCGAGCGCCGGAGCCTCATGGCGCGGCGGTGGGAGGAGGAAGGCGAGGCATGAGAAAGGGCGCCGGACATGAGCCCGATGCCCTCCTCAGGGTTGGTGCCGACGGGACCGGCTGACCCATACCGCGTCAGCCGGAGTCGGGGTCAGTCGGCGATGCGCGTGCTGTGGTTGCACCAGCCGGGTTCCCCGCCGGGGCCGGTCCCGGTGCAGGCGCAGATGAAGCCGTCACCGTTCCACACCCAGGAGCAACGATTGCACGGGTCGCCGTTGCAGGCTCCCCCGGGGGTTTCGAAGAGCAGAGGCGTGTCGCCGCTCAGCCGGTGGACCGGCCCGACGCGCCCCTCGCGTACCGTCCCCAGCTCCATGTAGATCAGCGCACAGTTCCCATCCGGTCTCGTCCCCCGCATGCTGAGGAGGGGCCGGCCCTCGATCACTTCGAGCACCGGTTCCTCGAAGCGCACCTCCGCTACGTCCGGGATCACCTCGCGCCCCACCGCCATCAGGGTCTCCCGCACCTCCGTATCGCTTGCGAGCAGGGCCAGCTCCCCATCCGCGTAGCGGGCCAGCGGCTTCACGACCTCGCCGTCGTCGAGGCGCACGGCCCCTTCCGGCGTGGTACCCGACCGGTCCACCGCGTCGCAGGCGACGATGCCGAGTGTGAGCACGGCGAAGAGAGCAAATGCTGTGTAGAGCACACGAGTAGCTGGTCTGTTCATGACGAGCCTCGTTGATTCAGCAATTGAGACTGTCGCCAAAGTATAGTACCCCCTCCACGATGTCAAGACTGTTGGGGGACTTGCACCCACGTGCGTCAATCCTTCCGCAGAACCCGCTGGATCGTCGCCTCCAGCGCGTCGAGCTTGAACGGCTTCTGGACGACGGCGTCGAGGTGCTCGACGTCCTCCTGCGCGTCGGTGTCGCCGGTGAGGAGGACGATGGGGAGGTCGGGGCACCGACGGCGCACGTGCGCGGCGAGCTCCCGCCCGCTCATCTCCGGCATCGAGAGGTCGGTCACGACCACGTCGAAGGGGGCCTCGTCGAGGAGGGCGAGCGCCTCGGGGCCGCCGGCGGCCTCCGTGACGGTGTGCCCCTTGAGGTTGAGGAGCTTGGCCGTGACCGTGCGCACCATCGGCTCGTCGTCCACCACGAGGATCCGGAGCGTGCGCGCGGGGCCGCGGGCGGCCGGGGGCTCGGATTCGGCCCCGACGGCGGTCTCGGCCCCGAGGCGCTCGCGCCTCTTTCGGGCGGGCGGGAAGACGAGGCGGAAGCGGGTGCCCCGGCCCGGCTCGCTCTCCACCTCGATGACGCCGTTGTGCTCCTGCACGATGCCGTAGGAGACGGTCAGCCCCATGCCCGAGCCGCCCTCGCCCTTCGTCGTGAACAGGGGCTCGAAGATCCGCGCCCGCACGCGCGCGCTCATCCCGACGCCGGTGTCCTCGACCTCGGCCACCGCCCCGCGCGTGGGGTCGGAGAGGGTGCGGAGGCGGAGGAACCCGCCGGCCGGCATCGCCTGCACCGCGTTGAGGATGAGGTTGACGAAGACCTCGCGCAGCTCCGTCGGCCACCCCTGGATCGGCGGCGTCTCCTGGAGGTCGGTCTCGAGCTCGATGCGGATGCCCCGCCGCCGCGGCTCGTTGTGCCAGTACGGCCGCGTCAGCGTGACGACCTCCTCGACGAGGGTGCGGAGCGAGACGGGCTCGAAGTGCTCCTGCTTCTCGTGCCGGATGTACTGCTGGATCCGCCCGACGAGGGCGGCGCCGTCGCTCGCGGCGCGCTCGACGGTGCGGATCTGGCCGAGCATGTCCTCGGCGAACACGCTCGCCTCGGCGGCGATCTGGGAGCGGAGCAGCTCGATGTGGCCGAGGATGGTCGTGAGGAGGTTGTTGAAGTCGTGCGCGATCCCCATCGTCATCTGCCCGAGCATCTCGATCCGCCGCCGCCGCGTCTGGTCGGCCGCCCAGCTCACCGGCTCCTGGAGCACCTCGCCCGTGACGACGACGGGGAGCCGGCCGGGCTCGGCCCCGGGGCCGTGCACGGGGACGAAGTGGAGGAGGACGGGGACGGGGAGGTCGCGCTCGGGCTGCTCGACGAGGAACACCTGGTGCGTGACGAGGAGCCCGCGCGCGGCGTCCGAGAGGTACTCGTTGGCGAAGCGGACGTCCTCGCCGGGGAGGCGGGCCCAGAGCGCGTCGTCGCCGAAGACCCGCGTCCACGCCTCGTTGGCGTGGAGCCGCGCGCCGCTGCCGGAGCACGTGGCGACGAGGAGGTCCGGTTTGACGAGGGGGTGGACGTCGGCGGCGACGTCCGCGAGTGATGGATCAACGTCCATGCAGGCGCCGGGTGAGTGGCGGTGGGGACGGGGCAAGTAAACGCTCACAGACGTGCCGTGCAAACGTGCCGGTGCAAACGCATCGAAGACGAGGCGCGTGCGGGTGGGGCTCCGGGCGCGGGGCGTAGCTTCCCGAATAACGACCCGTCCGGCGAGGCGGGGAGGGTGGTCGGGCATCTCGCCTCGCGCCCCCGCCCCGCCCGCTCCTCCAGCCCCTCCTGCCATGTGGCACGACTCCATCCTCGACACCATCGGCGACACCCCGCTCGTCCGGCTCCGCCGGCTCGGCGCCGGACTCCCCTGCACCCTCCTCGCGAAGGTCGAGTTCTTCAACCCCGGCGGCTCGGTGAAGGACCGGATCGGCGTCGCCATGATCGAGGACGCCGAGCGGCGGGGGCTGCTGAAGCCCGGCGGCACCATCATCGAGGGGACGAGCGGGAACACCGGCGCCGGCCTCGCGCTCGCCGCCATCGTGAAGGGGTACAAGTGCATCTTCACGACGACCGACAAGCAGAGCCAGGAGAAGATCGACGTGCTCCGCGCCCTCGGCGCCGAGGTCGTCGTCTGCCCCACGGCCGTCGCCCCGGACGACCCCCGCTCGTACTACTCCGTCGCGAAGCGGCTCAGCCAGGAGGTCCCCAACAGCTTCTACCCGAACCAGTACGACCACCCCGCCAACACCGAGGCCCACTACCGCACCACCGGCCCCGAACTGTGGGCGCAGACGGACGGCCGCATCACGCACTTCGTTTGCGGCGCCGGCACCGGCGGCACGATCTCCGGCACCACGAAGTACCTCAAGGAGCGGAACGCCGCCGTCAAGACCATCGGCGTGGACCCCTACGGCTCCGTCTACTACAAGTACTTCCACTCCGGCGGCGTCTTCGACGAGAACGAGATCTACCCGTACCTCACCGAGGGCGTCGGCGAGGACATCCTCGCGGGCAACATGGACTTCTCGCTCGTCGACGACTACGTCCGCGTCACGGACAAGGAGGCGATGCAGATGACGCGGCGGCTGGCGCGCGAGGAGGGCCTCTTCTGCGGGCAGTCCTCCGGCATGGCCGTGGCCGGTGCCCTCCAGTGGCTCGACGCCCACCGCGACGCGCTCTCCGAGGACGACGTGGTGGTGGTGCTCCTGCCCGACTCCGGCTTCCGCTACCTCGCCAAGACCTACAACGACGAGTGGATGCGGCGCCACGGGTTCCTCGAGGAGCAGGGGCTCACCGTCCGCGACGTCCTCGCCGCGCGGCGGCGTCGCGCCGACACCGTCGAGCGCCCCGACGGCGTCCTCGTCGTCGCGCCCGAGGCCACGCTCGCCGACGCCGTGGCCGTGATGACCGAGCACGGGATCAGCCAGGTGCCCGTCTTCGACGCCGAGGGCCACAACGTCGGCAGCCTCTCCGAGCGCCACGTCCTCAGCCGCCTCATCGAGGCGCCCGAGGCGCGGACGCGCCCCGTCGCCGAGGTCATGGCCCCGCCGCTCCCCATCGTCGAGGCCGACATCCACGTCGAGGGCCTCTCGGCCTACCTCGACGGCGAGGCGGGGGCCGTCCTCGTCAAGGGCGCCGACAACGCGTACCACATCGTCACGCGGAGCGACCTCATCGCCGCGCTCGCCGGGGCCGCGCGCGCGCGGAACGGGCAGGCGTAGCGCGCGCGCCGTACCTTCCGCCTCCCCTTGACCGGAGCCCCCGCATGGAACCGAAAGAGAAGCCGGCCGCGCCGCCCCAGCTCTCGATAGAGCTGACCGAGGAGATCGCCGAGGGCATCTACGCGAACCTCGTGATGATCGCGCACTCCCCCGAGGAGTTCATCCTCGACTTCATCCGCGTGATGCCGGGGGTGCCGAAGGCGCGCGTCAAGAGCCGCATCATCATCTCGCCGCCGCACGCGAAGCGGCTGCTGGCGGCGCTCAAGGAGAACATCGGGCGCTACGAGGCGCAGTACGGGCCCATCGGCGAGACGGGCGTGCAGGGGCCGCAGTTCTCGTTCCACCCGCCCAGCGGCGAGGCGTAGCGGCACTACTCGCCCGCGCGCTCCAGCGCCTCGACGCGCCGGAGGAGGGCCTCGATCTGCGCGGCCTGCGCCGCGAGCCGCGCGTCCTGCTCGCGGACGCGCTCGTAGAGCGCCTGGATCGCGGCCAGCGACACGCCGTCGGCGTCCACCGTCGCGATGCCGGTGTCGGTATCGCCGAGGCCGAAGGCGGCGTGGAAGTCCTGCGCCATCGGGCCGATGTGGCGCGCCGCTTCGCCCCGGTACGACCACTCCGCGACGGGGAGCGCCGCGATCCGGTCCAGCACGTCGGCCGGGTTCACGGGCACGATCCCTTCCTTCCGGTAGAAGTCCGAGCTGTGGACGATGACGCCGTTGACGGAGACAGCGCCGGAGTCATCCACGTTGAAGATGACGGTGCCGGCGCCGTTGCGGATCTCGAAGTCGGCGTCCTCGCCGTCGCCGTTGTAGTCGAGGTGGACGACGACGGCGTCGTTGGAGTGGAGCCAGAGGTCGGAGCTCTGGTAGTTCCGGTCGGTGAACAGGCGCCCGTCGTCGTTCGCCGAGGAGGTGCCGCCGAGGATGAGGTCCTCGAGGTCGTTGCTCGTGCTGCTGGCGCGGACGCCCCGCCGGCCGATGAACACGCCGCCCGTCCCGTCGCTGTCCGTGCTCTCGCCCCAGACGCCGACGGAGAAGGCGCCGGTCGCGACGCCGCGGACGGCCCGCCCGTTGGGTGCGCTCGTCTGGCCGTGGGCTCCCGTATGGCCGACGAAGTAGCCGCCGTAGCCGCTGCTCGACGCACTCTCACCGTAGACGCCGTAGCTGGTGCCGGAGGCCGCCTGCGCGTGCCCGTAGACGCCGCGCCCGGTCGTGGATTGTGTCAGGCCGTAGACGCCGTGGGCCGCGCCCGTGGCCGCCGTGGCCCAGCCGAGGACCCCGCGCCCGCCAGTAGAGGCGGTCGCCCCGAGCACGCCATAGTGCAGGCCGCTCGTGGCCGTCGACGTGCCGGTCACCCCGACGGCGGTGGACCCGCCGCCCCCGGTGGCCACGCCGACCACGCCGTTGCGAGAGGCCGTCCCGTACACGCCCGCCGCGGAGCCGTGGGGCGATTCGGAGGCGCCGTAGACGCCATAGTTGATGCCCGCATCGGACAGCGCGAGGCCGCGCACACCCCGCCCTTCCGACGACGCGCTCCACCCGGTGACGCCCGCGTTCTCGCCCGAGGTCGCGCTGGCGAAGCCCAGCACACCGTCGCCTTCGGGGGAGGGCGACTCCCCCCAGACGCCCTTGGCACTGGTGATGGCCCCGTCGGTGGCGATCCCGAAGACTCCCACCTCCGGCGCCGTGCCGTAGACGCCGTATCCGTCTTCGGAGTCGCTCTCCCCATAGATCCCGTAGGTGATGCCGCTGTTCGCATCGGCGTGACCGTAGACGCCACGGCCTCCCGTGGACTGCGTCAGGCCGTACACGCCGTAGTTCACCCCGGTCGTGGCCGTCGCCCACCCGAACGTGCCACGCCCGGTGGTCGAGGCGCTGCTGCCCCAGACGCCGTAATGCGTCCCCGTCGGCGCCGTCGAGTTCCCGGCGACGCCGAACCCCGTAGCCGTCCCGGTGGTCGTCGCGAGGCCGACGACCCCGTTACGAGGGGCAACGCCGTAGACGCCAGCGCCGTTGGGCCCCGTCACCGCGCTCTCGCCGTAGAGTCCGTAGGCCGTCCCGCTCGTGGCGGTGTTGACGCCGCCGAGGGCGGCCTGGCTGCCCGTCGTCACGGCGCCCGAGACCGTGGCCCCGGCCGGGAGGGTCATCGCCGCGGGAACGCCCGTCAGCGCCGTGCGGGGGCTCAGCGTGTTCCCGTCCACGCGGACCTGGAGCCAGAGCGGCCGGTTGAAGTCCACGCCGTCGAGGCTCGTGATGCTGCCGAGCACGACGCCGTAGATGCCGTCGGCCACGTCCACGGCGGGGTGCGCCTCCGTCCAGAGCGCCGTGCCGCCGGAAGCCACGGCGAAGAGCCCGAAGGTGATCGGGAGGGTGGCGCTGACGGGGGCGCCGTCCTGTTCGAGATAGCCCTGGTGGCTGATCGTGCGGGGGGCCTGGGCAGAGGTCGCCGGGGCGAGGAAGGCGAGGAGCAGGAGGGCGCGGTACATGGCAGGACGGCCGAGAGGTGGGCGGAGGTAAGCCTAATCAGTATAGGCCCTTTTGGCGCCACCGTCGTCGTTTGGGCGGTCCGGGTTGCTAAGCTTCTCGCCAGGCGCGCTCGGGGAAGCGCTCGGCGTAGCGGGCCACGGCCTCCTCGATGACGCGGACGGCCTCGTCGCGCCCCTGGTACGCCTCCGTCTCGACCGCCTTCCCCTCGAGCACCTTGTAGTCGAGGAAGAACCGCTCGATGAGGCGGCGGCGGTGCGCGGGGAGGTCGCCGAGCTCCCGGTAGACGCTGAACTCGGGGTCGTCCACGCACACGGCCACGACCTTCTCGCCGCCCCCGGCCTCGTCGCGCATGGGGAGCATCCCGATGGCGCGGGCGCGGAGCGTGCACAGCGGCACGACCGGCTCGCTCATCAGCACGAGCACGTCGAGGGGGTCGCCGTCGTCGCCGAGGGTGCGGGGGATGAACCCGTAGTTGGCCGGGTAGTAGACGGCGCTGTAGAGGACGCGGTCGACGCGGAGGAGCCCGGTCCGCTTGTCGAGCTCGTACTTGACGTTCCCCCCGCGGGGGACCTCGATGACGCAGTTGAACGCGGTGCGGACGTCGCGGCCGGCGGGGAGGTCGTGCCAGGGGTGCATGGGGAAAGGGCGGCAGAGAAGGAACGGGCGTGTGGCTCTGTCGAGGGGTTTCCTTCGCGGGGATGACGTCGGAGGAAGTCCACGGCTCTCGACAGAGCGAGGGCGCGTAACTTCGCTACGCCGAAACCCACCCGTCGCTGCCGGTGCGCCGTCTCCTCGCCCTCTTCTCGCTCATCCTCCTCCCCGCCCTCGGCCACGCCCAACCGCAGCGCACCGCCTTCGTCGGCGCGACGATCTACCCCGTCAGCGGGCCGCCCATCGAGGAGGGGATGCTCGTGATCGAGGACGGGCGCATCGTCGAGGTCGGCCCCGTGCGGGCCAACCTCGTCGGCGTGCATCAGGTGGACGTGACGGGCAAGGTGATCCTGCCCGGCCTCGTGGACACCCACTCCCACGTCGGCGAGGGCGACGGCGGCGACGCCTCCGGCCCGCTCCACCCGGACGTCCGCATCCTCGACGCCCTCGACCCCCGCGCCGACTCGTTCATGAAGGCGCGCGCCGGCGGGATCACGACGGTCAACGTGATGCCGGGCTCGGGCCACCTCATGAGCGGGCAGACGGCCTACCTCAAGCTCCGCCACGCCGACACCATCGAGGCGATGCTCTTCTGCGACGACGCCATCGAGGGTGTCTGCGGCGGGATGAAGATGGCCAACGGGACGAACTCGCTCCGCGGGCGCAACGGCTTCCCCGACACCCGCGCCCGCAGCGCCGCCCTCGTCCGCGACCTCTTCTACGAGGCGATCGCCTACCGCGAGCGCGGCCGGCGCGACTCCACCGGCGCGCGCGACCTCAAGATGGAGGCGCTCCTCCAGGTCCTCGACGGCCGCCGCATCGTCCACTTCCACACCCACCGCCACGACGACATCCTGACGGCGCTCCGCCTCGGGCGCGAGTTCGGGTTCACGCCCGTGCTCCACCACGTCTCCGAGGGCTGGCGCGTGGCCGACGAGATCGCCGCGGCCGGCGCCCCGGCCTCCGTCATCGTCCTCGACAGCCCCGGCGGCAAGCTCGAGGCGCGCGGCCTCCTCCTCCACACCGGCGCCGTCCTCGAGCAGGCCGGCGTGGACGTGGCCTACCACACCGACGACTCGATCACCGACAGCCGCCTCCTCCTCCGCTCGGCCGCCCTCGGCGTCCGCGCCGGGATGAGCCGCGAGAAGGCGCTGGAGGCCCTCACCCTCGCCGGCGCCCGCATGCTCGGCCTCGCCGACCGCGTCGGCAGCCTGGAGCCGGGCAAGGACGCCGACTTCGTCGTGCTCTCGGGCGACCCGTTCTCCGTCTACACGCGCGTCGAGCAGACGTGGGTTGAGGGTGAGAGGGTGTTCGACCTCGCCGACGCCGAGGACCGCGCCTACGCCGTCGGCGGCTACGACGTGTACCGGAGCACGGCCACCGGCCACGACCACTGAGCCGATGCGCCTCGCCCTCCTTGCTCTCCTGCTCCTCCTCGCCGCGCCCGCGCAGGCCCAGCTCGCCGTGCGCGGCGATACCGTCTACACGATGGCCGGGCCGCCGCTGGTGGACGGTGTCGTGCTCGTCGGCGCCGACGGGAAGATCGAGCGGGTGGGGGAGGCTGCGCGGGTGCGCGTGCCGGACGGGTACCGCGTGCTGGAGGCGGCCGTCGTCACGCCGGGTCTCGTGGACGCCCGCAGCACCGTCGGCCTCTCGGGGCTGCTCAACCAGGAGCACGACCAGGACGCCCTCGACGAGGGGGCGCCGCTCCAGCCGTCGCTCCGCGCCCTCGACGCCTACAACGCCGCCGACGAACTCGTCGGCTGGCTCCTCGGCTTCGGCGTCACCACCGTCCACACCGGCCACGCGCCCGGCGCCCTCGCCGCCGGGCAGACCACCGTCGTCAAGACGGCCTACGCCACGCTCGACGAGGCGCTCGTGGACTCGACGGCGATGATGGCGATGACGCTCGGGCCCGCCATCCGCCGCCACTTCGAGAGCCCCGGCACGCGCGCCCGCGCCGTGGCCGACCTCCGCCGCGCCCTCTACGACGCCCTCGACTACGACCGCAAGCGGCGCGCGGAGGACGAGGACGAGCGGCCGGCGCGCGACCTCGACAAGGAGGCCCTCGCCGACGTCGCCACCGGGAGGATGCCCGCGCTGCTGGAGGTCCACCGCGCCCACGACATCCTCTCGGCGCTCCGCGTCGCGCGGGAGTTCCCGCAGATGCGGCTCGTCCTCAGTGGCGCCTCCGAGGCCTACCGCGCCCTCGGCGCGATCCGCGCCGCCGGCGTCCCCGTCGTCCTGCACCCGACGATGATGCGGGCGGGCGGGGAGACCGAGAACGCCACGTTCGAGACGGCGCGGCTGCTCCACGAGGCCGGCGTGCCGTTCGCGCTCCAGAGCGGGTACGAGGCCTACGTGCCCAAGACGCGCGTGGTGCTGTTCGAGGCGGGCGTGGCGGCGGCCTACGGGCTCCCGCGCGAGGCCGCCCTCGCCGCCGTCACCCGCGACGCCGCCCGCATCCTGGGCGTGGAGGAGCGCGTCGGCAGCCTGGAGGTGGGGAAGGACGCCGACCTCGCGCTCTTCGACGGCGACCCGCTGGAGTACACCAGCCACGTCTGCGCCGTCGTCGTGGACGGGCGCGTGGTGCGGGAGGGCTGTCAATGAGGCAGACGCCCCGGCTGGCACGGTTGTGGCGAAGGCGACGCCCGCTGCCCCGGGCAGCGTCCCTTCTCACCAGCCTGTCTCCTACCCGATGGATACCGCCCTCACCCTCGCCATCGTCTTCGCGATCATCGCCGTGATCGCCGCTTTCATGGGCTTCGGCCGCGCGGCGGGCACCTCGGCCTCCATCGCGAAGGTCGCCTTCGTCGTCTTCGTCATCCTCGCCGTCGTCGCCCTCGTGCTGTAGCGGCAGGCGGCTCCCCCTCCGGGGCCGGCGCTCGTACCTTCGGGCGCCGGCCTCTCTTTTTGCCCCTCCGCCATGTTTCGCGCCCTCGTCCTGCACCGCGAGGACGGCGCCGTCCGCCCCGCCCTCGAAGAGGTGGACGAGTCCCGCCTCCCCGAGGGCGACGTCCTCATCGACGTCGCCTACTCCAGCCTCAACTACAAGGACGGCCTCGCCGTCACCGACCGGGGCAAGATCGTCCGCGCCGACTACCCGTTCGTGCCGGGGATCGACCTCGCCGGGACCGTGGCCGAGTCGGCCTCGCCCGATTTCCGGCCCGGCGACGGGGTGATCCTGACGGGGTGGGGGACGGGGGAGGACCGCTGGGGCGGCTTCGCCGAGCGCGCCCGCGCCCGCGCCGAGCACCTCGTGCGGCTGCCGGACGGGATGAGCCCGAAGGAGGCCATGCTCGTCGGCACGGCGGGGTTCACGGCCATGCTGAGCGTGATGGCGCTGGAGGAGATGGGCGTGGCCCCCGAGGCCGGCGACGTCGTGGTGACGGGGGCCTCCGGCGGCGTCGGCTCGACGGCCGTGGCGCTGCTCGCCCGCGCCGGCTACCGCGTCGTCGCCTCCACCGGCACGGCCTCGGCACACGACTACCTGGAAGAACTCGGCGCTGCCGAGGTCATCGGGCGCGAGGTGCTGGGGGCGGGGCCGCGGCGCCCCCTCGACACCGGCCGCTGGGCCGGCGCCGTCGACGCCGTCGGCGGCGACACCCTCGCGGCCATCCTCTCGCAGACGAAGCGGCACGGCTGCGTGGCCGCCTGCGGCCTCGCCGGCAGCCACGCCCTCAACACGACGGTCTTCCCGTTCATCCTCCGCGGCGTCGTCCTCTACGGGATCGACTCGAACACGGCGCCGCCCGAGCGGCGGGAGCGGGCGTGGGCGCGCCTCGCCGAGGCCGTCCGCGCCGGCGCCTTCGCCGGCATCGAGACGACGATCCCGCTGTCGGAGGTGGTGCCCTACAGCGAGAAGATCGTCCGGGGCGAGACGGTCGGCCGCGTGGTGGTGGACGTGAAGGCGTGATGGCAGGGAAAGGGAGAAAGGGTGAGAGGGGGAAAGAGGGAGTGGAGGCGAGCGTCTCCCTTTCCCCCTTTCCCCTTTTCACCCATTCTCGTACCTACTCCCCCTGGCAGCGTCCTCTCTTCCCGGACACGTGCGACGTGGCGGTGGTGGGCGGCGGTGTGATGGGGGCGGCGACGGCCTACGGGCTGCGGCAGCTCGATCCGTCGCTCCGCGTCGCCCTCGTCGAGGCCGAGGCGCTGGCCTTCGGCGCGAGCGGGCGCAACGCTGGCTTCCTTCTCCTCGGCCCCCACACCGACTACGCCTCGGCCGTGGCCGCCTACGGCCGCGAGCGGGCGCGGCGGCTCTGGCGGTTCACCGAGGAGAACGCCGCGCTCGTGCGCGACCTCGGCGGCGACGCGTTCGACCTCACGCCCTCCGGCAGCCTCATCGCCGCCGGCGACGCGGCCGAGGCCGAGCGCCTCCGCACGTCGGCTGAATTGTTGGCGGAGGACGGCGTGGAGGCGCGCTACCTGGAGGCCGCGGAGGCCAACGCCGCGATGCACGCCGAGGGCTTCCACGGGGCGCTCGCCGTCGCGCAGGGCGGCACGCTCCACCCGGCGAAGCTCGTGCGCCACCTCGCGGCGCTCAGCGGGGCGATGGTGCTGGAGGGGTGGCGCGTGACGGCGCTGGAGCCGTCCGACGAGGGCGTGCGGCTGGTGGGCGAGGCGGGGACGCTGGAGGCCCCGCGCGTCGTCCTCTGCCTCAACGCGTTCCTCCCGCGCCTCGTCCCCGAGCTGGCCGCGTACGTCCGCCCCGTCCGCGCGCAGATGCTCGCCACCGCGCCCGTCGCGCCGTTCCTCGACCGGCCCGTCTACTCCCACGAGGGCTTTTTTTACGTCCGCCAGCTCCGCGACGGCCGCGTTCTCGCCGGCGGCGCGCGGCACCTCCACGAGGCCGCCGAGGTGGGCTACGACGACGCGACGACGGGGGCGCTGCAGGCGGACCTCGAGGCGTACCTCCGCCGCCACTTCCCGGCGGTCGGGGCGCCGGCGGTCGAGCGGCGGTGGAGCGGCACGATGGGGTTCTCGCCCGACGGCCTCCCGGTGGTGGGGGCCGTGCCGGGCGTGCCGGCGGCGCTCTTCGCGTGCGGCTTCACCGGGCACGGGATGGCCTTCAGCGCCCGCTTCGGCCTCCTCCTGGCCCGCCTCGCCCTCGGCCACGAGGACGAGGCCGCAGACCTCTTCGCCGTGGGGCGTTTCGAGAGCTAGGCCATCACCGGCTCGGAAGCCGCCGGGGTGCGGTGGCGAGGGAGGGCGACGGTGACGGTGGTGCCGTGGCCGGGCTCGGAGGCGACGTCCAGCGTGCCGCCGTGATGGCGGACGACCTGCGCCACGAGGGCGAGGCCGAGCCCGCTGCCGGGCACGCGCTGCGCGGCCCGCGCCCGGTGGAACCGCGCCGTGACGTTCGGCAGGTCCGCCGCCGGGATGCCGGGGCCGGTGTCGGACACGACGAGGCGGACGGCGTCGCCCGCTTCCTCGACACGCACCGCCACCTCTCCCGCCTCGGTGTACTTGACCGCGTTGTCGAGGAGGTTGCGGACGACGTCGCGGAGGAGGGGCTCGTGGCCGAGGACGGTGCCGGGCGCCTCCGCCGTGAGCCGGAGGGCGAGCCCGCGCGCCTCGGCCGCCGGGCGCACCGCCTCGACCTCCGCCTCGGCCAGCCGCGCGAGGGCCACCGGCGCCATCTCCAGCGCCTGCCCCGAGCGGTCCAGCCGGGCGAGGGCGAGGAGGCCGCGGACCGTCCGCGTCAGCCGCTCGATCTCGTCGCGGAGGAGGCGGAGGGTCTCGCGGTAGGTCGCCGGGTCGCGCTCGCGGCGAAGCGCCACGTCCACGTGGCCGAGCAGGACGGTGAGCGGCGTCTGGAGCTCGTGCGCGGCGTCGGCCGTGAACCGGCGGACCTCGCCGAAGGCCTCCTCGATCCGGCCGAGCGCCGCGTTGAGCGCCTCGGCCAGCTCGGCCGTCTCGCGGTCGGCCCCGGGCGGCACGGGCACGCGGCCCTCCAGGTGCTCGGGCGAGAGCGCGCGGGCGCGCGTGGTGATGGCCTCCAGCGGGCGCACGACCCGCCCGCCCACGGCCCACACGAGCCCGAGCAGCGCCGCCCACACGAGGAGGAAGCCGGTGCCGAGGCCGAGCCCGATCCGGAAGAGCTGCGGGCCCAGGTGCGGGTCGTAGCGCGCCACCTGCACCGTCCCCAGCGGCGCCCCGTCGGGCCCGACCAGGGGATGGGTGACAGCGTAGAGCCGGCGCGGCCCGACCCGGAACGTGTCGAGCGGGCGGAGCAGCCCCCCGCCGTCGGTGACCTGCGGGGCGGGGAGCGGAGCGCCGAGGAGGGCGACGTTCTCGGAGGCCCGGAGGAGCCGGCCCTCGCCGTCGAAGATGCGGAGGAAGTAGGGGTCGATGTGGGGGTCGAGGAACCGGTGGTGCGGCTGCCCCCACGGGTAGGCGTCCACGTCGATGTGGCCGTCGGGGAGGACGACGTGGGAGGCGACCTCGTGCGCCTCGGCCTCGACCACGGCGAGGGCGCGGAAGGTGAGGCTGGCGTAGGCGCCGAGCCAGGCGGCCATGCCGAGGGCGGCGAGGGCGAGGCCGAGGGCGAGGCCGAGCGCGACCAGCAGCCGCCGGCGGAAAGGGGGGCGCGGCTCAGCGGGCATCGGGCGCCGCCTCCGCCGGCCGGTAGCGGTAGCCGACGCCGCGGACGGTCTCGACGCGGGCGGGGCACCCCGCCGCCTCCAGCTTCCGCCGCACGTAGCCGACGTAGACGTCGATGAGGTTGGTCCCCCGGTCGAACCGGAGCCCCCACACGTCGCGGTGGATCTCGTCGCGGCTGAGGACCTGGTTCTTCCGGGCGAGGAAGTAGGCGAGGAGGTCGAACTCCTTGGCCGTGAGGTCGAGCGGGCGGCCGTCGCAGCGGGCCGTGCGCGTGGCGGGGTCGAGGGTGAGGGGGCCGTCGGTGTGGGCGCGGTCGGCCGGCTCGAGGGCGGCCCGCCGCAGCAGCGCCTCGACGCGCGCGACGAGCTCGTCGAAGGCGAACGGCTTGGGAAGGTAGTCGTCGGCGCCGGCGCGGAGGCCGGCCACGCGGTCCTCGACGGCGTCGAGCGCCGTGAGCATGAGGACGGGCAGCGCCGGGTCGTGCTGGCGCACGGCCTTGCAGACGTCGACGCCGGAGCCGTCGGGGAGGCGGACGTCGAGGAGGACGAGGTCGAACGGCTCCGTCAGCGCGCGGCGCTCGCCCTCCCGCGCCGTCGCCGCCCACTCGACGGCGTAGCCCTCCTCCTCCAGGCCCTGGCGGACGAAGGAGGCCACGTGCCGCTCGTCTTCGACGAGGAGGAGCCGGTGCATCGGTGCATCCGTCGTGGGAGGATCCGCCGGAGTGTACGCGAGAAACGCTCCGGCGGCCTCCGCGCGCCCGGAACTCTCATCCTCCTCTCACCCGGCTCTCATGGGCGTCTCACGACGCGGCAGAGCCGGCGGCGTAACGTGCCCCAGGTCACCAACCGGAACTCCCATGAGCGGCACCTACCTCCACCTCATCCTCAACCACGTCCCGGCCATCGGCGTGCTGATCGGCCTGGCCCTCGGCGCCTTCGCGATGCTGGCGAAGAAGCCGGACGTGATGAAGGCGGCCCTCGGCCTCTTCGTCGTCTCGGCCGTCTTCGCGGCGTTCACCTACTTCACCGGCGAGAGCGCCGAGCACGCCGTGGAGGGGCTCCCCGGCGTGAGCGAGGCGCGCATCGAGGCGCACGAGGAGGTCGCCGCCACGGCCGCCGTCGGCGCGGGCCTGCTCGGCGTGCTCGCGCTCGGCGCGCTGGTCCTCGCCTGGGGCAAGGCCGTGCGGCCGGCGCTCGGCGTGGTCGTGCTCCTCGTCGCCCTCGGCGTGAGCGGCCTCATCACCTACACCGCCAAGCTCGGCGGCGAGATCCGCCACACCGAGCTCCTCGGCGAGGCCGCCGCAGGCAGCGCGGCGGTCGGTGTAGATTACGACGGCTCCGAGCACGACGACGATTAGCCCGGAAGGGTGCGCATCCCACCGCGTGGTGGGTTGGGAAGGACGGCGGGGAGGCGGCATGGCAGCCCCTCCCCGCCGTGCATCCGTTCCGGCGTTCGGGCGTACCTTGGCCCACCCGAACCCAACGACCTACCGATGGCCACCTACACCACCGGCGCCCCCGTCGCCGCGCTCGACACCGACGTGCGGGCGCAGTTCCTGCTCCGCACCTACATCCACCTCCTCGGGGCGATCCTCCTCTTCGCCGCCACCGAGTACGTGCTGTTCCTCTCGGGCGTCGCCCAGTCGATGGCCGAGGCGATGCTGAGCACGAACTGGCTCCTCGTCCTCGGCGCGTTCATGATCGTGGGCTGGCTCGCCAGCCACACGGCGCACCGGGCGGCCTCTCCCGCCGCACAGTACGCCGCCCTCTTCGGGTACGTCGTGGCGGAGGCCATCATCTTCGTGCCGCTGCTCTACGTGGCGATGAACGTCACCAACGACACGCAGGTCATCAACAAGGCGGCGTGGGTGACGCTGCTGGGCTTCGCCGGCCTCACCGGCGTCGTGTTCATGGCGCGGAAGGACTTCTCGTTCCTCGGGAGCATCCTCCGCTGGGGCTTCGTGATGGCGCTCGTCCTCATCGTCGCCGCTGTCCTCTTCGGGCTCGACCTCGGGACGTGGTTCTCCGTCGGCATGATCGCGCTCGCCGGCGGGGCCATCCTCTACGACACCTCGAACGTCCTCCACCACTACCCGGAGGACCGCTACGTGGCGGCGGCGCTGGAGCTGTTCGCCTCGGTGGCGCTGATGTTCTGGTACGTCCTCCGCCTGTTCATGAGCCGGGACTGACCGGCCGCATCCCGTCGACTCCCGTAGGGGCGACTCGCCGAGTCGCCCCTACGTGTTTCCAGGGCCCTGGCCGCCCGACCCCCGGGCAGGTTCTCGCCGCGCGGCGGCGGGACGCGGAGGTCTGGGCCCGGTCGGCGGGCTGGCGCTAGCGTGTGGCCGAGGCGGGCGCGCTCACGAAGCCACGAGCTGGGCGTCGAGCGTGATCTCGGCGGCGCGGAGGGCCTTCGAGACGGGGCACTTCGCCTTCGCCTCCTCCGCGATCCGCTGGAACTCCTCCTCGGAGACGCCCGGCACCTCGGCCTCCATCCGGAGCTCGATGCGCGGGATGACCGGCCCGTCGTCCGTGGTCTCGATGTGGACGCGGGCGGTGGTGTGGGCGCGCGTGACGGGGTAGCCGGCCTGGGCGATCACGTTCGAGAAGAACATCGTGAAGCAGCCGGCGTGGGCGGCGCCGATGAGCTCCTCGGGGTTCGTGCCGCCCTGGCCGTCCTGGAAGCGGGAGCGGAACGTGTAGGGCTGGTCGGTGATGGCGCCGCTCTCGGTGGAGACGGTGCCGGAGCCTTCTTTGAGCGTGCCGCGCCACTCGGCTTCGGCGGTACGGACGGGCATGGGTCGGAGTGGTTGGTGAGAGGGGGGGGCGCTCATACCGGCCGCGCCGCGCCGGGTTCGCGGGCGCGGCGGCGGACGACGGACCACGGAGGCGGCGGGTCGTCCGTGATCCGTCGTCCAGTGCGATCACGCGCCGCGGCTCACCGCAGCACCGTGAGCCGTCCCGTCCCCATCCGCTCGCCTGCCTGGAGGCGGTAGACGTACACCCCGCTCGGGAGGCCCGCCGCGTCGAAGACGGCCTCGTGCGTGCCGGCCGCGGTCCACCCGTCCACGAGCACGGCCACCTCGCGCCCGCGCACGTCGTAGACGGCGAGGCGGACCTCGTCCGCAGCCGCCAGCGTGAACGTCAGCCGCGTCTGCGACGCGAACGGGTTGGGCTGCGCCGCCACGCCCCCCGCGTTCGCCTGGGCCGCGGCAGCCGCCGCGGCGACCACCTCGAACGGCTCACTGTCGGAGGCGAGCACGTCGTCGCCGGCGACGACGTCGAACTCGACGTCGTATTCGCCGAGGGGGGCCCCGCCCGGCACGCGCCGGCCGCCGGTGACGGCGGCGGTCTGCCCGGGCGCGAGGGTGCGCGTGGCGACGGCCCGCTCGATGTAGACGTTCCCGTTGGGTAGCCGGACGCGCGCGACGAACCGGACGGTGACGGGCTCGGCCCCGTCGTTCTGGGCGGCGAAGCGGGCGCGGAAGACGTCGCCGCGGCCGACCGTGGGCGTCAGCACGGTCACGTCGGCCGTCACCCCTGCGCCCCCGCCTCCGCCGAGCGTGCCGTCGGGGTTGACGTTCTGGGCGTAGACGTCGCCGTCGTCGGCGCGCTCGTCCTTCCAGGCGAGGACGGCGAAGCCCGCCGTGCTGTTGGCCGCGACCAGCCGCGACTTCCCGCTCGGCGTCGAGGCCACGTCGAAGGTGAAGTCCACGGTGCCGCCGTCGTCGCCCGAGGCGACGGCGCCGTAGAGCCGGTCCTGTCCGAAGCTGGGCACCTGGTCCCAGAAGACGAACGCGCCCGGCCCGTTCACGACCGTTCGGACGCCCGTGACGTCGTCGCTGCCGACGGGCACGACGGCCAGGCCCTCGTCGGTCCACAGCCGGTCGCCGGCGGCGTCGACCTTCTGCCCGTAGACGCCGCGCAGGCTCTGGAAGTTGGCCAGCTCGGTCCAGAACGCGTAGATGGCGCCCGTGCCGGCGTCGTAGGCCACGTCCGGCGAGACGCGCTCGCGGGTGGCGTTGGTCGAGACGGCGAGGCCGTTGTGGGCGAAGGCCTCGGAGCCGTCGGGCAGGACGTGCTGGACGTAGCTCTGGAGGCCGGCGCCGGCCGTGTTGTACCAGCTGAAGACGCCGCCGCCGGCGCCGTCGGGGACGAACGTGGGGAAGTTGCCGAACTGGAGCGAGCCGCCGTCGAAGACGGCCACGTGGCCGGCGCCCCAGAGAGGGTCGCCTTCGGCGTCGAACTTCTGCGCGAGGAGATGGCGCGGCGAGCCGAAGGGGCCCGTCTGGTGCACGAAGGCGAGGACGACGTCGGCGCCGTGGGCGTGGAGGTCGCTGGCCGAGTAGGAGCCCGTGGCGGGCGTGAGGACGACGTCGGAGGCCCACTGCGGGACGCCGTCGGCGTCGAGCTTCTGGAGGCGCGTGCTCTCGTCCTGCGTCCAGGCGACGACGGCGCCGCCGTCGCTGGTGCCGGCGATCTTGGGCGCGGCGACGAAGGCCGATGTGTTCGTGAGCTGGACGCCGGTGGGCCCCCACGGCTGGTCGCCGGCCGCCGTGACGAGGGCGGCGGTGATCTGGGTGCCGCCCGCGCGGTCGTCACGGAAGGTCAGCAGCGCGTTGCCCGCGGCGTCGACGCTGAGGCCGTAGTCCTGCGTCGAGCTGAAGCTGCGGTCGGCGACGAGGAGGCCGCCGTGGGGGAAGACCTCGTTCCCGCCGGCGTCGAGCTTCTGGACGCGGACGTCGTAGCCGGAGGCGCCGTCGAACCAGGAGATCCAGGTGCCGCCGTCGGGCGCGGGGGCCACCTTGGGCTGGTCCTGGCCGCCGGCGGCGTCGGCGACGGCGAGGTTGGCGGCGGGGTCGGAGGACCACTGGGCGAGCGCGGCGGGGGAGAGGGCGAGGAGACCGAGGAGGAGGACGGTACGCATGGGGGTGGAGGGGTGGGGTGAGCGTACCGAAGGTAGGGATTTTCCCGAGGGACGGTCAGCCTTTCCGGTAAGGTCCCGGAGAGTCAGCGCGCCGCGCGGATGGCCTCGACGGCGGCCTCGGACTCCAGCGCCGTGGTGTTGCCGGGGTCGAGGCCGAGGTGGGCGGCGCGGATCACCCGACGCATCACCTTCGCGTTCCGCGTCTTCGGCAGCGCGTCCACGAAGTAGACGGCCCGCGGCTTCAGCGCCTTCCCGAGCGCCTCGACGAGCCGGTCCACGAGCTCCGCCCGCAGCGCCTCGCTCGCCTCGACCTCCTCGCCCAGCACGACGAATGCGACGACCTCCTCGCCCTTCACGTCGTGCGGCACGCCGACGGCCGCGCTCTCGACCACGCGCGGGTCGGCGTTGAGGACGGCCTCGACCTCGGCCGGCCCGAGCCGCTTGCCGGCCACCTTGATCGTGTCGTCGCTCCGGCCGAGGATGTACCACACCCCGTCGCGGTCGACGGCGGCGAAGTCGCCGTGGACCCAGAGGCCGGGGTGCTTCGCCCAGTAGGTCTCGCGGTAGCGGCGGTCCCCCTCGTCGCGCCAGAACCCGCGCGTCATGCCGATCCACGGTTGCCGGACCACGAGCTCGCCCACGGCCCCGCGCACGGGCGCCCCCGCCTCGTCCACCACGTCGGCGTCCATGCCGACGACGGGGCCGGAGAACCCGCACGGCTTCAGCGGCTGCACGAAGTTGGCGCAGACGATGCCGCCCGAGACCTCGGTGCCGCCGGAGTAGTTGAGGATCGGCTTCTCCTCGTTGAGGACGTGCCGGAAGAGCCACCGCCAGCTCTCGGGGTCCCACGGGCTCCCCGTCGAGCCGGCGGCGCGGAGGCTGGAGAGGTCGCGCCCCGCGAAGGGCATCGTGCCGTGCGGCATGAGGGCGCGGACGAGGGTGGGGGAGAGGCCGAG
>DATGQT010000220.1:0-7048 GCA_035304085.1 Rubricoccaceae bacterium
CTTCCTCGTCCTGAAGCCGACGCCGCCCCCGTCCGACCGCCCGAAGAAGACCTCCTGATGGCCGACACCCCGACGTACCCCTCGCCGACCTCGGCCGAGCTCCGCGCCCGCCTCGACGCCCGGGCCGACTCGATCCGCCAGCATCTCGCCGCCCTCGAGCACGAGGTGAAGACGGTGGCCGACGTGACCGTGAACGGGCAGCCGCTGCCGGACGTGATCCGCGACCGGCCGCTGTTCTACGCCGGACTCGCCCTCGCCGGCGGCCTCGCGCTCGGGCTGCTCTGGGGCCTCCGCGCCCGCACCCGTCGCCGCCCCGGAGAGCCCGAGCACGACGAGTTCCTCCGGCTCTACGTCGCCTCCGTCCTCGAGGCCGCTGCGCGGCGGGTCGCGCGCGGCGAGGAGGTCGGGGCCGCGATCGAGAAGACGCTCCGGCGCCGGCCCCCACTCGTCCACTACGCGCCTCCGGTGCCCGAGGCGCGCTCCACCCTCGCCGAGACGTTCGACGTCGCGCTCAAGACGGCGCTCGGCTTCGGCGTGAAGACGGGGCTCGACCGCCTCGCCAAGCGGTTCACGGGCGAGGACGAGCTGTTCAGCGCCGTCGAGGAGGTGAAGGAGGAGCACGCGCCGTAAACTCCCGTGACCTGACGGCCCGCCGCACCGGCTGAACCCCCGTACGCCCCGTCTCGCGCATGTTCGAGTTCGTCGTCCTCCAGCTCCTCGTGCTCCTGGTGGCCGCCGCCGTCCTCGCCGTGGAGGCGCGGACGGGCCGGATGGAGGGGGCGACCGAGGGCGCCACGCTCGCCCGCGCCCTCGTCTTCCTGCTGGCCGCCGTCGCCGGCGCCACGCTCCTCATCGCGCTGGCCGACTCGGAGTGGCTCTTCGCGCTGGCCCTCGCGCCGATCACGATGCTGAGCCTGTTGCGGTTCACGATGCTGGCGCGGCGGTGGTGGGCGGGGTGGCGGCTGCCCGTCCTCACGGGCGCCCTCCTCGGCCTCGGCGTCCTCATCAGCGTGCCCTGGATGCCCTACCCCCTCGACCGCGCGTTCGTCATCCGCGAGATCCACGGCGTCGAGGCCGTCCCCGCGCCGGACACCATCGACCCGGAGGCGCTCCGGCCGGTCCGGGCGTAGGGAGCGACGAACGTCGAACGGGGAACGTCGAACGGGGAACGTCGAACGGGGAGAAGGTCCGTCGTCCTTCGCTCGACGTTCGCCGTCCGGCATTCGCCGTTCGGTTATCTTGCTTCCCCGGCCGGAGGGGCCGGGGCTCCCTCACCCGCGTTTCCCTTCTGATGCGACTCATCCTCTTCGGCCCGCCCGGGGCCGGGAAAGGCACCCAGGCCAAGGCGCTCGCCGCGGCCCACGGCCTCCGCCACCTCTCCACCGGCGACATGCTCCGGCAGGCCGTCCAGCAGCAGACGCCCGTCGGCCGCGAGGCGCAGGCGTACATGGACGGCGGCAAGCTCGTCCCGGACGAGGTCGTCAACGCGATCGTGGCCGAGGTGCTCGGCGGGCTCGGCTACGACGGGTTCGTCCTCGACGGCTACCCCCGCACCGTCGAGCAGGCGGAGTTCCTCGCCGGCCTCCTCGCCGAGCACGACGCCCCCCTCGACGCCGTCATCAGCCTCCGCGTGCCCGAGGACCACATCGTCGAGCGCCTCTCGCGCCGCCGCTCCGACCCCGAGACCGGCGCCATCTACCACCTCGACTTCAACCCGCCCCCGCCCGACGTCCCCGAGGACCGCCTCGTCCAGCGCCAGGACGACCGCCCCGAGGCCATCCGCACCCGCCTCGCCGTCTACCGCGACGAGACGGCGCCGCTGGAGGCGTTCTTCCGGTCCCACGTCCGCTTCGTCGAGGTGGACGGCGTGGGCACGCTCGACGAGGTGGGCGAGCGGATCGGCGAGGCCCTCGCCACCGTCCGCCACACGGACAGGCTGTAGGCCGGCGTGGGGGAGCGGACGGAAGCGCAGGCGTACCTCCAGCGGCTCGCCGGGGAGGTCGAGGCGGGGCTGGCGGCCTGCCTCGGCGAGCTGCCGGCCGAGCCGGCCGTGCTCTACGGCCCCGTGCGCTACGTCCTCGAAGGCGGCGGCAAGCGCATCCGGCCCGTGCTCGTGCTGCTGGCCGCCGAGGCCTTCGGCGGCGAGGCCGCCCGCCGCCGCGCGCTCCCGGCCGCCCTCGCCGTCGAGGTCTTCCACAACTTCACCCTCGTCCACGACGACATCATGGACGGGGCCGCCGAGCGGCGCGGTCGGCCGACCGTCCACGTCCGCTGGGACGCCGGGACGGCCATCCTCTCGGGCGACCTCCTCATGGGGCTCTCCTACGACCTCCTCGCGCGGGTCGAGGGCGCCGACACGGCGGCGCTCGTCCGCCGCTTCCACGCGATGGTCCTCCGCCTCTGCGAGGGGCAGGCCCTCGACGCCGCCTTCGAGCGGCGCGACGGCGTGACGGTGGCCGACTACCTCGACATGATCGAGCGCAAGACGGGCGCCCTCCTCGAGGCCGCCCTCGAGATCGGCGGGATCGTCGGCGGGGCGGGGGAGGCGGGGCGCGCGGCGCTGCGGACGGCCGGCCGCGAGCTCGGCCGCGCGTTCCAGATCCAGGACGACCTCCTCGACCTCACGGCCGAGAGCGACGGCTGGGGCAAGACCATCGGCGGCGACCTCGTCGCGGGGAAGCGGACGTTCCTCCTGCTCCGCGCGCTGGAGCGGGCCGGGGGCGACGAGCGCGCCTGGTTCGCCCGCGCCCTCGACGGCGGCCTGCCGGCGGCCGAGGTGGCGGAGGCGCGCGCCCGCATGGACCGCCTCGGCGTCCTCGACGACGCCCGCGCCGCCGTCCGCCGCCACTCCGACGCCGGCCTGGCCGCTCTCGCCGCCCTCCCGCCCGGTCCCGCCGCCGACGCCCTCCGCAGCCTCGCCGAGCGGCTCGTCCGCCGTGCCCACTGAAGGGATTGCGGATTTGTGATTGCGGATTGCGGATCGGCTACCCCGCCCGAAGGGCTGAAAACCGGCCGTCGGCGGTCGTTCCCCGCTCAGACCCGTAGGGCGCAACGCGCGTAATCCCTTCAATCCGCACCCCGCGATCCGCAATCCGCAATCGGGTATCTTCCCGCACCCGCAGCTTCGTCCCCATGCTCGTCCGTGAGGTCACCGTCCGCAACAAGGCCGGCATCCACACCCGCCCGGCGTCGCAGATCGTCCGCGAGGCCTCCCGCTTCGCGGCCGATTTCTACATCCGCAAGGACGGGTACGAGATCAACGGCAAGAGCATCATCGGCGTGATGACGCTGGCGGCCGAGCAGGGCGCCACGCTCGAGCTCGTCTTCGACGGGAAGGACGAGGCGGAGGCGGCCGAGGCCCTCGCCGCGCTGTTCGAGAAGGGCTTCGGGGAGCCGATCTGATCCATGCGCCGCCCGCACCTCCCGCCCGAACCCGCCTCGCTCCCGGACGGCCCCGTGAGCCCGGCCGCTGCGGACGTGGAGGCCGAGCGCGCGGGGGGCGAGGTCGTGCTCGACGGGATCGGCGTGGCGCCGGGCATCGCCATCGGGCCGGCGTACGTGTACCGGCCGGGCCAATTCCAGGCGGAGCCGGAGGCGCTCGACCCCGGCGGCGTCGAGGCCGAGGTGGAGCGGTTCGAGCGCGCCGTCGCCCGCTCCGAGCGGGAGCTCCGCAAGATCGTCACCGTCGCCCAGGAGAAGCTCGGCGAGGGCTCGGCCCGCATCTTCGACGCCCAGCTCCTCGTCCTCCGCGACGCCGAGTTCTACGACGCCGTCGTCGAGCACGTCCGCAGCCACCAGGTCGGCGCGGCCTTCGCCGTGCAGGCGGTGATGGAGGCGCTCCGGCGGCGGCTCGACGCGAGCGGGAACGCCGCCCTCCGCGAGCGCGCCGGCGACCTCCTCGACGTCCAGAACCGCGTCCTCCGCAACCTCCAGCAGGGCCGCGCCTTCTCGAAGATCGAGCGGGACCGCGTCGTCGTCGCCGAGAACCTCACGGCGGCCGACGTCCTGCTCTTCGCGCGGCGCGGCGTGCGCGCGTGCGTGCTCGACTTCGGCGGGCCCACCTCCCACGTCTCCATCATGGCGCGCGCCCTCGGCGTCCCCGCCGTCGTCTCCCTCCACGACGTCGCCGACCAGGTCCAGCCGGACGACCTCCTGGTGGTGGACGGGTTCTCGGGCCGCGTCGTCCTCAACCCGGGTCCGGAGACGCTCGCGCGCTACCGGGCCAAGCAGGCGCGCTTCCACTCGCTCCGCGAGGCGCGCGAGGGGCTGGCCGCCGAGCCCTCCACGACGCTCGACGGCCGCGCCGTCGCGCTCCAGGCCAACCTCGAGTTCCGCGAGGAGCTCCCGCTGCTGGACGAGTACGGCGCGCAGGGGATCGGGCTGTTCCGCACCGAGATGCTGTTCCTCACGCAGGGGAAGGCGCTCGAGGAGGAGGAGCAGTACGTCGTCTACCGCGACGTCGTCCGCCGCGCGGCGCCCCACGGCGTGACGTTCCGGCTGATAGACCTCGGCGGGGACAAGATCCTCCCGATGGGGCGGCGCGAGGCCAACCCGTTCCTCGGCTGGCGCGGCGTCCGCATCCTCCTCTCGAAGCCGGACCTCCTCCGCCCGCAGCTCCGCGCCATCCTCCGCGCCGCCGCCCACGGCCCCGCCCGGATCCTCCTCCCCATGGTCTCGGCCCTCGACGAGGTCCGCGCCATCCGGCAGGCCGTCCGCGAGACGGCCGAGGAGCTCGCGCGGGAGGGGGTCCCCTTCGGCGCCGACGTGCCCGTGGGCGTGATGGTGGAGGTGCCCGCCGTCGCCCTCATGGCCGAGCACTTCGCCGCCGAGGCCGACTTCTTCTCCATCGGCACCAACGACCTCACGCAGTTCGTGCTGGCCGTGGACCGGGGGAACGACCTCGTGGCGCACCGCTACCGCGAGCTGCACCCGGCCGTGCTCCAGCTCATCCGGCGGGCCGTCGACGAGGCGCACCGCGCCGGCATCACGGCGAGCCTCTGCGGCGAGATGGCGGCGGACCCCCGCGTGACGCCGCTGCTCGTCGGCCTCGGCCTCGACGCCCTCAGCGCCTCGCCCGCCTACCTCACCCTCGTCAAGCGCGCCCTCCGCGCGATGACGTTCGAGGAGGCGCACGCGCTGGCCCGCCACGCCCTCCTCCAGCCCGACGCCGACGGCGTCGCCCGGCTGCTGCGCCGCTGGCTCAACGACCACACCCCCGACCTCGCCGCCGTCCTCGGCGTCGAAGCAGAAGCCCAGGAGGAAAGTGAAAAGTGAGAAGGGAGAAGTGAAAAGTGTGACTCGTATCAGGCCCACCCTTAGCCGCTACCCTACACCCCTTTACCCTTCATGAGGTCTGAGAACGAACGCGTCGAGCTCGACCCCCAGGACATGCACGGCGCCATCGCCGCTTTCCCGGCCCACCTCCGCGAGGGGTGGCGGCGCGGCGAGGTGGCCGAGGGCTTCGGCCTCGACGCCCGCGCGCTCGACGGCGTGGTGGTCTGCGGCATGGGCGGCTCGGCCATCGGGGGCGACCTGCTGCGGACGCTGGCCGAGCCCGAGGCGCCGGTGCCCGTCCAGGTCGTGCGCGGCTACGCGCTGCCGGGGTGGGTGGGGCCGCGGACGCTCGTCGTCGCCTCGTCGTACTCCGGGGGGACGGAGGAGACGCTGGCGGCCTTCGCCGAGGCGCGCGCCCGGGGGGCCGCCTGCGCCGTCGTCGCCTCCGGCGGCGCGCTGATGGCGCGGGCGGAGGAGGACGAGCTCCCCCGCGTCGCCATCCCCGGCGGCCTCCAGCCGCGCGCGGCGCTCGGCTACTCCCTCGGCGTGCTCCTCCGCCTCGGCCGCGCCCTCGGCCTCCTCACCCTCCCCGACGACGCCTTCGAGGCCGCCGCCGCCGGGGCCGAGGCGCGGGCGGCGCGGTACGCGGAGGGCGGCGCCGCGCGCGACCTCGCCGAGCGGTTGCGCGGCCGGCTCTCCGTCGTCTACAGCGGGACGGGGCTGCTGGAGGCCGTCAACCTCCGCTGGCGCACGCAGCTCCACGAGAACGCCAAGACGCTCGCCTACGGCAGCCTCCTCCCCGAGTTGAACCACAACGAGATCGTCGGCTTCGAGGCGGCGCCCGGGGAGGTGCTCCGGCGCGTCGCCGTCGTGGCGCTGCGGGACCGGGACGACCACCCGCAGGTGCAGCGGCGGTTCGCCGCCACGCGCGCGATCGTCGAGCCGCGGGTGGCGCTGTGGCACGAGGCGGAGACGGAGGGGGAGGGGCGGCTGGCGCGGATGCTCTCGCTCGTCCAGCTCGGCGACGCGGTGAGCTACTGGCTCGCGATGGCGCAGGGCGTGGACCCGACGCCCGTCGAGAGCATCCAGCGCCTCAAGGCGACGCTGGCGCGAGGGTAGCCGGGGCGTTGTTCAGTGACGTTGACGGCCTGCTGAGTGGCTCCGACGGATCGTTCGGCCGCTTTTCCGCGCCGCTCAGCCATCTCGACGGGTCGGTTGTCGGGTTCGACGGGTCGGTTAGTCGCACCGATGGGGCGGTCCGCCTCCTCGCCGCCCATGCCCTATCTTCGGGCAGACCCTCCCCGCGCGCACCGCTGCCGTGACCGCTGCCCGCTCCCGGACGACGCTTCGCGCCCTCGCCGTGGCGCTGCTGCTCACCCCCCTCGCCCGCGCGCAGGTTGAGCCTCAGCGAAATCCCGCTCGCGGGGACCTCCCGCTGCCCGGGGAGGGGTTCACGTGGGAGCGCGTCGGCGACCGCCCCATCGAGGCCCAAGACCTCGCCTTCGACCACGACGGCACCCTCTGGGCCGCCTCCGCCGACGGCCCCTACCACCTCGACCTCACCGACGGATTCCCTGGACGGTGGGTGCTCATCGACGAGCCCTCGTTGCACGGCGCCATCCTCCCCCTCGGACCCGACACCCTCGTCGGGAACACCGGCGCCTCCACGCGCCGCTCCCTCGACGGGGGATACACGTGGGAGGAGGTCTACGACGGGGCCGGCGACGAGGGGCTCTACGAGGTGCCCGGAGGCCACCCCTTCGCCGGCCGCGTC
>DATGQT010000221.1:0-4235 GCA_035304085.1 Rubricoccaceae bacterium
CATCGAGTACGCCGCGCAGCAGGTGGGGCTGCCGCCGGAGAAGGTGGTCATGAACGTGAGCCGCTACGGCAACACCTCGGCCGCCTCCATCCCCATCGCCCTCGCGGAGGCGCTCGACGAGGGCCGCGCCAAGCCGGGCGACACCCTCGCCCTCGTCGGCTTCGGCGCCGGGCTCACCTGGGCCGCCACGCTCTTCGACCTCGGGACGCTCCAGCGCGAGGGCGCCGGCCGCGCCACACCGAAGGCGTCGGTGGTCGACGAGGAGACGGGGGTGGTCGAGGGGCTCATCGCCTGAGACCAAACCCCAAAAACGCCCGAGGGGCTTGACAACCGCCGCCGACTCGCCGATCATTATCGTGGACACGGCGCGGATGCCGCGTCCACGCTGCCCAGCGACCAAAGCGAGGATTTCGACCAGCTTACAAGGGCTACTGACACCGCGTTAACGGGCTTCGCGCCGCGCCTGCACAACGAAGGCGGCCCGCATCCCGTTCAACTTCTAAGTCGAATAAAGCCCCCACCCCCATGCCTGGTCGCCCGCTCCGTCCGTCGTCCTTCGCTGGCCTCTTCGCCCTCGCCGCCCTGGCCTTCACCGGGTGCGCCTCGTCCTCCGGGTCCAGCGCGCTCTTCTCGCGCGAGCTCCCGTTCCCGAGCTACGCCTCGGCCGAGCCCGTGCAGGGGCTGGAGCGCTCTACGATCTGCCACCAGGGCCGCACGATCACCATCGTGAACATCGCCGTGGACGACCACATGCGGCACGGCGACTACTTCGGCGCGTGCAGCGAAGCCAACCGGACGCGCCACACCCGGTACTACAGCGGCCAGGCCACGCCTGGGCCGGCCGAGCCCGCGCCCGACGCGCCCGTGACGACCGCGTCGGTGGATGCCCCGGACCGCTAGGCCACGCCGCGCGCGGCCAGCCCCCGGAGGACGTGCCAGACGGTGAGGGCGGCGAGCGCCGCCGTCCGCCCGTCCACGTCGAACCGGGGGTTGAGCTCGACGACGTCGAACGAGGCGAAGGCGGGGCTACGCCCGCAGGCCTCGGCGGCGAAGAGCCACCGCGCCGCGTCCATCCCCCCCACGCCGGGCGCGCTCACGCCGGGCGCCACGGCCGCGTCCACGGCGTCGAGGTCGAACGTCGCCATCGCGGGACCCTCCATCCGCACCGCCAGCCCGGCGATCCGCTCCCACGTGAGGGCGTCGAGCGGGACGGCCTCGCCGCCGGCCTCGACGAACTGCCGGTGGGCCGCCGCCACGCGCCAGGGATGCAGCCCGGCGACGGTGTAGCGGCGGCACCGCCCGCTCGTGTGCTCCAGCGCCTGCCGGAACGGCGAGCCCGAGTGCGCCTTCCCACCCACCAGCGGGCGCACGTCGGCGTGGGCGTCCCAGTTGAGGATGGACACCGAGCGGCCGGCGCGGACGTAACCGAGGAAGTGGCCGAAGGCGGTCTCGTGCCCGCCGCCGAGGACTACGGGCGTCACCCCCCGCTCCAGGAGCGCACCCACCACGTCGCCCAGCCGCTCCTGGTCCGCCTCGACGTCGCCCGAGACCTGCACGTCGCCGAGGTCGGCGGTGCGTTCGAGGAGGACAGTGAAGGCTTCGGGGGCGGCGAGGTCGGGGGTGAGCCGGTAGAGCGCCTCGCGGAGCGCCTGCGGGCCGAGCGCCGCGCCGGGCCGCCCGCCGTTGCGCCGCACCCCTTCGTCCGACGGGAAGCCGACGAGTGCGACGCGGGTGCGGTCGGTGAGCCGGCGGCTCGCCGCGAGCCAGCGGCCGAGGCGGGGGTCGTCCTCCGCCGTCTCCGGCGCGGGGAGGCCGGGGGGGACGAGGTGATCGAGCGGGTTCACGGCGTTTCCCAGGCCGTCTCGCCGCCGACGACGACGCGGCGGGTCGCGTCCGGGCGGAAGTGGTAGAGCCAGTGCGTCACGTCGGGCGCGTCGAGGACGACGAAGTCGGCCTTCATCCCGGGGAGGAGCGAGCCCACGTCGTCGCGGCGGAGGGCGCGGGCGGCGCAGGCGGTGGCGCCCTTGAGCGCCTCTGCCGGCGTCATTCGCTGGCGCGTGCAGGCGAGCCACAGGGCGAGGGGGAGGTCGTAGCTCGGCGCGCTCCCCGGGTTGAAGTCGGTGGCGACGGCGACGGGGACGCCGGCGGCGATGAGCCGCCGCGCCGGCATCGGCTCCTGGCCGAGGTAGAGCGTGGCGAGGGGCAGGCTGACGGCGACGACGCCGGCCGCGCGCATCGCCTCGATCCCGGCGTCTGAGATGCATTCGAGGTGATCCGCGCTCGCGGCGCCGACCTCGGCGGCGAGCGCGGCCCCCCCGGTGTCGGTGAGCTGGTCGGCGTGGAGCTTGGGTATCAGCCCGTGCGCCGCGGCGGCGGCGAAGATGCGGCGGGCCTCGTCGGGCGAGAACGCGGTGTCCTCGACGAACACGTCGCAGAAGCGGGCGAGGCCGTCGGCGGCCACCTGCGGGATCATCGTCTCGGTGAGGAGGCGGAGGTAGCCCCCGCGGTCCTCGCGGTGCTCGGGCGGGACGACGTGGGCGCCGAGGAACGTGGCCTCGATCCGCTGCGGCCCCTCCTCGGCCAGCCGGCGGTAGACGCGGAGCAGCTTCGCCTCGTCCTCGAGCGTGAGCCCGTAGCCGCTCTTGGCCTCCACCGTCGTCACGCCGAGGCGGAGCATGCCGGCGAGGGCCTCGCGGGCGCGGCCGTACAGCGCGTCTTCGGAGGCCGCGCGCGTGGCGCGGACGGTCGAGGCGATGCCGCCGCCGCGCCGGGCGATCTCGAGGTAGGACGTCCCGAGGAGCCGCTGCTCGAACTCGCCGGCGCGCCAGCCGCCGAAGGCGAGGTGGGTGTGGCAGTCCACGAGCCCCGGCACCACCAGCCGCCCGCCCGCGGACTCGCGCGGCCAGCCGGCGTACGCCTCGGGCAGCGCCGCCGCGGGGCCGGCCCACCGCACCGTCTCCCCCTCCCACACCAGCGCCGCGTCCGCGATGGCCCCGACCTCGGCCTGCCCGTCGCCGGGCGGGCACGTGCAGAGCTGGCCGACGTCGGTGAGGACCGGCATCAGCGAATGCGGAAGTAGTGCTCCGCGCTCTCGCACGGGCGCACGGCGCCCCTCGTGTCCACTGCGCCTCTGACCTCGACCTGATCACCGACGGCGAGCCCACTCCAGTCGTCGTAGGTGGCTGCGCAGAGCCCATACCGGGCAGGGAGGAGCACGCGCACTTCACCGCCGTCGGTCTCCACCGTCACGACCCCATCGCCGTCGTAGGCCATCGGATCGAGGTCTACGGCGGCGACGGTGCCGGCGATGGTGCGGTCCTCGCCTGCCGCGCCAGGAGACGGGGTGGAGGACGGGGAAGGCGTCGAGGTGACGCAGCCGGCGAGGACGAGGAGGGCGAGCAGGGGAGGGCGCATCGGAAGTGGTGGAGAGGGGACGGCAACATAACGCCGCGCCGGGGTATCGTAGCGCGGTGAGTGCCGCCGCCCCCTGCACCGCCGCTCCTACTTCACGAGGTGCATGGTCCGGGTCGCGGTGAACGTCCCGGCCTCCAGGCGGTAGAGGTACGTGCCGGCGCTGAGCGCCGAGGCGTCGAAGGTGACCGCGTGCCGGCCGGCCTCCCGGTAGCCGTCCACGAGCACCGCGACCTCCTGCCCCAGCACGTCGTACACGCGGAGCGTGACGTGCGCACCCTCCGGCAACGCGTAGCGGATCACCGACTCCGCGCGGAACGGGTTGGGGGCGTTCTGCTCCAGCGCGTGCCGTGCGGGCTGCACGCCCGCGCCGACCTCAGTGGCGTCGAACGTCAGGTCCCAGTCGAAGGCGGCTGTGCCGTCGGCGGCCGGGGTGCCGAGGACCGTGACGGGGAAGCCGTCGCTGGCGACGGCCCCGTCGGGGAAGTCGCCGGCGTGGATGGTGTAGGCGTACTCCCCTGCCGGCGCCCGGAGGGGGACGCGCTGAGTCACCGTGAACTGCCGGCTGGCGCCCGCCGGGAGCGTGAGCGTCCGGGGCCCGTGCGTGACGGAGAGGCCGGTGTCCCCGTGCGTGGCCTCGGCCCAGAGGTCGAACGTGACGGGCTCGTCGCCGGTGTTGGACGCCTGCACCGTGAACCGGAACGACCCGCCGGGGGGCACCTCGACAGGCGGGTCGAGCGGGGTGACGACCAGCGTCAGCGGCGTGCCCCCCGCGAGCGTCCCCTTCAGCACGATGCCGCCCGTGCCGGCCGCGTACCCCGCGG
>DATGQT010000222.1:0-10927 GCA_035304085.1 Rubricoccaceae bacterium
CGTCGCGGAGCGCCTCCCACTGCGCCCGCGCCCGCTCGGGGTCCACCGCCCCGACGTTGCCCACCATGTGGGGGTTGATGACGTACTCGACGCGGAAGTGCGTCGGGGTGGTCATGAGGACGCGGCCGGGGCGGGGGATGATCGGCAGGTCCTCGATCTCGAAGCGGTCGGCGAGCGGGGCGTTCATGGGCGGGCGGAAGAGGGCAGCAGAAGATACGGGGCTGCGGAGCCCCGGCGCCTCCCGCCACAGCGTGGAATCCCCGAAATGGCGTGGGGGCGACCCACCGGGCCGCCCCCACGGGGATACCTTCTCGTGGGACTGCTCAGTGCCCGTGCTCGCGCGTCATCCGGTCGAGGAGGGCCTGCGGGAGGAACGCCTCGACGAGCACGGCCTCGCCGGAGGCGCGGACCTCCACGTCGTCGAGGGCCTCGAAGACCTCGGGCTCGTCCTGCGCCTGCGTGCGCAGCGCGGCGATGCCGCCGCGGAGGAGGCTCGCCACGTCGTCGGGGCTGGCGCCGGGGCGGGGGTAGCCGACGGCCTGCATCGCGACGCCGTCGCGGCGGAAGTCGAACGAGGCGACGCCCTCGGCCATCTGGCCGCCCGCGCGGGCGAGGTCGCCGGCGGCGTGGCCCCCGTCGTCGGGGCGGTGCCGGTCGAGGTTGCGCACGGCGAACCAGGCGCCGTCGCCGTAGGCGGCGCGCTCGACGAGCCGCATCATCCCGGCGTCGGTGTCGAGCCCGCCGCCGCGCTCGATGCGTGCGATCATCTCGCGGAGCGCGGGCTCCGCGCCCGCCAGCGCCATCTCGTCGTTGACGAGGGCGAGGCCGAAGCGGGGGCCGACCTCCTCGGCGGCGAGGTAGACGGGGAGGCCGCCGATGGTCGTCCGCTCCAGCTCAGCATCGGACGTGGCCCTCTCCTGGAGGTAGGCGTCGATGCGCGCCCGGTCGAAGTCGCCGTAGGCGACGAACGCCGGCGCCGCGTCGTCGTCCGTACCGGTGACGGCGATGTAGACGCGCTCGAGGTCCTCCTCGGGGTCGAACCCGGTGAGGCGGACGAACTCGTCGAAGCGGGCGGCGTCCTCGCCGCTCATGCCCTCGACGGTGAAGGGGCTGCCGGACCGCCCGACGGGGCTCTCGTGGACGGCGCGGACGTTGAGCATGGCCGCCACGTCGGCGCCGGGGGGCAGCACCTCGAGCGCGTTGCGGGTCTGGAGCGAGAGGTCGGCCGTGGGCGCGTCGAGCGCGCTCTCGCACCCGGCCAGGGCGAGGCCGGCGGCGGCGAGGGGGAGGAGGAAGGAGCGCATTGGGGTTGGTGTTGCGTGTCTCGTGTTGCGTGTTCAGGAGCCTCGAACGCGCGATACGAAACCCATGATGTCAGAAGTCCTTGCGGCGGAAGAGGGCGAAGGCGGCGGCGTAGAGGGCGAGCCCGAAGGCGAGCGAGGTCAGCAGCGGGACCCACGTCGCTACGGGCTGGCCCGTGGCGAGTTGCGGGACGATCCGCACGCCCACGCCGGGGAACTGCGGGACGACGGCGTGGAGGCCCTGGATGAGCTGCCGCCACGGCGCCTTCACCTGGAGCGCGAGGTTGGGGATGGCGAGGACGAGCGAGGTGAAGAGGAGGGCCAGCGTAGCGATGAAGCCGAGCGCCGCGCTCTCCGTCCACACGCTCACGAGCGCGACGACGCCGTAGACGACGGCGAACATGGCGAAGACGACGCCGATGGCGAGGAGGAAGCGGGGGTTCCAGACCCCCGTCTTCAGCGTCATCACGAGCCAGACGGCGCCGAGGAGGTAGACGAGCAGCGCGAGCATCATCGCGCCCACGCCGAGGAGCCGCCCGCCGAGGACCTGCGCGCGGCTGAGCGGCTTCGAGAGCAGGAGGTCCACCTGCCCCCGCTCCAGCAGCGAGGCGATCAGCCCGCCCGTGGCGAAGAGGGCCAGGAGGATGCCCACCCAGTACGCCGCCCCCGCCACGAACGCCTCGGCCGCGAACACGAGCCCTTCGAGGACCGTCTCGGCGCCGAACGGGACCTCGGGCTCCCCCACGACCTCCCCCGTCTCGGGGTCCACGACGCCCCCGAACTCGGCCTCCTGGCCGAACAGCCGCGCGCCGGCCAGCGAGCCGTCCACGACGTCGAGCTGGAGGGCGGAGGCGAGCAGCACCCACACGAGGGTGGCGACGACGAACAGGCCGAGGACGATCTTCTTCGCCCGCAGCTCGCGGAGGGTGAGGAGGAGGAGGCCGGTCAAGGGGGCGGAGGAAGAGGACGCACGTCCTACTTTGCGCTACAAAGTGGGTTCCCCCTCCGCCCGCACGACCTCGACGAACAGGTCCTCGAGGCTCTGCCGCATTGGCTCGACGGCCTCGACCTCGACGCCGGCTGCGCGGAGGCGGTCGAGGAGGGCGTTGAGGGCGGGGCGGTCGGGGACGGCGAGGCGGTAGCGGGCGAGACCGGAGGGGTCCTCGGGGCCGGGCTCGGCCGTGATCGCGCCGTCGAGGCCGGCCAGGAGGGCGTCGGGGACAGGGGTGCTGCGGAGGCGCCACAGCCGCTCCGTCGCCGTCAGCGCCTCGACGGTGCCCTCGCGCACGAGGCGGCCCCGGTCGAGGATGGCCACGCGCGTGCAGACCCGCTCGATCTCGGAGAGGAGGTGGGAGTTGAGGAAGAGCGTCGTGCCCTCGGCGCGCAGCTCCAGCATCAGGTCGCGGATCTCGCGGCGGCCCACGGGGTCCACGCCGTCGGTAGGCTCGTCGAGGAAGACGAGGCGGGGGCGGGCCATGAGGGCCTGCGCGAGGCCGAGCCGCTGCATCATCCCCTTCGAGAACGTCCGCACGCGGCGGTCGGCGGCGTCCGTCAGTCGAACGCGCGCCAGCAGCGCGTCGGCGCGGGACGTACGCTCGGCGTCGGGGACGCCGGCGAGGCGGGCGTAGAGGTGGAGCGTCTCGCGCGCCGTGAGGAACGCGGGGAACCGGTGGTTCTCGGGGAGGAACCCGACGACGCGGCGGGCCTCGGGCTCGCGGATCGAGCGGCCGAAGAGGGCGCCCTCGCCCTCGGTGGGGTGGGCCAGCCCGAGCAGCAGCTTGACGAGCGTCGTCTTGCCGGCGCCGTTGGGCCCGAGGAGGCCGAAGATCGCGCCCTCCTCGACCGTCAGGTCCAGCGGGCGGAGGGCGTGGACGGGGTTCTTCCCCAGCGCGCCCGCGTAGGTCTTGGCGAGGCCCCGGGTCTCGATGGCTGGCACGGGCTCAGAGGTCAGGGGTCGGAAGTCAGAGGGCAGAGGACGGATGGCCGCCCTGGAAGTTGCAGGCAGTTCCTGCTGTCTTCTGAACCCTGACTTCCGCGGGCGGAAGTCAGGCGCCCGCCGCGGCAGCCTCGTCCGGCCCCACGTCGCCGTCGGCGCTCTTGACGTAGACGGTCCGCCGCGGGAACGGGATCTCGATGCCCATCTCGTCGAACCGCGCCTTGATGAGGCGGCGGAGGTCACGCTCGGCCTGGTACTGCTCGCCGGGGATCACCTGCGCGACCACGCGCGCCGTCACGGCCGAGTCGCCGAGCTCCATCACGGCCTGCACCTGGGGCGCCTCTTCCAGGAGGATCCGCTTCGCCTCCTCGGTCCTCGCCCACTCGCGCGCTACCTCCTCCAGCGCGCCCAGCGCCTCGTTGACGTCCTGCTCGTACGAGAGCCCCACGTTCACGATGACGCGGGCGAACCCGATGCTCTTGTTCCCGAACACGCGGAGCTCCCCGGCCGGGATCATCAGCAGCTCGCCGTCGAACTTCCGCACCTTGATCAGCCGGAGGCCGACGTATTCGACGGTGCCCGCGTCGTCGCCCATCCGGATGAGGTCGCCCACGCCGATGGTGTCGTCGAAGAGGAGGAACAGCCCGGAGATGACGTCCTTGACGAGGGTCTGTGCGCCGAACCCGATGGCGAGGCCGGCGATGCCCGCGCCCGCCAGCAGCGGCCCGACGTCGAGCCCGAGCTCGGCCAGGACCATGATGCCCGCCACGCCCCAGACGACGTACCTCGCCACGGAGCCGACGAGGTCGGCCACGGTGAGGACCCGCTGCCGCCGCTTGTCGGTCGTCGGGCGGTCGCGGACGCGCCGCACCCACCGCTTCCTCAGCCGCCCGACGATGCCGAGGACCAGCAGCGCCAGGAAGACGATGAACGCGACGCGGACGGCCGTCGCCCCGACGGAGTACCAGAAGCCGGTGTCGAGGACGGTCTCCGTCGCCTGCTCCGCCCGGGCGGTGACGGTGTCGAGAGCGGCGCTGAGGCTGTCGGCGATCTGCATCGTGATGGCGATTAGTGATGAGGCGATTGGCGATGGGCAGGCTACAGATCGCCAATCGCCAATCGCCCATCGCGCTCTACGTCTCCAGCACCGTCAGGCCCGGGAGCGCCTTGCCCTCGACGTACTCGAGCATGGCGCCGCCGCCGGTGGAGACGTGGCTGACGGCCTCGGCCAGGCCGGCCTCGTTGAGCGCGGCCACCGAGTCGCCGCCGCCGACGACCGTGAGGGCGCCGCCGGCGGTGGCCTCGGCGAGGGCGCGGGCGACGGCGAAGGTGCCCTCGGCGAACGGGGTCATCTCGAACACCCCCATCGGGCCGTTCCAGATCACCGTCGCGGCGTCCCCGATCACCTCGGCGTAGCGGGCGCGCGTGGCGGGGCCGATGTCCACGCCCATCCAACCGTCGGGGACCTCGCCCTCGACCACCCGCGTCGCGGCGTCGGCGGCGAAGCGGTCGGCGACGACGTGGTCGGTGGGGAGGAGGAGCCGGCCGCCGGCGCGCTCGTGGAGGCGCCGGGCCTCCTCCAGCCGGTCCTCCTCCACGAGCGAGGTGCCGGTCTGGTGGCCGAGGGCGCGGAGGAACGTGTACGCCATCGCCCCGCCGACGAGCACGGCGTCGGCCTTCTGGAGCAGCGCCTCGATGACGCCGATCTTGTCCGAGACCTTGGCGCCGCCGAGGACGGCGACGAGCGGGCGGTCGGGGTCGTCGAGCGCCTTCTTGAGGAAGGCCACCTCGCGCTCGACGAGCAGGCCGGCGGCGCGCTGGCCCATCAGGCGGGCGGCGCCCTCGGTGGAGGCGTGGGCGCGGTGGACGGCCCCGAAGGCGTCGGAGACGTAGACGTCGCCGAGGGCGGCCATCTGCTCCGAGAGCGCGGGGTCGTTCTTCGTCTCGCCCGGCAGGAAGCGCGTGTTCTCGAGGAGCACGACGGCCCCCTCGGGCGCCGCGTCCACGCACCGCTGCGCGGCCTCGCCGACGGTCGCCTCGCAGAACACCACGGGCGCCTCGATGAGCGTGCCCAGGTGGTCGGCGACGGGGCGGAGGCTGTACCGCGGGTCCGGCCCGTCCTTCGGCCGGCCGAGGTGGCTCATCAGGATCGGCCGCCCGCCCGCGTCGAGGATGGCCCGGATCGTCGGGATCGCGCCGCGGATGCGCGTGTCGTCGGTGACGCGGCGGGCGCCGGAGGCGTCCTCTTCGAGGGGCACGTTGAAGTCGACGCGGACGAGGACGCGCTTGCCCTCGAGGTCGAGGTCGGAGAGGCTCTTCATGAGAGGGGTTGGGGAGGGCGGAGGGGAGGGAGGGGGTGGAGGGGGTCGGAGAAGGCCTACCCTCCACCCCTCCACACCGTCCTCCCTTTCCACCCTCAGCTCAGAGGCTCATCAGCTTCTGCACGAGGTCCACCGTCCGGTTCGCGTAGCCCCACTCGTTGTCGTACCACCCGACGACCTTGACGAGGCTGCCGTTGACCATGGTCGAGGCGCTGTCGAAGATGCAGGAGTGGGGGTTGTGCACGATGTCGGTCGAGACGAGGGGCTCGGCGCTGTACTCGACGATGCCGCGGAGGGGGCCCTCGGCGGCGGCGCGGTAAGCCTCGTTGACCTCGGCGAGCGACGGCGTGCCGCGGACGACGGCCGTGAAGTCGGTGATCGAGCCGTCGGGGACGGGGACGCGGAGGGCGAACCCGTCGAGGCGGCCCTTGATGGACGGGATCACGAGGCCGAGCGCCTTCGCCGCGCCGGTGGACGTCGGGACGATGGAGAGGGCGGCGGCGCGGGCGCGCCGGAGGTCCCGGTGCGGGCCGTCCTGGAGGTTCTGGTCGGCGGTGTAGGCGTGGACCGTCGTCATGAACCCCTGCTCGACGCCGAACGCGTCGTCGAGCACCTTCACCATCGGGGCGAGGCAGTTCGTCGTGCACGAGGCGTTCGAGACGATCTCCATGTCGGCCGTGAGCACGTCGTCGTTGACGCCGATGACGACGGTGGCGTCGACCTCGCCCTTGGCCGGGGCCGAGATCACGACCTTCTTGGCGCCGCCCTGGAGGTGGAGCGCCGCCTGGTCCCGCGCCGTGAACCGCCCCGTGGACTCGACGACGACGTCGGCGCCGAGGTCGCCCCAGGGGAGCCGGGCGGGGTCCTTCTCGGCGAGCACGGTGAACCGGTCGCCGTCGACGACGATGGCGCCCTCCTCGGCGCGGACGTCGCCGGGGTAGCGGCCGTGGACGGAGTCGTACTTGAACAGGTGGGCGAGCGTCTTCGCGTCGGTGAGGTCGTTGACGGCGACGACGTCGAAGGCGTCCTGGTCGCCGCGCTCGAGGATGGAGCGGAAGACGAGGCGGCCGATGCGGCCGAAGCCGTTGATCCCGATCTTGATAGCCATGGGCGCGAGGGGAGGGGGAAGGGAGGGAGGGCCCGCGGAGCCGGAAGGCCGGCGGCCGGGCGCCGGTGGCGAGGACGTTACAAAGCGGCCCTGAACGGGTTCGGTGAAAACGCTACCAATAGCCGCCCTCCCGGCCCGGAACGGAGTCGAAGCCGGGGCCCCCCGATTGCCGCCCGCTCCCGCGGCGCTCTATCTTCGCGGCTCCGCCTGCGCGCCGGCGCCCGCCGGCGTGCCCCCGCGCGACCCCCACGCCCCTGCCCCCACCCTACCCGGCCGTCGCGGCCGCCCCGCCCATGTCCATGCTCAAAGCGCCCAAGCCGGTCAGCCGTCGCCACGAGCTGCGCGAGGACCAGCTCGCCACGGCGACCGCCAAGGGGATGACGTTCCTCGAGGAGCACCGGACGCTCATCATCGCCGCCGCCGCCGCCCTCGTCGTCGTCGTCCTGGGCGTCGTGGGGTGGGGGTGGTACCAGGCGCGGCAGGACCGCGAGGCGGCCGAGGCCCTCGGCGGCATCCTCAACGTGTACGAGGCCGGCAACTACGAGGAGGCGCTCGAGGGGACGGCCGAGGCCCCCGGCCTCCTCGAGATCGCCGATGAGTACGGCTCGACCAACACCGGCAACCTCGCCACGTTCTTCGCCGCCGACGCCCTCTACCAGCTCGGCCGCTACGACGAGGCCCTGGAGCAGTTCGAGGACTACGACGGCGGCCGCGACATCCTCGGCGCGAGCGCGCTCGCGGGCCAGGCCGCCGTCCACGAGCAGCGCGGCGAGTACGCCCGCGCCGGCGAGCTCTACCTCCGCGCCGCCGACGCCTACCACTCCGCCGCCACCACGCCGGACTACCTCATGGCCGCCGGCCGCAGCTTCGAGGCGGCGGGGGACTACGCCCGGGCGGAGGCCACCTACGAGCGCTACGGCGAGGAGTGGGGGGACCACCCGAACGCCCTCCTCGTGGAGGCCTTCCTCGCCCGCGTCCGGGCCGCGCAGGCGGAGTGACGGAGGCAGAGAACAGAAGGCAGAAGTCGGCGGTCAGAGGGGGCGAGGGCCCTCCCGCACCCTCGCCGTCCTCCGACTTCTGACCCCTGACCTCTGACCACGGAACCGTGCCCACCGTCCTCATCGCCGACGACGAGCCGAGCATCCGGCGCACCCTCCGCGAGATCCTCGAGTACGAGGGCTACGACGTCGAGGAGGCCGCCGACGGGGAGGAGGCCCTCGACAAGGCCCGCTCGGGCGAGGTGGACCTCCTCCTCCTCGACATCAAGATGCCGAAGCGGGACGGGATGGAGGTGCTCCAGGCGCTCAACGAGGACGGCGCCGGGCCGCCCCTCCCCGTCGTCATGATCTCGGGCCACGGCACCGTCGAGACGGCCGTGGAGGCCACCCGCCTCGGCGCCGCCGACTTCCTGGAGAAACCCCCCGACCTCAACCGCCTCCTCGTCACCGTCCGCGGCGCCCTCGAGCGCGGGCAGCTCCAGGTCGAGAACCGCCGGATCAAGCAGGCCCTCGCCGACGCCGACGCCGCCGAGCTGACGCCCATCATCGGCGACAGCCCGGCCATCCAGCGCATCAAGGGCACCATCGCCCGCGTGGCGCCGACCGAGGCGCGCGTGCTCATCACCGGCGAGCCCGGCACGGGCAAGGAGCTCGTCGCCCGCTGGATCCACCACGAGAGCGCCCGCAGCGCCGGCCCCATCGTCGAGGTCAACTGCGCCGCCATCCCGAGCGAGCTCATCGAGTCCGAGCTGTTCGGCCACGAGAAGGGGAGCTTCACCGGCGCCACGAAGCAGCGGATCGGGAAGTTCGAGCAGGCCGACGGCGGGACGCTCTTCCTCGACGAGATCGGGGACATGAGCCTCGACGCGCAGGCGAAGGTGCTCCGCGCGCTCCAGGAGAGCCGGATCACCCGCGTCGGCGGCGACCGCGCCATCCCCGTCGACGTCCGCGTCATCGCGGCCACGAACAAGGACCTCCTCGAGCAGACCGACCGCCACCAGTTCCGCGAGGACCTCTACCACCGCCTCTCCGTCATCCTCATCCACGTCCCCCCCCTGCGCGAGCGGCGCGGCGACATCCCGGCCATCGCCAACTTCATCCTCGCGCAGGTCTCCCGCCGCAACGGGATGGAGCCGAAGGCGTTCACCGACGACGCCCTGGAGCGGCTCCAGCGCCTCGACTGGCGCGGCAACGTGCGCGAGCTACGCAACGTCGTCGAGCGGCTGCTCATCCTCTCCGAGGGCGACCGGATCACCGGCGCCGACGTCGACCGCTACGTCCGCCCCGGCGGCGCCGCCGCCGACCCCGTCGGCGTGCTCCTCGACCAGTACGACCAGTTCTCCGACTTCCGCGACGCGGCGGAGAAGGCGTTCATCGAGCGGAAGCTGGAGGAGTTCGGCTGGAACGTCTCGAAGACGGCCGAGGCCATCGGGATCCAGCGCTCCCACCTCTACAACAAGCTCGAGAAGTACGGGATCGAGCGCCCGGAGGAGGCATAACGTTGAACGTTGAGCGTGACACGTTGAACGTCGAACGTTCAGCGCCCATCCTCCAGGCCGAGGGCCTCGTCAAGCGTTACCCCACGGCCGACGGCGCGCTCGAGGTGCTCTCCGGCCTCGACCTCACGGTGCATCCGGGCGAGATGGTGGCCGTGGTGGGGGAGAGCGGGACGGGGAAGAGCACGCTGCTCCACCTCCTCGGCGCGCTCGACCGCCCCACTTCGGGCACCGTCCGCTACCGCGGCGAGGACGTGTTCGCGCAGCCGGACGAGGCGCTGGCGGCCTTCCGCAACCGCGCCATCGGGTTCGTCTTCCAGTTCCACCACCTGCTGCCGGAGTTCACGGCGCTGGAGAACGTGGCGATGCCGGCGCTCATCGCCGGGCAGCCGTTCGAGGGCGCGCGGCCGCGGGCCGAGGAGCTCCTCGCGCTGCTCGGCCTGCGCGCGCGCGCCGAGCACCGGCCGAGCCAGCTCTCCGGCGGTGAGCAGCAGCGCGTGGCCGTCGCCCGCGCGCTGATGAACCGGCCCGGCCTCGTCCTCGCCGACGAGCCCACGGGCAACCTCGACACCCGCACCGCAGAGGTCCTCCACGCCGAGCTCCGCCGCCTCGCGTCCGCGCACGAGCAGGCCTTCGTCGTCGTCACCCACAACCCGGCGCTGGCCGCGCTGGCCGACCGCGTCCTCGAGCTGCGCGACGGCCGGCTGCACGACGTCACGGAGGCGGTGAAGGCCGCCGCCGGCGCGTGAACGGCCGGTAGATTCGCGACGCTGCGGCATCAACGCCGGCGCCTCGAACGTTCCTCCGACTCCCCGCACGTCCCTCCGGCTACACGGCTCGCCCCGTCCCATGCCTGAAGCCCTCGACCTCCCCGTCCTCGACCCCGCCGCCATCGCGGCGGCCGGCTTCGTCCAGGAGCCGGTGGACCCCACGCTCGACCTCTTCGCCGAGATCGACCGGCTGAAGCGGGAGAAGAACGCCGTCCTCCTCGCGCACTACTACCAGGAGGGGGACATCCAGGACGTCGCCGACTTCATCGGGGACTCCCTCGGCCTCGCCCGCGAGGCGGCCCGCACCGACGCCGAGGTCATCGTCTTCGCCGGCGTCCACTTCATGGCCGAGACGGCTAAGATCCTCAACCCCGACAAGAAGGTCATCCTCCCCGACCTCCACGCCGGCTGCTCCCTGGCCGACTCGTGCCCGCCGGACGCGTTCGCGGCCTTCCGCGCGCGGCACCCGGACCACGTCGTCGTCTCCTACATCAACTGCTCGGCCGCCATCAAGGCGCAGACGGACGTCATCGTGACGTCGTCGAACGCCGAGCACATCGTCCGCCAGATCCCCCCAGACCAGCCCATCATCTTCGCGCCCGACCGCAACCTCGGCCGCTGGCTCATCAAGGAGACCGGGCGGGACATGGTGCTGTGGGACGGCTCGTGCATCGTCCACGAGGTCTTTTCAGAGCAGCAGATCGTCCGCCTCAAGGCACGCTACCCGGGCGCCCTCGTCCTCGCCCACCCTGAGTGCGAGGAGAACGTGCTCCGCCACGCCGACCACGTCGGGTCCACCTCGTCCATCCGCCGCTTCGCCGCGGAGCACCCGGCCGACACGTTCATCGTCGCGACGGAGGCGGGGATCCTGCACCAGATGCAGAAGGACAACCCGGGCAAGACGTTCATCCCCGCCCCGCCCGACAACGGCTGCGCGTGCAACGACTGCCCCCACATGAAGCTGAACACGCTCGAGAAGCTCTACCTCTGCCTGAAG
>DATGQT010000223.1:0-2930 GCA_035304085.1 Rubricoccaceae bacterium
GGGCTCGGTCGGCCTCCTCGGCGACCCCGGGCAGTGGGCCGAGACGCTCCCACTCGCCCGCCTCGGCGGCACCGACCTCTGGTACCGCCGCGTTCTTCTGGAGCCCGACGCGCGGATCGAGTACGTGCTGATGGTGGACACCAGCGCCGAGGGCTTCGGGGCCGAGTTGGAGGGGATTCCCGACCCGCACAACCCCTACCGCGTCGAGAGCGGGTTCGGGCCGTTCTCGGAGGGGGTGATGCCGGGCTACGAATACCCCGAGGTCTTCGCGCCCGTCCGCGACGGCACGCCGGGCTCCTTCGAGGGCCTCGCCCTCCACACGCTCCCCACGGGCGCCCTCCCCTACCCCCACGAGATCCTCGTCTACACCCCGCCCGGCTACGACGCCGACCCCGCGCGCCGCTACCCGACGGTCTACTTCCAGGACGGCCGCGACTACGTCGCCTTCGCGCACGTCCCGCGTGTGCTCAACGGGCTGATCGAGCGGGGCGCGATGGAGCCCACCGTCGCCGTGTTCATCGACCCGCCGAACCGGCACCGGCCGGAGGCGCCCAACCGTGTGACCGAGTACGGCATGAACGACGCCTACGTCGCCTTCGTCGCCGACGAGGTGGTGCCGTTCGTGGACGCGACGTACCGGACCGACCCGTCGCCCGCGCGCAGGCTCGTCGTGGGCGACTCCTACGGCGGGCTCATCGTGACGTACATCGCCTTCCGCCGGCCCGACGTGTTCGGCCTCGCCTACAGCCAGTCGGGCTACCACTCCTTCCAGGGCGACCGGATGATCCGGCTGATCGAGGAGGCACCCGTGGCGCCCGTCCGGCTGTACGTGGACGTCGGCACCTACGAGCGCGTCGTCGGTGCGGGCTTGCTGCCGGAGGAGGGGCGCGACTTCCTCGCGGCCAACCGCCGCCTCCGCGACGCCCTCGCGGCGAAGGGGTACGATTTCGTCTACGCCGAGTACCCGCAGGGTCACACCTGGGGCAACTGGCGCGCCCACCTCCTCGACGCGCTGCCGCACTTCTTCCCCGTCGCCCGTGAACAGTAGACCCAATATCTGTCATCCTGAGCGAAGCGAAGGATCTACTCTCGATCAGCCGGTGGCCAGATGTGGCCTCCGTCGTACCGGGGCTAGACCCTTCGACTGCGCTCGCGGGTGCTCACTTCGCTCAGGATGACACAGGAACGGAAATCGGTAGCCCCCATGCGCTTCGGGATGGACTACGGCGGGACGAACCTCAAGGCCGGCCTCTTCGACGAGGCCGGCGAGGCCGTCGTCTTCGAGCAGACGCCGCTCCGCGCCTACACCGAGGGCGACCTCCTGGCCAACCTCGTCGCCTACGCCCGGCGGCTGGCCGAGGGGCACGGCGTCACGGCCGGCGGCCTCGCCATCAAGGGGCTCGTGGACCCCGCGCTCGGCGGCGTCGCCGAGGACATCGGCGAGGGCGAGCTGCTGGCCGGGCGCGACCTCCGCGCCGCCTTCTCCGACGCCCTCGGCGTGCCGTTCGCCGTCGAGAACGACGCGCGGGCGTACGCGTGGGGTGAGGCCCGCTTCGGTGCCGGCCGCGGCGCCCGCGTGATGGCGTGCCTCACGCTCGGCACCGGCGTCGGCTGCGCGCTCGTGGCGCACGGGCGGCCCTACGCGGGCGCCGACCCCCTCGGCGGCATCCTCGGCGGCCACCTCACCATCGACCGGCACGGCCCGGAGTGCCCGTGCGGCAGCCGCGGCTGCCTGGAGCTGTACTGCTCCGCCACCGCCTTCGCCGCGCGCGTCGCCGACGCCCACCCCGACCTCCGCGGCCCCGCGTCCACCGATACGCTCCCCGCCTTCTTCGCCGCCCTCCGCGCCGGGCGTGCCGAGTATCGCCCAACCCTCGACGCCTTCCTCGACGACCTCGCCCTCGGCGTCGTCAACGTCGTCCACGCCTACGGGCCGGAGCGCGTCGTGATCGGCGGCGGCGTGATGGGCAGCGCCGACCTCATCCTGCCCGGCCTCGAGGCACGCGTCCACCGCCGCGCATGGACCGTGCCGCGCGGGCGCGTCGCGGTCGCCGCCGCCGCCCTCGGCAACCGCGCCGCCGCCCTCGGCGCCGCCTTCCACCCGTCGCTGGAGTGAGCCACCGAACTGCGCCACCTACCCCCTGTTCAGATCACGCATCGCTTCGCTCAGGCGCGATCTGAACTGTCCCCCTTGATCAAGGGGGACAGCCGCGTGAGCGCTGAGTCCCGCCCTGCGGGACGATGCGAGCGCGGCAGGGGGTCCTACCGTCCACCAACCGTACCCATGTCCGTCACCGCGTCCCCCACCTCCCCCGCCCTCCTCCCCGCCGACGCCACCGCGTTCCCGCGCGGGCGCTTCGACCCGTTCCCGGCCTTCATACCCTCCGGGGGCGCCATCGAGGCGGGCTACGACGCGCTGGCCGAGCGGATCGTCGCGGCGATTCCGCAGGGCCTCCGCGTCCTCGCCCTCGACGGCTTCCACGGCGTCGACTGGGACGCGCTGCGCGACGGGCTCGACCGGGCGCTGCGGGCGCAGGGGGTCGAGGCGGCGTGGTGGCCGACGGCCGACGCGCTGGCCACGCCCGAGGTCATCGCCGAGCGCATCGCCCCCTTCCTCGGCGGCGACGACCCCCTCTTCGGCACCCACTTCCCCCTCGGGCCCGACGTGTTCTTCGACGCCGGGCGGCTGGGGGCGCTGCGCATCGAGGCGGCCGTGGCGCGCGGGCGCGCGGCCGGCAAAGAGAACCTCGCCGTCGTCTACGGCGTCGGCGCCGGGCTCGTCGAGCTCCACGACGCCCTCTGGTACGCGGACGTCCCGAAGGACGTCCTCCAGGCGCGGGCGCGCGAGGGCACCCTCCCCAACCTCGGCGCCGCCGAGGCCGCCCCGTTCGGCGACTTCTACAAGCGCGCCTACTTCGTCGAGTGGCCCG
>DATGQT010000224.1:0-2592 GCA_035304085.1 Rubricoccaceae bacterium
GGCGTCGACGTCGAAGCCGAGGACGGGGTAGCCGGCGTCGGCGACCTCGACGGCCAGCGGGAGGCCGACGTAGCCCAGGCCGACGACGCCGACGCGGGCGGTGCGGGCCTCGACGGCGCCGAGGAGGAGGTCGTACGGGGATCGGTCGGTCATAGGTGGTGCGCTGCGGTGAGGGCGCGGGCGGGGTTACGGGAGCCGGTCGAGGTACCGGGACACGTGGTCCACGTAGCGGGGGTACTGGTCCAGGCAGGCGCCGATGGCGGCGTGGACGATCCGGCGGTCGGCGTCGTTGTAGTCGTGGACGAGGACGTTGCGGAGCCCGGCGCTGGGTGCGATGGCCTCGGCGAAGTCCGGCGGGAGCACGCCGAGGCCGGCCAGGAGGCGGAACGAGTCCTGGTAGGTGAGCCGGGTGGTGCGCGGCTCGGTGCCGGTGGCGCCTTCGACGAGGAGGTGGCGGTTGACGTCGATGGCCCGCATGACGATGCGCTCGAGGAGGCGCTCCACCGTCGCGAGCGCGGCGAAGTCGGCCACGAGGGCCTCGTGCGTGATCGTGCGGTAGGCGCTGAGGTGGCCGAGGTCGTCGACGATCAGCTGGAGCTTGCGGCGGACGAACTCAGGTCGCAGCACGGAGCAGTCGGTCGAGCTTCTTGCGCGAGAGAGCGCCTTCGAGCGCGCGGAGGTCGGCGGAGTCCGAGAAGGCGCGGTAGGCGAAGGCCTGCTGCTCGGCGAACAGGTCGGGGTCGCCGTAGAGGAGCCGGGCCGCGCGCATGACCTCGTAGCGGAAGAGCGGGTCGGCGTCGTTGAGGAGGGCGACATCGAGCTCGTGGCCGGGGAAGGCCGGCCCCAGCGCCTCGTAGAGCGCCCCCACGTCGACCCGCCGGTGGCCCGCGAGCACCGCCACGTCGAGGTCGCTCTCCTCATCGGCCTGCCCGGTGGCCCGGGAACCGAAGAGCAGGACCAGGCGGAGGTCGGCGTCGCGTGCGGCGGCGGCGAGGCGGTCGGCGTCGTAGTCGAGCAGGAGGGGATGGACGGGCGGCACGTCCGAGGGCGTCCGGTGGGAGGGACCCGGTGGGAGGGCCCCGGTGGGAGGGACCCGGTGGGAGGGACCCGGCCGGGCGCGGCTCCGCCCCGTCAGTCCCGGTCGGCGTTCGACGCGGGCCTGCGAGGGGCTCGGGGGCGGGTGCTTCCCCGTGGGCGGGGGGCGGGGCGGCGGGGGTGCCCGGCCCCTCCCGCGGGGTCGTGAGGTCAGGGCATCGGCCCTGCGGCGGCAGGCTAAAGGGCCGGCGTGAAAGTAAGGGGCTGCGCGGCGCGCAGATTTAAAGAACTGTGAGGTCGGCGCGAAGGAGGGCGAGGAATCGGCGTCGCAGAATGCACCGCCATACCTGCTCGGTCCCCCCGGCCCGGTCACACCGGCGCGTCGGCGACGGGCCGGAGGACCCAGTCGGCGGGGACGTGGACGCGGATGGCCTGCCGGATCGAGGGCACCTCGACGAGGAGGTAGCAGGCCTTGGGGTGGTCGAGGACGCGCCCGCGGACGCCCTGGAGCGGCCCGCGGGCGACGTAGACCTCGGCGCCGACGGGGAAGGCCTGGAGCGCGACGGCGGCGAGGCGCTCGGGGGCGGCCTGGAGCGCCTTCATCTGGGCGATCTCGTGGTCGGGCACGACGGCGAGCCGGCCGCCGAAGCCGAGGCAGCGGACGACGGCGTCGTCCTGGAGCACGGCCAGCCGGGCGCGCTCGTCGACGTGGGCGAAGAGGTAGCCCGGGAAGAGCGGCTCCTCGACGCGCTTCTTGCGGTCGGACCACTGGCGGAGGGCGGCGCGCAGCGGGAGGAACACCTCGTGGCCGGCCTCGGCGAGGCGCTCGGCCGCGCGCTTCTCGGCGCGGGGCTTGGCGTAGAACACGCGCCAGACGGCCCCGGCCGGGGCGCCCCCCCCGCTCGTCTTGTCGCGCTCGTTTCGCTCGTCGTCTCGTGGCATCGCGGCGGGCGCTCAGGACGGGTTGTAAGGCGGGCTCTCAGGACTCGGGGCGGGCTGTCAGAACAGGCTCGAGATCCGCTCGACGGCGAGGGCGACGGCGGCGACGCTGGTGACGACGGAGAGGGCGTCGCGCCACGAGAACCCCCCGACCTCCTCGACGGTCGTCTCGACCTCGACGATGTCGTTGTCGCGGAGGTCGGGGTACCGCCCCGGCTCGCGGACGACCTCGTCGAGGACGGCCTCGTAGGCGAGGACGCGCGCGTCGCCCTGGGCCCGGAAGACGCGGACGGTCGTGGTGACGACCCGGTCCTCGGTCTCGGGCCCCGCCTCGGGCCCGCCCGTCAGCGTGAGGAGCTCGCCGAGGTCGGTGCCGGTGCCGACCTCGTAGAGGCCCGGGGCGCGGACGGTGCCCCAGACGTAGACGCTGATGGTGGGCTCGCCGGGGAGGACGTGGAAGAAGAAGGCCGGGACGTTGGTCTGGCGCTCCTCGACGGCGCCGTAGCTCGGCTGGGCGTCGGCCCCCGCCGCGAGGGCGAGGAGGAGGAGGACGGCGAGGCGCATGCGGTGGTGTCGGGGCGTTGTCGGGGGGAGGGCGCGGGGGCGAGGGGGTCTCAG
>DATGQT010000225.1:0-7837 GCA_035304085.1 Rubricoccaceae bacterium
TAGAGGTCTTCCCGTCGGTCCTTGAGGTACTTGTAGAGGAGGGCGCGGGCGCGGAAGATGTGCGCCTTGACGGTGCCGAGCGGGAGGTCGAGCGCCGTCGCGATCTCCTCGTAGCTCAGCTCCTGCTGGTGCCGCATCACGATGACGCGGTGGTACTTCTCCGGGAGCTGCGCGATGGCCTCGTTGATGAGGGTGTTCCGCTGGTCGGCCACGATGTGGCGGTCCGGGCGGTACGTCGTGTCCGGGAGCTCCACCTGCAGCTCGCCGTCCTTCGTCTGGAGCGGCTTGTCGAGGGAGTACGTCGGCAGCTTCTTCCGGCGGAGGTAGTCGATCGCGTGGTTGGTCGCGATCTTGTAGAGCCACGTCGAGAACGCGTAGTCGGCCGAGTACGACGAGAGCGAGCCGAACGCCTTGATGAACGCCTCCTGCACGAGGTCCTCGACCTCGCGCGCGTCGCGGACGAGGCGGCCGACGTGGCGCGTGAGCGCCTCGCGGTACTTCCCGACGAGCCGCTCGTAGGCCCGCTGGTCCCCCCCGAGCGCCTGCGCCACGAGCGCGCGGTCCTCCTCGCTCGACGCCGACGGCGGCGTGGCCGCGGGCGGCGCGTCGGGCGTCGCCGGGCGGCCGGCGTCGGGGGCGGAGGGGGAGGGGGCGTCGGCCATGCGGCGGGGGACGAGGGGCGGGCGAGGAATCTACGGACGCCCCGTTCCGGGTGCCGGGACCCACCTCAGCGCACACCGGGAAGTAACGCACGCTGCCCCCTTCCACGCCCGCGCCTCGGGTGCCGGCTCTACCTTACGCGCGGGGCGACGCGCGTCCCCGCTTCACCGCCATGACCGAGCCGAACACCCCGCCCCCCCGTCGCCGCTGGCTCCGCGCCCTCGTTCTCGTCTTCCTCGCCCTGGTCCTCGTGGGGGCGAGCGTGGTTGCGCTCCGGCAGCCCTCGCACGCGCGCGACTGGGCGCCCGAGCACGCCCGCCTCCCCCACGTCACCATCACCGACAGCCTCGTTCACATCGAGGGCGTGCGCCACTTCACCTACGCCTCGGCCGACGACTTCACGCCGGCGTACGACGACCGCACGTACGACCTTCGTAAGATCGAGCGCGTGTGGTACGTGCTCTCGCCGTTCGACGTGCACTGGCGCGGGCCCGCCCACGCCTTCCTCACCTTCGGCTTCGCCGACTCCCAGTACGTCAGCATCTCGGTCGAGGCGCGGCGGGAGGTGGGGGAGACGTACTCCACCTGGAAGGGCGCCCTCCGCGCGTTCGAGCTCATCTACGTCATCGGCGACGAGCGCGACCTCATCGGGCTGCGGGCCGCCGTGTGGGGGGACCCCGTCCACCTCTACCCCGGCCGCGCCACGCCCGAGCAGGCCCGCGCCCTCTTCCTCGCGATGCTCCGCCGCGCGCAGGCCCTCGAGGCCGAGCCCGCGTTCTACAACACGTTCACGAACAACTGCACGACGGCCATCCTGGACGCCGTCAACGGCATCGCCGAGGAGCCGGTGCCCTACGGCCGGCGCGTCCTCCTCCCCGGCTACTCCGACGAACTCGCGCACGAGCACGGCCTCCTCGACACCGATCTCCCGCTGGAGGAGGCCCGCGCCGCGTTCCTCATCAACGACCGCGCCCAGGCCGCGATGGTCGCCCCGGACTTCTCCACCGCGCTCCGCCGCTGACCGGCCCCCGAGGCAGCGTGCGTTCCCCTCCTCGGCTGAAGGGGTGAGGGCCTCCGTCAGACCCGCCGCGTCACCCTCGTGCGCTGAGATCCGAAACGAAGAGAGCCGTCCCTCCCGCGGGAGGGACGGCTCTTCACTACCCCGTGGTGGGAGCGACGAGCACTAGATGGTGAGGTTCAGGCTCACCAGCGAGTACGTCGTCGGCGGGTAGTAGCTCGACGGGTAGGCGCTCAGCGGGGCCGGGCTTCCCGCGAAGGCCGTCACCGTGAGGTCGTTCGACGGTGCGAAGGCCACGGCGGCCGGCGGGGCCACGTAGTAGCGCGGGCGCATGACGTAGTACGCCGGCTCCTCCATGTAGTACGTCTGCGGGAAGAAGATGGCCTCGAGGATGTTCTCCAGGAGACTGTCGTTGTCGCGCCGGTAGTACGGGTCGTAGCCGTACGGATCCCCGTAGTACGGGTCGTAGCCGTAGGGGTCACCGTAATAGGGGTCGTAGTACCCGGCGTTGTGGTAGGGGTCGTAGCCGTACGGGTCCCCGTAGTACGGGTCGTAACCGTAGGGGCCGTAGTACGGGTCGTAGTAGCGATCCCGGTCGTTCACGATGACGTAGTGGACGACGGTGCGGGGGCGCTTGTGACGCGGCCGCCGGTAGTGATCTCGGTCGTAGTCGATGTAGTACCGGTCGCGGTCGTCGACGTAGACGTAGCGGACGTCGCGGCGGGGGCCGTAGTAGCCGCGCTCGATGCACCAGCGGTGGCCGAAGACGGGGTGCCCGGCGCCGCTGCGGCAGAAGGCGGGGCCGCGGTTGCCCCGGTAGCGGTCGTAGTCGACGTAGTAACGATCCCAGTACCGGTCGCGGCCGTAGTCGATGTAGTACCGGTCCCGGTCGTCGACGTAGATGTACCGGTCGCGGTCCCGGTCGCGGTAGATGTAGTCGGCGTAGCGGTCGCGACGGTCGGCGCGGCGGAGGGCGTCGAGGACGGCGCTCCGGTCGTTGCGCCAGTAGTAGTTCCGGCGGCCGTCCCGGTACTCGATGCTGCGCTCGACCCGACGGCGGTCGGCGCGGCGGTCCGCCCGCTGGAGCGCATCGAGGACGGCGCTCCGCTCGTTCCGCCGCGCGCGCTGGGGCTCGGCGCGCCGCTCGAGCGGGCGCACGTCGCGGCGGTCGGCGCGACGGAGGGCGTCGAGGACGGCGCTCCGCTCGGCACGCTGCGAGGTGCGGCGCTCGAGGCTGCGCTCGACGCGGCGGTCGTCCCGACGGTCAGCGCGACGGTCAGCGCGACGGTCAGCGCGGCGGGCGGCGTCGAGGACGGCACTCCGCTCGACACGCTGCTGCTGTCGCGCACGCTGCTGATGCGCCCGCTGACGCTCGGCTCGTTGCTCCTGCACCCGCTGTGCACGCTGGCGCTCCGCCCGTTGCTGCTCGGCCCGCTGCACTCGCTGACGCTCAGCACGCTGGCGCTCGGCCCGTTGCTGCCGGGCTCGCTCCTGCTGGCTTCGCTCACGCTGCTGGGCACGCTGCTGGTTGACCCGTCGGTCGTTGCGCTGCGCGCGCTCCCGACGGTCGCGCTCCCGACGGTCGCGCTCCTGCTGCCGGGCGCGCTCCTGTTGGCGGGCGCGGTCCCGCTGCTGGGCGCGCTGCTGCTCGTCACGCCGAGCACGCTCCTGCTGCCGAGCACGCTCCTGCTGCTGAGCGCGGCGCTGTTCCTGGGCGCGTCGGTCGTCGCGCTGCGCGCGCTCCCGTCGCGCCTGCTCAGCGCGCTGTCTCTCGGCGCGCTGCGGGGCCTGCCGCTCCTGGCGCGCCCGGTCGCGCTGGTCGTTCCGGCGCTCCGGCCGGGCGTTCTGTCGGCGTTCCTGGCGGTCGTTGCTTCGACGGTCGTCGCGCCGCTCGACGCGCTGCTCGCGGCGGTCGCGGTCGTCGCGGCCGTTCCCGCGGCCCTGGGCCTGCGCCATCGGCGCGAGGAGGGCGACGAGGAGCGCGAAGGTGAAGGCGTGAAGGGAGGTACGCATGGCTCCGTCGGCTCTTGCCGGCATGTGGTGGGGGTGTGGTGAGGGAGGGATCGCAACGCAATGGCCGTACCCGAGCGTACCGAGGTAACACGTCTTTCCCATTCGTTGGGGAAATCCCCGGTCCCGGCGTGAAGACGGGCCGAAGAGGCCGCGAAGCCGTCCCCCGCCGTCTGCCCCGGTGGCGTACGCCGTGGACGGGCGGCGCCCTGCCCACGCGTCAGCGGCCGACGGGGGCGGGGCGCCCCCACGCCTCGTAAAGCGCCGCCAGCGCGCGGGCGGCCTCCTCGCTCCCGCCGCCGTGCTCGCCCGCCGTGCGGCTCAGCATGGCGTGGGCGTCGAGGAGCAGGCGCTCGGCCTCGGCCCACGCCCCCTGCCGCTGGAGCAGGACGGCCAGCTTCACCGCGCTCTGCGCCGTGACCGGCTCGGCATCGCCGAGGTCGGCACGGAGGATGGCGAGGGCGTCGCGCTGGGCGGCCACGGCGGCGTCCACGTCGCCCCGGTCGGCGTGGACGGAGGCGAGGGCGCCGAGGGCGAGGGCCTGGTCCTGGGGCCGGCGCATGGGGAGGGCGAGGGCCTCATCGAGGGCGGCCTCGGCCTCGTCGAGACGCCCCAGCCGCCGCAGGATGCCCGCGTGGTTGACGAGCACCTGCCGGAGCCGGGCGCTCCCGGGCGCGCCGGCGCGCGTGAGGGCGACGCTCTCGGTGGAGAACGACACGGCCTCGTCGGAGCGCCCTGTCAGCATGAGCAGGAAGGCGAGGGGGTCGAGGGCGACGGCGTGGCGGAGGTGGGGGCCGCCGTCGCGCCGGCGGAGCCGCGCGAGGACGTCGCGGTAGCGCGCCTCGGCCTCGTCGAGGCGGCCGGTGCCCAGGAGGAGGCCCGCCAGCTCGGCCGCGGCGCCGAGGGCGCGGGCGTCGTCGGCGCCGTAGGCCGCCCGGAGCCGGTCGTAGGCGGCGTGCAGGAGCGGCCCCGCTTCAGCGTGGCGCCCCAGCGCCGTCAGCGTGAGGCCCAGCTCGACTTCGGCCTCGGCGCGGAGGTCGGTGGGCGCGTCGGCGCCGAGGAGGCCGAGCGCCTCGCGGGCGAGCGTCTCGGCCTCGGCGTGGGCGCCCTGCTCGCGGCGGGCGGCGGCCAGCGCCGTGAGGCTGGCGGCGCGGTCGTGCGGCGGCGCCGCAGCCCGCCGGGCGACGGCCTCGCGCAGGAGCGGCTCGGCCCGGGCGGGCAGCCCGATCCGGTGGTAGGTCCGCCCGATGGTGTGGAGGAGGCGCGCCTGCACGAGCGGCTGCGTCGCGAACTCGTCGCGGATGCGCGCGACGCCCTCGTCGAGGAGGCCGCGTACGTGGAGGCTGTCCATCGGCTCCTCGCCGAAGGGGTCGGCCGCGACGAAGAGGCGTTCGAGGAAGGCGACGGTGGCCTCGGCGTCGTCGCGGGCGCGGGCCGTCTGGCGCTGCTGGAGCGCGAGGGCGACGGTGAAGGCGACGAGCAGCGCGACGCCGAGGGTGGCCGCGCCCACGCCCCACCGGTGTCGCCCGACGAACCTGCGCAGCCGGTAGCCGGGGGTGTCCGGCCGCGCGCGGAGGGGGAGCCCCGCGCGGAGCCGGCGGAGGTCGTCGAGGAGCGCCTCGGCCGAGCCGTAGCGGCGGTCGGGGTCGGGGTGGAGCGCCGTGAGGGCGAGGGTGTCGAGGTCGCCCCGGTAGCGGCGCTCGGCGGCGACGGCGCTCGGCGGGCGCGGCGCGGCCTCGGGCCGCCGCCCCGTGAGGAGCTCGTAGAGGAGCACGCCGAGGGCGTACACGTCGGTGGCCGTGGTGACGGCCGCGCCCGCGCGCTGCTCCGGCGCGGCGTACTCCGGCGTCATCGGGCGGCCGAGGCGCGTCACCGCCTCGCCGTCCCCCGCGTCGAGGAGGCGGGCGATCCCGAAGTCGAGCAGCTTCACGACCGGCCGCCCCCCCTCCCCCTCCCCCACCAGCACGTTCGACGGCTTGAGGTCCCGGTGCACCACGAGCCGGCGGTGCGCGTACGCCACCCCCTCGCACGCCTGCGCGAACAGCCCGAGGCGGCCGTCGAGCCCGAGGCGGCGGCCGTCGGCGTACGCCGTGATCGGCGCGCCCTCCACCAGCTCCATCACGAGGTACGGCCGCCCGTCCTCCGCCGCCCCCCCGTCGAGCAGCCGCGCGATGCCGGGGTGGTCGAGGGCGGCCAGCACCTGCCGCTCGCGGCGGAACCGGGCGAGCACCTCGTCGGTGTCCATCCCCCGCTTGACGAGCTGAGGGCGACGGTCTTCTCGAAGGCGCCGTCGGCGCGGCGGGCGCGGTAGACGACGCCCATCCCCCCGCGCCCGGCCTCGCCGACGACGCGGTACGGCCCCACCAGCGTGCCGGGCGCGAGGTCGCCGACCTCGGCCTCCCCGGCGACCGCGTCGAGGAGGCGGGCGGCGAAGGTAGTGGCGTGCTCGCCGAGGGCGCGCTCGGCGGCCTCGTCGCTGGCGAGGAGGGTCTCGACGGCGCGGTAGAGCGCGGGGTCGTGGCCGCAGGCGGCGCGGAGGAACGCCGTCCGCTCGTCGGGCGCGCGCGCGAGCGCCTCGTCGAAGAGGGCGTCGATCTCGGCCCAGCGGTCGGGGGCGGGCGGGTTCATCGGAAACGGGTGGGGCTACCCTCCTCTCGCAGTCTCGCCTGCCGGGGGATCATCGCCGGGATCGCCGTCCTGCATGAGCTGGAAGAGGTACGCGCGGGCGCGACGCCAGTCGCGCTTGACGGTGGGCACCGAGCGCCCCGTCGCCTCGGCCACCTCCTCGTGCGCCATCCCGCCGAAGAACCGCATCTCGACGACCTCGGCCAGGCGCGGGCTCACGGCCGCGAGCCGGTCGAGGGCGGCGTCGAGGGCGAGGAGGTCGAGCGCCTCGGCCTCGGCGGCGCCGGAGGTGGCTACGGCGAGGGCGTCGTCGAGGGGGAGGTCGGCGCCGGGGCCGCCGCGCTTCAGCGCCGCGCGCTCGCGGGCGTAGCCGACGAGGACGAAGCGCATGGCGCGGGCGGCCAGCGCGAAGAAGTGGGCGCGGTCCTCCCACCCGGGCGTCTCGCCGGCGGTGAGCTTGAGGTAGGCCTCGTGGACGACGGCCGTCGTGTTGAGGGTCTCGCCGGGGCGGTGGCGGCGGAGCCGCGCGTGGGCGAGGGTGCGCAGCTCGTCGTAGACGCGCGGGAGCAGCGCGTCGAGCGCGTCGCGGTCGCCCCGGCGGGCGGTGGCGAGGAGGTGGGTCGTGGTGGGCTCGGCGGCCATCGGAGGAACGGTACGCTCGGAAAGGTAGGGCGCCCGGACTTTTTCGCGGGCGTGATCCCCGCCGGCCGGTTCCTGCGAACGAGGGGGTAGACCGTCACTCGCCCTCACGTCCATGCGGCCTCATCACGCCCTCCCGGCCCTCGCCCTCCTCCTCGCGCTCCTCGCCCCCCCTGCCGCCGCGCAGGTACGCTACACCTGGGACGGCGGCAACGGGGCCTGGGACGACCCCAACAACTGGACCCCGGCCGGCGTCCCGGCCGAGGCCGACACCGCCGTCGTCGCCGCCGGCCAGGCCAGCGTCAACGACGCCCGCGCCGTCGGCACCCTCCGCCTCTCCGGCACGGCCTGGCTCACCGGCGGCGGCCACCTCACCGTGCTCGACGGGCTCGATTGGGCGAGCGGCACGCTCAACGGTCGCGATACCGGCGGCGACCCCACCCTCACCATCGCTGAAGAGGCGACGATGGTCATCCGCACGGACGCCGTCCACGCCCTCCGGGGGCGCCGCCTCGTCAACGAGGGCACCGTCGTATGGGAAGACGACGGCGTCCTCCAGGTCCAGTGGACCCAGCTGCTGGAGAACCGCTCCGGGGCCACGTTCGACGTCCGGGGCGACGGCCAGATCACGCGCACGAACGGGACGTGCACCTTCGACAACGCGGGCCTCCTCGTGAAGTCGGCCGGGACGGGGGAGACGGTCTTCAACTGGCCCTTCGGCCCGTTCAACAACGACGGCACCGTCCGGGTCGCGTCGGGGATGCTCCGGCTCAACAACGGCGGCGGGGGCAGCGGGAGCGGCGCCTTCGAGGCCCTCGCGGGGGCGACGCTCCAGGTCTCGAACGGGACGCACACCTACGACGCGGCCTCCAGCCTCGGCGGGGC
>DATGQT010000226.1:0-5122 GCA_035304085.1 Rubricoccaceae bacterium
GAGAAGGCCGTTCTCGTGTTTACGCCCTCCCGACACCTCCTAAGGCCGTGCAACACGGGTGCAACACGGCCGCCCTTCCTCGCCCCCGTCCGGACTGTCCGGAGGACTCGCCGGACTATCGGGGCGCCGCCTCTATCTTCCCCCGCCCCGCTGGCCTCATCACGCCGTGCCGCGCGCCCACCCTCGGCGCGGCAGGTCGGCTCACCCGGACTCTCCCCATCATCTAGCCTACCGCGCCAATGCCCCTCGCGCTCTCCCGTGGCTCGGCCCTACGCCGGGGCACCGCCCTCACGCTCCTGGCCATCCTAGCCGCGGGCGCTCACGCCCAGCACGCGCAGGCCCCCACGGGCGGCACCGCCACGATCCCCCCTGCCCCACGCACCACCGCGCGCGCGGTCCCCGGCGACGCCTACTGTGCCTTCCCCTCCCCGACCCCCGAGGAGCGGGCCGCCGTGCGGGCCGAACTCGACGCGTTCCTCGCCCGGCACGGCGGCACCGTCGAGGCCGGCGGCCCCGTCACCGTCCCCGTCGCCTTCCACGTCCTCCGCCAGGGCGACGGCACCGACAACGGCGACATCCCCCAGGCGTGGATCGACGCCCAGATCGCCCTCCTCAACGACGCCTTCGGTGGGGCTACCGGGGGGTACGAGACGAGCTTCCGGTTCGTCCTCGACGTCGTCACGCGGACGACGAACGCCGCGTGGTACACCCAGTGCATCGGCCCGAGCCACCTCCCCATGAAGGAGGCCCTCCATCACAGCCCCGCCACCCACCTCAACGTCTACTCGTGCCGGACCCCCGCGGGCCATTGGGGCGAATCCACGTTCCCCTCGCTCTTCCCCGAGGACGACTACCGCCATGGCATCGTCATCCTCGACCAGTCGCTCCCGGGCGGGAGCGCGGTCCCCTACAACGAGGGCATCACCGCCGTCCACGAAGTGGGCCATTACCTCGGCCTCTACCACACCTTCCAGAACTTCGGAAACCCGTGCGAGGGGGGCGACGCCCCGCCGGGGTGCGAGACTGGCGGCGACGAGGTCTGCGACACGGCGGCCGAGGCGAGCGCGGCCCTGGGGTGCCCCGTCGGGCGGGACACCTGCCCCACCGGCGGCCCCGACCCCATCCACAACTTCATGGACTACACCGACGACCCCTGCAGGTACGAGTTCACGGCGGGGCAGTCTGAGCGGATGGACCAGATGGTCGCCCTCTACAAGCCGACGCTCCTCCTCGGCGGCGGCGGGTGTGAGCAGTCGCTCTCGGCCACGCTCGACGACACGACGCCGGCCCCGGGCCAGGTCATCACGTTCAACGTGACGGTGGCGAACAACGACAACGCCCCGGCCCCCCTCGACCTCTGGCTCGTCGCCGACGGCCCCGTCGACCGGACGGTCCGCCTCGGGCGCGGGACGCTCCCGGCCGGGGCCACGGTGACGCGGAACGTCCGCCTCCGTATCCCGGGGAACACCCCGAGCGGGACGTACGCGCTCGACCTCAACATCGGCGGGTTCCCCAGCGACGTCTGCGACACCGTCGAGTTCACACTCACGGTCTCGGCGCCGGCGACGGGCGGGGGGACGGAGTTCGAGGTGCTCGACGACTTCTTCGCCGCTGAGGCGTCGGCGTCGGGGCCGTCGGTGGCGCCGAACCCGTTCGCGCGTCAGACCCAGATCTCGTACGAGGCCGCCGCGGCGACCGACGTCCGCCTCGCCGTCTACGACGTGCTCGGCCGCGAGGTGGCCGTGCTGGTGGACGGCCGCCAGGAGGCCGGCGCGCACCGGGCGACGTTCGACGCGTCGGGGCTCGCCGCGGGGACGTACGTCTACCGGCTCACGGTGGGGAGCGAGGTGCAGACCGGCCGGCTGACCCTGACGCGTTGAGGCGCCCGGCCGGGGTGGGATTCTCCACCGGCCGGGGCTCGCCTCTCGGGCGGAGTAGGCCGCGTGGGGCTCAGCGGAGCATGAGGCACGGGGCCGGCTCCATCGCCCGGAGCACGGCCCCCTTCGCGTCGAGCGAGGCCAGGAGCACGTCGCGGCCCCGGAGCCGCTCGCCCACCTTCATCGCCGGGTCGAGGTGGACGTCCATCGCCACGTCCGGCCCAGATGACGCGAAAACGCGGCGGTAGTCCCTGCAGCACAGAGGCTAGGAAGAGCCTGTGTGGGAGTCGCCCTTACACGCCATCCCACCCGCGCCCTACGCCCGCAGGCCCGCGTCGGCCCCACCTTGTGGGAAACCTCCCCGACGCCCATGCACCCCTTCCCCCACCACTACACCGCCACGTCCTTCGCCGGCCCCGACGGCGACCTCCGCGTCGAGAGCGGCGGGCTGCCGGCGCTCGCCACCGCCGCGCCGGCCGAGTTCGGCGGGCCCGGCGACCGGTGGTCGCCCGAGACGCTCCTCACGGCGGCCGTGGCCGACTGCTTCGCCCTCACCTTCCGCGCCGTCGCGCGCGCGACGGGGCTGGCGTGGACGGCGCTCCGCTGCGAGGCCGAGGGCACCCTCGACCGCGAGGACCGCACGACGCGGTTCACGGCGTTCCGCCTGCGGGCGTCGCTCACCGTCCCGGCCGGGACCGACACGGCGCGGGCGCTGGGCCTGCTGGAGCGCGCCGAGCGCGCCTGCCTCATCTCGAACTCACTCAACGCAGCGGTCCACCTCGACGCCGAGGTGGTGGTCGAGGAGATGGCCATCGCCGCCTGAGCGGGCGCAGGAGGCCGGGGCGGCGCGGACGGATCTAGCCCGCGGGCGCGGGCGTTGCCTCCTCCCTTCTCCCGCCCCTCTCCCATGCCGCCCGTCTCCTCCCCCGTCGCCGTCCCGGCCGAGCGCCCGGCCGGGCTGGGCACGCAGCGCGAGCGCGTCCCCGTCCTCATCTTCGACAGCCCCGGCGCGCTGGCCCGGCAGGTCGCCCGCCACGTCGCCGCCCTCGTCGAGGCGAAGCGGGCCGTCGGCGAGCGGGCCGTCCTCGGCCTCCCCACCGGGTCCACGCCCCTCGGCGTCTACGAGGAGCTCATCCGGCTGCACCGCGAGGACGGCCTCGACCTCTCGAACGTCGTCGCGTTCAACCTCGACGAGTACTACCCCGTGGACCCCGGCAGCCTCCAGAGCTTCCACCGGTTCATGCGGGAGAACTTCTTCGACCACGTCAACATCGCCCCGGACCACGTCCACATCCCGCGCGGCGACGTGGCGCCGGAGGAGGTCGAGGAGCACTGCCGCGCCTACGAGCGCGCCATCGAGCGGGCCGGCGGGCTCGACCTCGTGCTGCTGGGCATCGGCCGCTCCGGCCACATCGGGTTCAACGAGCCCGGCTCCGGGCGCGAGACGCGCACCCGCCTCGTCGTCCTCGATGAGATCACGCGGAAGGACGCCGCGAGCGACTTCTTCGGCGAGGAGCACGTCCCCCGCGAGGCCATCACGATGGGGGTGGGGACCATCCTCGACGCGCGCGAGGTCATCCTCATGGCGACGGGCGAGCACAAGGCGCCCATCGTGCGGCGGGCCGTCGAGGAGGAGCCGAACCGGGAGGTCACGGCGTCCTACCTCCAGCTCCACCGCGACGCCGCCTTCTACGTCGACCGCGCCGCCGCGAGCGCGCTCACGCGCGAGGCCACGCCGTGGCTCGTCCGCGAGGTGGCGTGGACGGCGGAGATGGCCAAGCGCGCCGTGATCTGGCTCTCCGAGCAGACCGGCAAGGCGCTCCTCCGCCTCGACGCCGCCGACTTCCACGAGCACCACCTCCACGGCCTCGTCCGCGCCTACCCCAGCGTGGACGAGCTGTGCCTGACGGTGTTCGAGGACCTCCGCCGCCGCGTCACCTACCGCGACGGCCTCCCCCGTGGCCGCCGCGTCGTCGTCTTCAGCCCGCACCCCGACGACGACGTGATCTCGATGGGCGGCATGCTCGACAAGCTCGTCGCCAACGAGAACACCGTCACCGTCGCCTACATGACCAACGGCTCGGTGGCCGTCTTCGACGGCGACGTCAAGCGGTACCTCCGCTTCGTGCGGATGAGCCTCGGCGACCTCGCCGTCGAGGGCGCGGCGGCCGAGGCCGCCCGCGCCGCCATCGACGGCCACATCGACTTCGTCAGGAGCAAGCGCCCGGCCGAGGTGGACACCGACGCCGTGCAGCGGCTCAAGGCGCACGTCCGCTACGCCGAGGCCATCCACGCCATCGAGGTGCTCGGCCTCCACGCCGCCGACGCCCGCTTCCTCGACCTCCCCTTCTACAAGACCGGCCTCGTCCGCAAGAACCCCATCGGCGAGGGCGACATCCAGATCGTGCTCGGCCTGCTCGATGAGACCCGCCCGCACCACGTCTTCGTGGCGGGCGACCTCTCGGACCCCCACGGCACGCACCGGATGTGCTACGCCGCCATCGCCGCCGCGCTCGACCGCTACGAGCCCGGCGCCGGAGCGGACGCCGCGTCGAACGGCGAGGGCCGGCGCCCGCTCGTGTGGCTCTACCGCGGGGCCTGGCAGGAGTGGGAGATCCACCGCGCCGACGTCTTCCTCCCCATGTCGAAGGCCGACCTCGACCGAAAGATCGAGGCCATCTTCAAGCACGAGTCCCAGAAGGACCGCGCCATGTTCCCCGGCGCCTACGACGCCCGCGAGTTCTGGCAGCGCGCGCGCGACCGGAACCGCGAGACGGCCCGGGCGCTCGACCGCCTCGGGCTGCCCGAGTTCTACGCCGCCGAGGCCTACGTCGTGACGGAGCAGTTGCCGTAGCGGCCGGCCTCAGAGCGTGCGGAGGACGGCGACGAGCTCGGCCAGCATCATGGCCGTGGCGCCCCAAACCTCGTACTCGTCGAGGGCGAAGTGCGGGACCTCGAACCGCCCCCCGCGCACGACCCGCTCGGAGAGCCGCCGCGTGGCGGGGTCGAGGAGTTTTTCTAGCGGCACCTCGATGAGGGCGGCCACCTCGGCCTCGTGCGGCGTGAACGGTGGCCGCTCCTCCACCGCGGCCACGACGGGGGTGACGGAGAACCCCGAGGGCGGGATGTGGATGGGCGAGAGGCGGCCGAGCACGCGCGGCGCGGCGGGGTCCACGCCCACCTCCTCGTAGCCCTCGCGGAGCGCCGCCGCCTCCGGCGTCTCCCCCGCCTCGATGCGCCCGCCG
>DATGQT010000227.1:0-4526 GCA_035304085.1 Rubricoccaceae bacterium
CAACCCGTGCATGACCGACTTCGTCGTCCCCGGCGCCGACCTCCGCGACGAGCAGGTCCACTCCATCGCGTACGACCTCGAGGGGCGGCTGTGGTACACCCAGCACGGCAGCCCGGACGTGACGACGGAGGCCTCACTCGGCTTCATCACGGCCGACTGGGGCCACATCGTCCGCCTCCCGTCGCTCGGCCTCTTCCCCGCCAGCGCGGCGCCGGCCGCCAACGGGGTCGCCGTAGACCCCACGACCGGCGACCTCTACTTCACCGAGTTCTGGCGGAAGCGGATCGGCCGCCTCCGCCTCGTCACCGGCGCCCCCGCGTCCCTCACCGCCGACGGTGAGGCCGAGGCCCCCCCGGCGCTGTCCGTCTCGGCCTACCCGAACCCGGCGCACGAGCGGCTGGCGGTATCGGTCGAGGTCCCCGCACCCGGCGCCGTCACCGTCGCGGTCTACGACCTCCTCGGCCGCGAGGTCGCCGTGCTCCACGAAGGGGCGGCCCCGGCCGGGCCGCTCGCGCTCACGCTCGACACGTCGTCGCTCCCGGCGGGGGTGTACGTCGTGCGGGTGCAGGGGACGGGCGCCGTGGCCGCGGCGCGCGTGGTCGTCGCCCACTGACGGCGCCCCTCAGAACACCGCCGAGAGCTGGAGGCGGACGGTGTGGATGGCCGGCGCGCTGGCCGGCGCGCGGCCGTCGTAGACGAGCGAGGCGCGGAGGAGCTCGCTGATGACGTACTGCGCCGTGAGGCCCCAGAGGTAGGAGACGCCCGGCCCCCGCCCCTCCGTCAGCTCGAAGAGCGTGAGCCCGGCGCCGCCGGGACCCTCGCCACTCTCGACGGCGACGTCGGCGCGCTCGGCGCGGGCCTGGAGCGCGAGGCGGTCGGCCAGCGTCGCCCGCGCCTCGACGGGGATGCGGAACAGCGTCGCCCCCGTCGGCTCGCCCGGCTGCGCGAGCCGGTTCGTCTTGCGGCTGAACGCGAGGCCGAGCGTCACGGCCGCCTCGGGCGTGGGCGTCCACACCAGCTGCGGCTCGGCGCCGAGGGCGGCGATGTCGAACGTGCGCGAGGCGAAGGTCTCGCTCACCACCCGGTTCCGCTCGGCGGTGCCGACGAGGCGGGCGCGCAGCGGGCCGGAGAGCGCGGCGTCGGCGTCGAGGCGGGCGGTGCGGAGGAGACGGGTCTCCAGCCCCGCGGCCAGCCGGGCGGTGCTCGTGAGGTGGGCGAGGGCGAGGCGGAGGCCGTAGCGCGTGCTCTGCGGGAAGAACGTGAGGTCCTGCCCGACACGGAAGCGCCCGCTGATGGTGCTCGGCGCGAGGGTGTCGCCCGCGGCCGTCACGCGCGGCTCGCGCTGCTGGAGGAACGCCGGGTCGAGGAGGAGCACGCGGCGGATCTCCGGGTCGGTGCTCTGCTCGCGCACGTCGAGCGTGGTCTGAGCCTGGACGAGGCGGAGGGCGCGGGCGAGGGTGCTCCCGTCGCTCTGCGCCACGAGCCGGCCGGGGTCGAGGCGGAGGCGGAGCTGCGCCTCGACGCCGATGGTCGGGAAGAGGTCGTCCGACGGGACGAAGGTGCGGGCGTAGGTGCCCTCGAGCGGCGTCGTCTCGGGGAAGAACTCGTCCACCTGCGCGACGCCGTCGGGCTCGCCGGGGCGCGGCTCGCCCTCGCCGTCGCGCCAGACGAACTCCCCCAGCTCGGAGCCGACGAGGACGTAGGTCTCCTGGAGCAGCGGCGTCCGCTCCGTCAGCGCCTCGTAGTGCGTGCTCACCTCGACGGCCCGCCGCAGCGGCGTCGCCCGGCCCGTCCACCGGATCGCCAGGCTCTCGCCGTCCTCGCGCCCGAGCGCCTCGAAGGGGGCCTCGGCGTCCTTGAACCGGTACGCCACACGCGCCTCGGTGGTGAGCGTGCTCGTCGGACGGTAGCCGAGGGTCGTCTCGACGGTCGTCGCCCGCGCCGAGGGGGCGAGGCGGCCGTCGAGGAGGTCCTCCTCTTCCCGGTACTCGACGGAGCCGAGCGCGGTGAGGGCGCCCGAGGCCCACTGCAGCCCGGGCCGCACGGCGAGGAAGGCGAACGAGCCGAACGCGAGGCTGTCGGCCCCGACCATCTCCTGCTCGCGGCGCTCCTGCTCGAACCCCAGCACGGGCGTGAGCCGGCCCTGCAGGAGCGGCCTCCTCAGCGACCCGCGCTGGCGGAGGAACAGCCCCTCCTGCCCCTCGAACCCGTCGTCGCTCTGCGCCACGTCGAGGCGGTAGTCGAGGGCGGGGAGGCCGAGCGCGGCGCCGTCGAGGCCGAGGGCGAGGGCGCCGCGGTACGCCTCGAAGCGCCCGCCGAGGCCGAGGTGGCCCGCCTCGGCCTCGACGAGCATCGCCTCGCTGCGCGCCCATCGTAGCGAGCCCTCCGTGGTCGCCTCGCCGAGCGAGTCGAGGTCCTCGAAGGCGGAGCCGGCGCGGGCGAGGTTCCAGAGCCGGTTGAACTCGACGGGCCGCGTCCGGTCGAACCCGCGGAAGCGGCGGTCCTGCCGGCGGTGGCGCACCTCGGCGGCGAGCTGCCCGCCGAGGAGGTCCGTCGGGCGGAGGCGGAGGCCGGCGAGGCCGGCCATCCCGGCGTCGTCGTCGGCGTCGAGCGGCGAGAGGGTGTTGAGGTCGCTGGCGGAGCCGGCCCACTCGCCGAAGGCCTCCAGCCCCGGCAGCGGCGCGACCGACGCCCGCACGTCCACGACGCGGCGGGCCTGCGGCGCCGGCAGCAGCCGGAACGGCACGTAGTCGCCGCCGGTGGGGCCGACCCACTCGTAGAGGATGCCGTTGAGCGCCTGCGCGCCGCGGCGGTACTGCCCCGTGCCGTCGGCCACGCGCGAGAAGCGGACGCGGAAGACGGAGTCGGCCGCGGCGGTGGCGGGGACGAAAACGCGGTACGTCTCGCCCGCGAAAAGGGTGTCGCGGCGGGTGTAGAGGACGAACGGGCTCTCGGGGTCGAACGGCACGCGCTCGGCACCGTCGACGAGCACGCGGTCGTCGCCCGCGGCGGCGATGGCGTCGAGGTCGGCCTCGGTCAGCCCCAGCTCGTCGCCGAAGGAGGCGGCGTCGGCCTCGCGGAGGACGGTGACGGCGAGGCGCCCGCGCGGTGCTTCCTCGCCCGGCCAGAAGGCGGCCTCGGCGTCGGCGGCGAGGAGGGTGCGCGTGAACCGGCTCGTCGTGTACTCGAAGTCGACGGTGATGCGGCGCTCGGCGGTGATGAGGTGGCGCGGCGTGAACGTCAGCTCCCCCGTGGCGTAGTCGATGACGTAGTCGTGGGCCTCGCCGCGGGTGAGGAGCGCGCCGTCGAGGTAGACCCGCTCGCTGCCGGCGATGACGATGACGAACTCCTCGCCGCCCTGCCCGCGCAGCCGGTACGGCCCCTGCACGCCCTCCAGCGGCGCGACGTCCTGACTCCGGAAGATGCCACGGGTCGTCGCGCCGGCTGCTCGCACGCGCCCGCCCGCGAACAGCCCGAACGCCGGGACGGCCCCCTCGACGGCCGCCCCCTGGATCTTCCGCGTGAGCGAGGCGAAGACGGCGTCGGTGAGGGCGAGGTCCACGTCGCCGAGGCGCGCCGTGCCGACGGGCGCCGTGAGCTGGACGTAGACGCGGTCGAAGTCGGAGAGCTGCTGGGTCGTGCCCTCGGGCTGGATGGGCGTGCTGGCGTCGGTGAGGACGGCCTGGACCGTCACGTCGTCGGTGATGGGCCCGGAGAGCTCCATGCGGAGGCCGCTCTCGACCGAGACGTCGCGGTTGCTCCCGGCCGTGATGCCGCGCGAGATGGAGCCGCGCCGCTCCAGCCGCGCCTCGCCGAAGAGCGGCTCGATCCCCGTCGGCACCTGCTCGGTCACTTCCTGCCGCCCGAGCGAGTCGGCTTCCTCCCTGAGGACGCGGCGCGCGGCGAGGGGCAGGTCCGGCAGCGTTCGGTAGTGGACGGCGAGGACGGCGCCGGCGCCCGCCGGGACCTTCGCCAGCTTGAGCAGGCCGGACGAGGGGTCCAGCGCGTACCGACCTCTGCCGAGGCGCATCGGGTCGAGGTCCGGGCCGAGGAGCCAGACGGCCTCGGAGCCGGGAACGACGTTGGGCCGGAGCCGGAGCGTCGGCCCGTCGGCCACCCGGAACGTGTCGCGGACGGCGCCGAGGCCGGGCCCCTCGGGGACGACCTGCGCGTGCACGCCGCGCCCCGCCGCCCACGCGGCGAGGAGCACGAACGGCAAGAGCAGGCGGCGGACCCCCATCGGCTGGCGGCTGAAAAACCGCCGAGGCGAACGAAACGGAACGTAACGGAGGGCGGGGGCGACGGGGGCAGGCTCGGGGCGCGGAAGATAACGGCGCCGCCGGAGGCCCTCCGAGGCCAATCCCCGCGCCTACTCCACCCGCAAGAGCCGCGTCGGCGTGAGGGCGTAGAGGCGGCCGAGCGCCACGGCGGCGTCCACCAGCTCTTCCCCCTCGACCGCCACGGACACGACCTCGACCAGCCCGCCCTCGGCGCGGTGCACCGCCACCGCCCGCGGCCCCACGACG
>DATGQT010000228.1:0-7118 GCA_035304085.1 Rubricoccaceae bacterium
ATGCGCACGCTCCTCGCCCTCCTCTTCGCGGCCGCCGCGCTCCCCGCCGCGGCCCAGCAGCCGGCGATCCGCGTCAACGGCGCCGCCGCGGAGGCCGCCGACGCCCGCCTCCAGCTCGCCGAGCAGTACCTCCGCGCCGGCGAGGCCGACCGCGCCATCGCCCTCCTCGAGGACCTCTACGCCGCCTCGCCCTCCCCCCTCGCCTACGCCCGCCTGATGGCGGCCTACACCGAGGCCGGTCGCTTCGACGACGCCGCGGCCCTCGTCGAGCGGCGGATCGAGGCGGAGGGGCCGAGCCCGTCGCTCCTGGCCGACCAGGCGACGGTGCTCCACAGGGCGGGCCGCACCGAGGAGGCCGAGGCCGCCTGGGCCGCCGCCGTCGAGGCCGCGCCGGGGGCCGAGATGACGTACCGCCTCGTCGCCAACGCGATGGCCAACGCGCAGCTGTACGACCGCGCCGCAGCCGTCTTCCGGCAGGGCCGCGAGCGGCTCGGCGACGCGGCGCTGTTCCAGGCCGAGCTCGCCAACGTCTGCGGCCTCGCCGCCGACTACGCCTGCGCCGCAGACGAGTACCTCGCCCTCCTGGCCGAGCAGCCCGACGCCGTCGAGGTGGTGCAGGTCCGCCTCGGCCGCCTCCTCGAGGGCGAGGGCGCCGCCGACGCCTTCCGCGCCGCGCTCGACCGGGCCGTCCGCCGCGACCCCCTCAACCGCGCCTACCGCGAGCTCTCGGCCTGGGTGGCCGTCGAGGCCGGGGAGTGGACGGCCGCCCTCGAGGCCAACGTCGCCATCGACCGGCTGGAGCGGGAGGAGGGCCAGTCGCTCTTCGCCTTCGCCGAGGCGGCCGTGACGGGCGAGGCCTTCGCCGAGGCCGAGCGCGCCTACGCCCTCATCGTCGAGCAGCACCCCGACGGGCCGCTGGCGCCGCTGGCGCTGCTCGGCCGCGCCCGCCTCGCCGAGCGGCGGGCCGAGGCCGAGGGCGAGCGCGCCTTCGACGCCGCCGGCGAGCGCGTCCCCGCGCCGGGCTACGAGGCCGCGCTCGACGGCTACCGCGCCTTCGCCGAGCGGCACCCACACCACCCCGAGGCCGACGCCGCCCTCGCCGCCGCCGCCCGCCTCTACCGCGCCGTCTTCCGCGACTACGCCGCCGCCGAGGGCATCCTCCGCGCCCTCGCCGCGCGCACGGCCGACCCCGCCGTGAGCGGGCAGGCCCGCCTCGACCTCGGCCGCCTCGACCTCCAGCAGGGCGACCTCGGCGCCGCGCGCGCCGCCTTCGCCGCCGTCGAGGAGGGCCTCCGCATCGGGCCGCTGGCCGAGGAGGCCCGCCTCGAGCTCGCCCGCCTCGACTTCTACGAGGGCGACTTCGAGGGCGCCCTCGCGCGCGTCCGCGCCATGAACGAGAACACGGCCACCGACGTCGCCAACGACGCCATCGCGCTGAAGGTGCTGCTGATGGAGAACGAGGGGCCGGACTCCCTCTCGACGCCGCTGCGGGCCTACGCCGGCGCCGCGCTGCTGCAGCGCCAGGGCCGCGCCGCCGAGGCGCTCGACGCCTTCGACGCCCTCCTCGCCGAGCACCCCGCCCACCCCATCGCCGACGAGGCCGTCGTCGCGCGCGTCGAGGCCCTCCGCGCCCTCGGCCGCACCGACGAGGCACTCGCCACCCTCGAAGGGTTCCCCGAGCGCTTCCAGGGCTCCTACCTCGCCGAGCGCGCCCTCTTCCTGATCGGCGAGGTCCACGAGCGCGACCGCGGCGACGCCGCCGCCGCGCAGGCGGCCTACACCGACTTCCTCGCCCGCTACCCCGGCTCGCTGCTCGCCCCCGAGGCGCGCGCGCGCGTCCGCCGCCTCCGCGGGGACCGCCCGCCCGGTTGAGCCCGCACGCCTGCGCGCCTGCAAGCATGCATGCCCCTATGTCAAAGCTCTCCGTCAGCCTCCTCACGCTCGCCCTGCTGGCGCCGCTCCGCGCAGGCGCCCAGGACCTCCTCATCCCCATGGACGACGCGCAGAGCGACCACCTCAAGGCCTACGGCGCCGTCTACTTCGCGCTTGAACAGGGGATCGAGGTGGACTGGCTGCTGAACTACCGCGGCGGCTCGTTCCTCGCCCCCGCCGACGCCGCCCTCGCCGACGAGCTCCGCATCCGCGGCGTCTCGTTCGAGCCCGTCGACGGGGCGCCCATCCGCGCCGAGGTCGAGAGCCCGGCCGTGAACATGGCCGTCGTCCGGCTGGAGAAGGCGCCGAAGATCGCCGTCTACGCCCCGCAGCAGACGCTGCCCTGGGACGACGCCGTGCTCCTCGCGCTCACCTACGCCGAGGTCCCCTACGAGCAGATCTACGACGGCGACGTCCTCGACGGCCGGCTCGCCGAGTTCGACTGGCTCCACCTCCACCACGAGGACTTCACCGGGCAGTACGGGAAGTTCTACGCGAGCTACCGCAACCAGGCGTGGTACCAGCAGCAGCAGGCCGAGGCCGAGGCCGACGCCCGCGCGCGCGGGTTCGCCAAGGTGAGCCAGCTCAAGCTCGCCGTCGCCCAGGCCATCCGCGACTACCTCCTCCAGGGCGGCTTCCTCTTCGCGATGTGCTCCGGCACCGACACCTTCGACATCGCGCTGGCCGCCCACGCCACCGACATCGTCCCGCCCGAGTTCGACGGCGACGGCATAGACCCCGCCGCCCACTCCCGCCTCGACTACGACCAGGCCCTCGCCTTCACCGGCTTCACGCCGTCGTTCAACGCGCTCGAGTACGAGCACTCCGACATCGACGTGAGCCCGCCGGCCGAGATGCGCAACCCGCTCACGGACTACTTCACGCTCTTCGAGTTCTCGGCCAAGTGGGACCCCGTGCCGAGCATGCTCACGCAGAACCACGTGGCCTCCATCCCCGGCTTCATGGGGCAGACGACGAGCTTCGACCCCGACCTCATCAAGCCGAGCGTGGTGGTGATGGCGGAGTCGCCGGCGACGCGGGCCGTGCGCTACCTCTACGGCCCGGCCGGGCAGGGCTTCTTCGCCTACTACGCCGGCCACGACCCCGAGGACTACCAGCACTTCGTCGGCGACCCGCCGACGGACCTCTCGCTGCACCGGCACTCGCCGGGCTACCGGCTCATCCTCAACAACGTCCTCTTCCCCGCTGCCCGGAAGCAGCCGCAGAAGACGTAAAGAGGGTCAAAGGTCTCAGGTCCGAACGTCGAAGGTCAGGGTAACTTGACGGCCGCTGACCTTCGACCTCGAGACCTTGAACCCCAAGACCCCCTCGCAGTCGCGCTGCCGGATGAACGAGCTGGTGCTCCCCAACGACACCAACACGCTCGGCAACCTCATGGGCGGGCGGCTCCTCCACCTCATGGACGTCTGCGCCGCCATCGCGGCCATGCGCCACTCCAACCGCATCTGCGTCACGGCCAGCGTGGACAGCGTGGACTTCCAGCGGGCCATCCGCCTCGGCGAGGTCGTCATCCTGGAGTCGACGGTGAACCGGGCGTTCACGACCTCGATGGAGACCGAGGTCAACGTGTGGGCCGAGGACACGACGACGGGCGAGCGGAGGAAGTGCAACCGGGCCTTCTACACGTTCGTGGCCGTGGACCAGAACGGGCGGCCCATCCCCGTGCCGCCGCTGGCCCCGGAAACGGATGACGAGCGGGCGCGGTACGAGGGCGCGGCGCAGCGGCGCGAGTTACGCCTCATCCTCGCCGGGCGGCTCAAGGTCGCCGAGGCCGAGAGCCTCCGCGACTACCTCGCCGCCGCCGTCCACGGCGCACCCTGACCCCTCCCGCCAGCCCCTCTCCCCCGATGAAGCACCCCCTCCCGTTACGCTTCGCGTTGCCCCTCGGGGTTCTCAGCGTCCTCTTCCTCGCCCCCACCGCCGCCGCCCAGCCCGGCGCCTTCGGCATCGGCGGGCAGATCGGCGAGCCCACCGGGCTCACGCTCAAGTTCGCCGGCCGCCCCGGCGTCGACCTCGCCGCCGAGTGGGACTTCGACGACTACTTCTTCATCCAGGGCCACGTGCTGATCGCCGAGCGCCGGTTCCCCGGCGCCAGCGCCGACGTCCGCTACTTCTACGGCCCCGGCCTCTTCATCGGCGAGCGGAACGACGACACCGCCTTCGGGCTCTCGTTCAACGCCGGCGTCAACTACTACACCGGCCCCGTCGAGATCTTCGGCCAGCTCACCCCCCGCCTCCGCCTCACGCCGGACTCCGACTTCGACCTCGGCGCCGCCATCGGCCTCCGCTTCTATCCGTGAGCAGGCACGCACGCAGGCGTGCGCGCTCGCGAGCATGCGCCCCCGCACGCCCATGAACCGCCCCCCCCGCATCCTCGTCGCCAAGGTCGGCCTCGACGGGCACGACCGCGGCGCGAAGGTCGTCGCCGCCGGCCTCCGCGACGCCGGCATGGAGGTGATCTACACGGGGCTGCGCCGGACGCCCGAGGTCGTGGTCGAGGCCGCGCTCCAGGAGGACGTCGACGCCGTCGGCGTCTCGATCCTCTCCGGCGCGCACATGACGGTGCTCCCGCGCCTGCGCCGGCTCCTCCGCGAGGCCGGCCTCGCCGACGTGCTGCTGCTGGCCGGCGGCACCATCCCCGAGGACGACGCGGCGGCCCTCCTCGCCGCCGGCGACGTGGATCGCGTATTCACGCCGGGCACCCCGCTCGCCGGGATCGTGGCCTATCTTCGTGAGGCTGTGCCCGCACGCCGCGAGGCATGAGCGCCGTGTTGCGTGGTGCGTACCGCGTGATCCTCCGCAACACGCGACGCGCAGCACGCAACACGAACCGATGCTCTTCCCCCGCGTCCTCATCACCGGCGCCGACGGCCTCGTCGGCCAGGCGCTCCAGCGCCGCCTCGCCCACTGGCGCGAGGCCGACGTGCTGGCGACGGGCCTCGAGCCCGTGCCGCGGATGACGGCGCGCCCCGGCGGCTACGCCCCCCTCGACGTCACCGACACCGCCGCCCTCGAGCGGGCGTTCCTCGACTTCGCGCCGGGCGTCGTCGTCCACGCCGCCGCCCTCTCGAAGGTGGAGGACTGCGAGGCCGACCGCGAGCGATGCTGGGCCGTCAACGTCGACGCCACGGCCGCGCTGGCCCGGCTGTGCAAGCGCCACGGCGCCCGCCTCGTCCTCCTCTCGACCGACTTCCTCTTCGACGGCACCGACGGGCCCTACGCCGAGGACGACCGGCCCGCCCCCGTCAACGCCTACGGCCGCACGAAGCTCGCCGCCGAGAACGCCGTCCGCCGCTCCGGCCTCGGGCGCTGGACCGTCGTGCGGACGAGCCTCGTCTTCGGGGCGGGCGAGCGGCTGCGGCGGCCGAACGTCGCCACCCTCCTCGCGCGCGAGCTCACGGCCGGCCGGGCGTTCGACGCCGCCGCGGACCAGCTCCGCACGCCCACCTACGCCCCCGACCTCGCCGACGGCCTCCTCCGCCTCATCCGCTACGACAAGGACGGCGTCTACCACCTCGCCGGGCGCGAGCGGCTCTCGGTGTTCGACTTCTGCCGCCGCGCCGCCGCCCGCTTCGGGTTCGACCCCGCGCTCGTCCGCCCCACGACGACGGCCGCCCTCCACCCGGGCGCCCCGCGTCCCCTCGACGGCGGCCTCCTCATCCTCCGCGCCGAGAGCGAGGCCGGCTTCCGCCCCCGCCCCCTCGACGCCGCCCTCCTCGACCTCGCCCCCTGCCTCGGCCTCCCGGTGCCGGTGGACAGCGGGCAGTAGACGGTGCAGAAGTCAGGGGACAGGGGTCAGAAGACAGGGGTCAGGGGAACTTCTCGGCCCCTCCCGTCGCCCCTCTGACCTCTGACCTCTGACCTCACTCCCACACGCCCGGCGGCACGCGGGCGAAGTAGAGGTTGGCCTCGATCCCGTTGACGTCGTCGTCCACGTAGAGGACGAGTTGGTCGCCGGCGAGGCGGTAGCGGGCGCGGCCGGCGACGTAGCGGTCGAGCTCCAGCCGGGTGGGCGCGCAGGCGCGCCGCGTGCACCCGAGCCGGTTGACGACGACGTGGAGGTCGCTGAGCACGTAGAGCCCCGTACAGAGGTTGCACGAGCGGGAGCGGAAGCCACCGTCGGCCTCGAAGCGCATGAGGTCGGCGGGCAGGCCATCGGCCGTGGTGAGGCTGTCGCCGCCCTGGACGAGCGCACGGAGCTCCCAGGCGGTGTCGGCGAGCGGGTTCGGAGGCGGCTCGGCCGTGCGGCAGGCGGCGAGGAGGAGGACGGCGAGGAGGATGAGGAGGAGGCGCATGGAGCGAGACGTGAGGGGAGCTACAAGAACGCACCGGCGGGGGAATCGCTGCAAGTTCACGGCACGGCGCCGACGGGGCGATCTTTCTTGCTCGCACGCCATTCCCCTCCCCTTGTCATCCTGAGGAGCGCCAGCGGCCCCCGCGAAGGTGGGGAAGGATCTACCTCCGCCAGGCCGGTAGCCCCATGGGACCCCCGTCGTGCCGGAGCCGGATCCTTCGCTCCGCTCAGGACGACAGTTCGTAGCTCTCCTCCGCGCCTCCGATGCTCGACCTCCAGCTCCTCCGCGACGACCCCGAGCGCGTCCGCCGGGCCATCCGCCACAAGAACGCCGGCGACCCGGCGGTGGTGGACCGCCTCCTCGAAGCCGACCGCGAGCGCCGCGCCGCGCTCACGGCGCTCCAGACGCTCCAGCAGCAGCAGGGCGAGGTCAGCCGCCAGATCGGCCCGCTCATGAAGGCCGGGCGGAAGGACGAGGCCGCCCCCCTGCTCGAACGGTCCAACGCGCTCAAGGCCGAGATCCAGAGCCTCCAGGAGGCCGCGCGGGCGCACGAGGAGGCCGTGAACGCGCTGCTCCTGGAGATCCCCAACGTCCCGCACGAGTCGGTCCCGATTGGGCGGACGGCGGAGGACAACGCGATCCCGTTCGAGTGGGGGGAGAAGCCGGCGTTCGACTTCGAGGCGAAGCCACACTGGGACCTCGCCGCGCAGCACCGGCTGATCGACTTCGAGGCCGGGGCGAAGGTGACGGGGGCGGGTTTTCCCTTTTACCTCGGCCAAGGCGCACGCCTGCAGCGGGCGCTCATCCAGTTCTTCCTCGACCGCGCCGTCGAGGCCGGCTACACCGAGGTGCAGCCGCCGCTACTGGTCA
>DATGQT010000229.1:0-4660 GCA_035304085.1 Rubricoccaceae bacterium
GAGGACCCGCGCCCGCCGGGGTGCACCAAGCTGTCGGGGCGAGAGGCGTACCGCGTGCGCCAGGGGGAGTACCGGATCGTGTACACGGTCGAGGACGACGCGCTCGTGGTGGAGGTGGTGAAGGTGGGGCACCGGCGCGACGTGTACCGCTGACAGCGGTAGAGCCTCAAGGAAGCGTGCTAACCCCCACTTCCACTCCGACCGCCCGCTCTGCCGCCTTGCCCCGTACGTCCCCCAGCGCCTACACTGCCTCGCCCTGCCGCCGCGCCACGTGCGGCGGGTGAAGCGCCAGTCGTTAGGCTGCGATGCCTTCGCTCCTTATCCGCTCTACGTACTGGCGTTCGTTCCAATGAACCTCCGAACACGGGCCTGAACGATGCGCTTCACTCTATACCTGACCCCGCTCGTCGCCGTACTGACATTCGCCCCGGCGACTGCGGCCCAGCCACTCGCGGACCCCGGCCCCGTCTGGGCCGGCCTCACCGACACGACGGCCTTCGGCGTCCGCATGGAGCGGCACCTCGCCGCCACTGAGGAGGCACTCGCAACTCTCCGGGCCGTCGAGGAGCCGCGCACGGTCGCCAACACGGTCGTCCCGTACAAGGCGGCCGAGAGCGAGTTGAAAAACGCCGGGCGCCTCGCCGCCCTTGCCCTGAACGCGCACCCGGAGGCCGGCTTCCGCGCCTACGCCCAGGCGTGGGCCGGCCGGATCGCCGAGCGGGAGGCGGCGCTCGGCGGCGATCCCGCGGTCTACGAGGCGCTCGCGGCCGTCGACCTGTCCGACGCCGAGCCGGGCCTGCGCTACGTCGTGGGGCGGGACCTGGAGGCGTACCGGCGGAACGGGATCGACCGGAGCGCGGAGGTGCGCCAGCGCGTCGCCGCGCTCCGTGCCCGGATCGAGGCCGTCGGCCACCGGTTCGGCAACAACATCTTCGCCGACCGCGACACGCTCCGGCTTCACCCGGACTCCCTCGCGGGGATGCCGGCGGACTTTCTCGCCGCGTACGCGCCGGACGCGGAGGGCCTCGTCACCATCGAGGTCACGCCGGCCAACGCCATGCCGCTCATCACGTTCGCCGATCGCCGGAGTGTCCGGGAGGCCGCGTTCCGGGCTGCGTTCATGGCAGGCAATCCGGCGAACGTCCCCGTCATCGACTCCCTCCGGGCGCTGCGCCACGAGCTGGCCACGCTGCTCGGCTACGGCTCGTGGGCCGCATACGCCACCGCGCCCATGATGGCGGGCTCGGCCGAGCGGGTCCGGCGCTTCCTCGACGAGGTGGACGAGGCATCCGCCGAGGCGGCGCGGCGGGAGATCGACGAGTTGGTCGCCCGGCGGCGCGTCGAGGAGCCGTGGGCCGAAGGGATCGACTTCCCGAGCTTCCTGTACTGGCAGAGCAAGGTGAAGCAGGAGGCCTACGCCTTCGACGCGCAGGTGATGCGGGCGTACCTCCCGTACCACCGGGTGCGGGACGGCATCCTCGCCGCGTTCGCGCAGATGTTCGCGCTCGAGTTCCGCCCGGCCCCGGAGACGCCCGTGTGGGGCCCGGCCGTCGAGCCCTACGAGGTGTGGGAGGACGGCGCGCTCGTCGGCCGGTTCTACCTCGACATGCACCCGCGCGAGGGGAAGTTCGGCCACTTCGCCGCCTTCGACCTCCGTCTCGGCGGCGGCGCGCTGCCGGAGGTCGCGCTCGTCTGCAACTTCCCCGGAGGGGCCGAGGGGGACCCGGGCCTCCTGGAGCCGGGCGGGATGACGACGTTCTTCCACGAGTTCGGCCACCTTGTCCACTCCCTCCTCCACGGGCAGTCCGCCCTCGTGGGCGAGATCGAGGGGGACTTCATCGAGGCCCCCTCACAGTTGCTGGAGGAGTGGGCGCAGGACCCGGGGGTGCTGCGGAGCTTCGCGCGGCACTACGAGACGGGCGAGCCGATCCCGGAGGAGTTGATCGCGGCATACCGCCGCGCCGACGGGTTCGGGCGCGCGTTCTTCGCCACGATCTCCAACCTCTGGCCGGCCGTCCTCTCCATCGAGCTATTCGAGACGCCCCCGGAGCAGGATCCGACGGCGGCTATCGAGGCCCGGGTGACGGCGGCTCACCTCCCGTTCGAGGCGCCGGAGGGGTTCCTGGTGTCGGCATCGCTTCCTCACCTTTTCCCCTACTCGTCGAACTACTACACCTACCTGTGGTCGGCCGTGATCGCGCGCGACCTCCTCACGGGGTTCGACCGCGACGACCTCCTCAACCCCACCGTCAGCCGCCGCTACCGCGACGTGGTCCTCGCCCCGTCGGGCACGGCCCCGAGTGCCGTCCTCGTCGAGCGGTTCCTCGGCCGCCCCTTCAACGCGGACGCCTGGCGCGCCTGGCTGGAAGGCGAGGGGGACTGAGTCCAACCGGCGGCCTGGCCTTCCTCGCGTAGCCTAACCCACGGCTTCGGCGGACGAACCGGTGGGCCGTCTTGCCTCGTGCGTGCTTCGGTGCCTACCCTGCCCATCCCACCGTCAGCGCGCGGTTCGCCGCTGAGCCGCAAGCCGTTCCACGGCCTCACCTCCTTCGCGCTCGTGTCTGATCGGCTCCACATCCGTACCGCCACCCCAGCCGACGCCGAGCCGCTCGCAGCACTCGCTGAGCGGACGTTCCGCGACACCTTCGCCACTGACAACGCGCCCGGCGACATGGAGGCGTACGTCCGCGATTCGTTCTCGCTCGACCGAGTTCGGGCCGAGCTGGCCGACGACGCGAACACGTTCCTCCTCGCGTTCGTGGGGGGTATGGAGCATCCGACCGGGTATGCCAAGATGCGGACCGGGACGACGGACCCGAGCGTGACGGGGCCAGACCCGGTCGAGCTCGAACGGCTCTACGTGGACCGGAGCGCCCTCGGGCATGGGGTCGGGGCCGCGCTCATGCGGGCGTGCCTCGACGCCGCCCAGTCGGGAGGGTACCGGACGTTGTGGCTCGGGGTGTGGGAGCGGAACGGGCGGGCCATCTCGTTCTATGAGAAGTGGGGTTTCGGGACGGTCGGAGCCCACGTGTTCGAGCTCGGGTCGGCCAACCAGCGGGACCTGATCATGGAGCGGCCGGTGCCGGGGCCGTAGAACCCGCCCCTGTAGGGGACATCACGCGCGAGCGTCCTGCCCGAGCCCCACCTTCGGCGCTGCGTGCCGCTGCTAACCGGACAGTCGTCAAGTGCTCTCTGGAAGGTCAAGCCCCTGCGGGCAGGGTGGGCGCCTACGACCTCCGGTTCGTCGTCTTCGACCGGTAGCCGGGAGAGCGTGTGGGAGAGGGAGGTGAAGGGTGGGTAGCTCCGTGGCCGTCCGCCGCCTCGTCGTCGCTCGCTGAATACGGGAGGCGTCGGGTGGACCGCTCATTAACCGAGCGGTCCGCCTGACGCGTGTATTATTCCCGGCATGCAGCTCCCATCCCCCCGCTGTCTCACGGCCATCGTCACCGTCCTCGCCGCTGCGATCCCTCTTCGTGCGCAGGACTCGCTAGCGTGGGAGCCCGTGGGGGACCGGCCCATCAAGCCGCGTGACATTGCCTTCGATAGCGACGGCGCGCTCTGGTCCGCCTCAGCCGGGAGTGTCTTCTACCTCGATGCTCCCGACGATCCCGACGCCGAATGGGAACTCCGTCGTGAATGGAGCTACGACCTCGTCCAGCCGCTCGGCCCCGACACCCTCCTCGTGACAACGGGAAGCGCTACGTACCGCTCTACCGACGGCGGCTACACCTTCACCCAGACCCACAACGGTGGGGAGCAGGAGCAAGCGGGGCAGACGCTCGCCGAGGACGAACGCGGCCGGCTCTACGTCGCCACCCACGACGGCGCCGCCCGCTCCCTCGACCGCGGCAACTCCTGGGCCGACGCCGACTTCGACGTCGCCCAGACCTCCCACTGGGGCTGGGCCGTCCTCCCGCTGCCGGACAGCCTCGCCCCCGGCCGCGTCCTCGTCGGCGGCCTCGGCGGCGTCAGCGTCGCCCGAGACGCCGACGCCGACTGGACGCTCTACCCGACCGAGTTCTGGGAGGGGTACCGCTACGGGATCGAGTCGCTCATCCTCGTCAAGGGGCCGAGCGGCGACGCACGTATCGTAGCGACGGGGGCCGACCAGACGCTCCCGCATCGGCGTGTCTGGGTCAGCGACGACCTCGGGGAGACGTGGGCCGAGCGGGGGCCGCTCCCGGACGTGCCCGACGGCGGCGTCGGTGGCCTCGGCGCTGTGTTCGCACTGGGGGGCCGCTCGGCCGTGGCGGTGCTGGGGCGGGGGAACGTCTACCGGACCGACGACGGGGCCGAGACGTGGGCGCTCGTCGGGCGCGCGCCCGTGGACACCACCATCGTCCACGCGAAGGCCGTGACGGTGGGGCCAGACGGCCGGCTCTACGTGGGGATCTCGCGCCTGGGTCCGGACTACGACCGGGCGTGGGTGTACCGGACGACGGAGCCGCTCGTCGTGCCGACGGCAGCCGAGCCGGAGGCCCCGGAGCAGCCGGGGGATGGGCCGGGCCTCGAGGTGGTCCCGAACCCCTCTCGCGGATCGGCCGCGGTGACGCTCACGCTCCCGCGCCCTTCGGAGGTGGAGGTCGCCGTCTACGACGCGCTCGGCCGCCGTGTCGCTATTCTCTCCTCGGGGTACTACGACGCCGGCCACCACGCGCTC
>DATGQT010000230.1:0-3970 GCA_035304085.1 Rubricoccaceae bacterium
GTGGCGATGCAGCTGCTCATTCAGGCCGTCGTGCTCGGCTACGTCGAGCGGTACCGGCGCGGCGCAGCCGGCACCATCACGCCGGCGGTGCTGTGGGAGGCGACGAAGGAGGCCTTCAGGCCGGTAATGAGCACCATGCTCATTGCGATGGGCCTCTTCCTCGCGTTCTTCGTCGCCTTCAGCCTCGTCACGGCGCTCGCCTCCGCCTTCGGCCTCTTCCTGGTTCTCGTGGGATTCCTCCTGATCCTCATAGGGATGGCGGCGATGGTCTATCTCTTCCCCATCGTCTCGTTGCTGTACGTCGAGCGCGTGGCGGAGGGCGACGGGTTCTGGGAGGGGTTCGCGGTCGTGCGCGACCTCGTGCGGGGGCACTGGTGGCAGACGTTTGGGCTCCTCGTCGTCGTGACCATCATCGTGGTCGTGATCGTGCTCGTGCTCTCGATCCCGGGGGTGCTGGTCGAGGCGCTGTTCTCGTTCAACACGCTCGACGGCGGGGGCGCTCTGCGCATCGTCGGGCTTGCGGTGAGCGCGCTCTTCGGGGTGCTCGCCTACGCCGCTTACGCCATCCCCGTGTTAGCATCGGCGTTCCAGTACTTCAACCTCGTCGAGCGGAAGGAGGGGACGGGGCTGTTCGGGGCGCTCGACGCGCTCGCCGGCCCGGCCGAGGAGGCCGCGGTGCCGGCGCCTTCGTGGCGGCCGCCCGAGGCCCCGTCGCCTGCTCGACCTCCGGCGCCGCCCACCGAGCGCGGCTTCCGCGGCGGCGGCTTCCACGACGGAGGCGAGGAGTGGGGGCGATGAGGGCGGGCGGGCTCCTCGCGGCGGTGCTCCTCGCGCTGCTGCTCGCCGTGGTGGCCGCGGCGCAGCCGGCCGGGCCGCCGAAGCACGTGCTGAAGCCGCCGGGCACCTCGCAGCCGGCCGCCCGGTCCGAGGTGCCCCTCGACACGGCCGCCGTCGCCCCGCCGCCCGTGCCGGCCGATGCCCTCGACCGCTTCCGCAGCGACCCCGACTACCAGTACGAGCGCGTCGGCGCGGCGGGGCCGACGCTGTGGGAGCTGTTCTGGCGGTGGGTCGACCGCACGTTCTTCGAGCCCATCGCGCGGAGCACGTCGCCGCGGTTCTGGCGGATCTTCTGGCCGTCGCTGGCGGCGCTCATCCTGGCCTTCGTGCTCGTCCGCGTCCTCAGCGCCGGCGGCGCCGGCCTCTTCGCCCGCCGCGACGCCGGCGCCGGGGGGGAGGGCGCCCTCCTCCTCGACGCCGAGGACATCGCCGAGGTGGACCTCGACGCCCTCCTCCGCCGGGCCCTCGCCGAGCGCCGCCACCGCGACGCCGTCCGCCTCCTCTACCTCCGCGCGCTCCAGGCCCTCGCCGCCGGCGGCCTCGTGGACTGGCAGAAGGACAAGACCAACCGCGACTACCTCCGCGAAGTCCGCCGCGCCGACGCCGGTCTCGCCCGGCCCTTCGGCGAGGTGACGCAGCTCTTCGAGTGGGTGTGGTACGGCGAGGCCGCCGTGGACGACGCCCGCTTCGCCGCCGTGCGCGCGCGGTTCGACCGGTTCTCGGAGGCGCTCGCCGCCGCGGCGGCGCCCCGGAGGGGGCGCGGATGAAGAACCGCCTCCCAGAGAAGCACTCTTCCCCTTCCTCTCCACGAGGGGAGGGGGCCAGGGGGAGGGGTGAGCCGCGCGTCGCAACGCCGCCTCCGCTGGAATCCCGCGCCCCGTGAAGAGCCGCCTCCCCATCCTGATCCTCGGCGCCCTCGCCGTCGGCTTCGTCGTGATGACGGCGCTGCAGCCGACGCCGCAGGACTGGCGGCCCACCTACGAGCGCGCCTCGGCCCAGCCCCTCGGCACCGAGGTCTTCTACACGCTGCTCCCCGAATGGGTGGGCGCTCCCGTCGAGCCCGTCGACGAGCCGCCCTACCTCCGGCTGGCCGACTCCGCGCGCACCGACCTCACGTACCTCTTCCTCACCGGCGCGTTCGCGCCGGACGAAGCCGAGGCGCGGCGGCTCGTCCGCTTCGCCGAGCGCGGCGGGACCGTCTTCGTCGCCGCCGAGGAGGTGGCGGGGCCGCTGGCCGACACGCTCGGGCTGCCCCGCGACGCCGCCGTCAAGGCGGGCGGGCCGTGGGGCCTGGACTACCAGCCGAGCGGCTTCGGCTCGCGGAGCGACAGCCTCCTCCACCTCGTCAACCCGGCGCTCCGCCGCGAGGGCGGCTACCGCTTCCCGTTCTCCGTCGTCCGCTGGCAGATCCGCGGGCTCGACCCCGCGCGCACGACCGTCCTCGGCCGCGACGACGCCCCGCGCGTCACCTTCGTCCGCGTCCGCGTGGGCGAGGGGCAGTTCCTCCTCACCTCCACCCCCCTCGTCTTCACCAACGCCGCCCTCGTCGGCGAGGGCGACGCGGGCGACTACGTCGCCGGGGTGCTCGCGTACCTCCCCCGGCAGCCGGTGCTGTGGGACGACTACTACAAGCCGTTCCGCGCCGAGGCGCGGACGCCCCTGCGCGTGGTGCTCCGCTCGCCGCCGCTGCGCTGGGCGTACTGGATGACCCTCGTGGGGACGGTCCTGTTCGTGGTCTTCCGGGGGCGGCGGTGGCAGCGGCCCGTGCCCGTCGTGGCGCCGCCGCCGAACGCGCTCGTCGGCTTCGTGCGGACGGTAGGGCGGCTGTACTGGCAGCACGGCGACCGCCACGGGCTCGTGGCGCGGAAGCTCCGCTACTTCCTCGACCGCCTCCGCAGCCGCCTCCACCTCGCCGACGTGGACCTCTCGGAGGAGACGGAGCGGCGGGTGGTGCAGCGGAGCGGGCTGCCCGAGGCGCAGGTGGCCGCCCTCTTCGCCCGCTTCCGCCGCCTCCGCCGCACCCGCAACCCCGACCCCAAGGAGCTCATCGACCTCGACCGCGCCCTCGACCGCTTCTACGATGCCGTGGGACGGTGAACCTCGATCACGCGCGCCCCGCCCCTCCTCAGACGAGGAGGGGGAAGAGGTGTCTTCGCTCCGCTCGGGATGACAATCCGGTGGATGGTTCGTAGTCTCCGTCCCCCGCGCCCTCACCCGCTCCGATGTCCGAAGTCCCTTCCGATCCCGACCCCCGGCCGTCCGCCGCACCTGTCCCGGAGGCCGCCGTGCCCGCCGAGGCCGACGGCGCCGAGCCGATCTTCCGCCCGCGCACCGACCTCTCCGCCCTCGCCGACGCCGTCGACGCCCTCCGGCGCGAGGTGGGCAAGCTCATCGTCGGCCAGCACGGGCTCGTCGACGAGCTGATCGCGGCGCTGCTGGCGGGCGGGCACGTCCTCATCGAGGGCGTCCCCGGCGTCGCCAAGACGCTCACGGCCAAGCTGCTCGCGAAGGCGACGGGCCTCGACTTCGCGCGCCTCCAGTTCACGCCGGACCTCATGCCGGCCGACGTCCTCGGCACCAGCGTCTTCAGCCCGAAGACCGGCGCGTTCGAGTTCCACCGCGGCCCCATCTTCGCCTCCGTCGTCCTCATCGACGAGATCAACCGCGCCCCGGCCAAGACGCAGGCGGCGCTGTTCGAGGTGATGGAGGAGCGGCAGGTGACGGTGGACGGGGTGACGTACCCGATGACGGACCCCTTCGTCGTCCTAGCGACCCAGAACCCCATCGAGCACGAGGGGACGTACCGGCTGCCCGAGGCGCAGCTCGACCGGTTCCTCTTCAAGGTCCACGTCGGCTACCCGAGCCTGGACGAGGAGGCGCAGATCCTGGAGCGGTGGCAGACGCACGGCGGCTTCCTCGACCTCGGCCGCGTCCAGCCCGTCCTCGACGCCGCGCGGCTGCGGGCGGCGCAGGCGGCCGTGCGGCAGGTCCGCGTCGAGCCGCGCGTGCTCCGCTACATCGCCCAGATCGTCGCCTCGACGCGGGCGCACCCGGCCCTCTACCTCGGCGCGAGCCCGCGCGCGAGCCTCGCCGTGCTCACCGGCGCCAAGGCCGTCGCCGCCATGGGCGGGCG
>DATGQT010000231.1:0-21403 GCA_035304085.1 Rubricoccaceae bacterium
GCCAGCCCGCCGCAGCCGCACACCCACGAGCAGTACCACCGCTTCCCGAAGAAGTACGTCAGCACGGGCACGGCCACGAACGTGAGGACGGCGCCCCAGAACACCATGAACACGCCCCAGCCACCCTGCTCGGTGAGGTACGAGATCTGGCTCGGGAAGAGGAGGTCGTAGTCGAGCGGCCAGAAGTAGTGGAAGTACAGCTCGGGCTGCTGGAAGCGGACGAGGAGGTACGGGATGAGGAACGCGAAGCCGAGCTGCGCGACCATCACCGAGAGCGTTCGCAGCACCTGGTACCGGCTGTGACGGTACTTCAGCAGCGCGCGGACGCCCATGACGAGGACGGCGCCGGTGTAGATCGTCCCGTAGAGGAACCACTGGTCCGCCGCCGCCCCACGGACGGTGTACGAGAGGGGATCGGCCACGCGGATCAGCCCCCCCAGCGCCGCCGGGAACCAGTAGAGCAGCACGTAGAGCCCCGTCAGCACGAGGCCGAACACCCAGCCGGCGGCGCCGCGCGCCAGCAGGCCGGAGAACACGGTGCCCTCGTTGCGCACGCCCGCAGGCAACCGCCGGAACCGGTCCACGACGTAGAGCAGCCCGCCGCCCATGATCCCACCTCCCACGAGGGCGAACGCCGGGATCGGGTGCCGCGCCCCCAGCTCGCTGAACAGCGCGACGGCGGCGCCGAGGAGGCCGAGGGCGAGGAGCCCGAGCCCCACCCGCTGCACCGGCGTCACCTCGTGGGCCGGGTGGCTCAGGCCGATGTGGGCGTTGTAGACGGGGAGGTCGGGCATGGCCGAGGAGCGCGGGCGTGCGGGCGTGCGCGCGGGGCTATGGGAGATGCGCGAAGGAGTCCGTGAGCCGGTGCGGCGTGGTCCCGTTCATGGGGAGCCGGGCCATCCAGCGGCGCCAGCCCCGCCGTGTCTTCAGGCGGAGGGCCGCGCCGTGCCGGGCGTTGTAGGCGGCGACGAGCGCGGGCTCGCACGCCTCGAAGAACTCGGGGTCGAAGTTGGCCGCGCCGAGGTTCTCCAGCACCTCCTCGACGCCGGCGCCGCGCGCGATCCAGTCGGCGCAGACGGCGTGGCGGTAGCGGACGCCCAGGAGGTCGAACCCGACGACGCGACGGTCGCCCCCGACCTCGTACTGGAGGCGGATCAGTCGGCGGCCGTCCGACGCCTCCCAGCACAGGGCCTCCTCCCCCGCCGGCGGTAGGGGGTCGATCCTGCCGTACGTCTGGTACTCGACGTCGAAGAACTTGGCGCTGTTGTAGAAGACGCCGGGGTCGTAGGCGCGGGGCGTGCCGCAGAGGGTGTGGGCGACGGTGGCGCCGTGGGCGCGCGCGGTGTACCACAGCTGCTCGACGGCCTTCCGCCCCGGCGGGGGGTCGCGGAACTCGGCGCAGTCGCCGGCGGCGTAGACGTCCGGCACGTTCGTGCGGAAGTGGCGGTCCACGAGCACGCCCCGGCCCACCTCGACGCCGCTCCCTTCGAGGAACGCCACGTTCGGCGTCACCCCCGTCGCGAGGCCGACGAAGCGGCACGGGATCTCCTCCCCCTCCGTCGTGACGACGGCGCGGGCGCGGCCGGCGGCGTCGGGGAGGATCTCGCGCAGCTCCGTCCCCAGGCGGAGGTCCACGCCGTGACGGCGGATCTCGCGCGCGACGAGGGCCCCCTCCTCGGGCGGCAGCACGCCCTCGAGGTACGTCCGCTCCCGCACGAGGAAGGTGACGGCGATGCCGCGCGTGCGGAGCATCTCCGCCATCTCCACGCCGATCAGCCCGCCGCCGACGACGACCGCCCGCTCGATGGGCCGGCCCCCGTCCATCGTCCACCGCTCCATGGCTGCGAGGTCGGGCAGCCCGTAGAGGCCCTGCACGCCGTCGAGGTCCTGACCGGGCCAATCGTAGAACCGGGGCCGGGAGCCGGAGGCGACGAGGAGCACGTCGTAGCCGAGGGGGGGGCCGTCACGGAGGAGGAGCCGCTTCGTCCGCGTTTCCACCCGCTCGACGCGGTCGCGCACGAGCCCGATCCGGTTGTCGGCCCAGAAGCGGTCCTCGTAGGGCTTCGTCTGCCCGTACGTCAGCACGCCCATGTAGACGTACATCAGCGCCGTGCGCGCGTAGTGGTGGTCGCTCTCGTCGGAGACGAGCGTGATGCGGGCGTCCGGCCGTCGCCTGCGGACGTACCGGGCGCACGTGACGCCGGCGATGCCGTTGCCGATGACGACGAGGTGCACGGAGGGACGTGGGACGTGGGACGAGGGACAAAGTAGGCCCGCCCCAGGTCCATGCTCTCACGGGCTGGTAACGATATCCCACCTCCGGCGCGATATTCCCGTCCCCTCCCCCTTCGCCCTTCGTCCCTCGTCCCTTCCCATGACCTACGGCATCACCGGCAACACCGCGAACGAGGAGCTCTGGCACCCCGTGTCCGAGCTCACGCGCCGCCTCCATCGCAAGGGCCTCGAGTTCTGCCTCCACCGCGACATCGCGCACGGGCTCGAGGAGCGCGGCCTCGTGGACCCCGCCTTCTCCACGCAGAAGGGGACCGACGACGTCGGCGCCCACTGCGACCTGCTGCTCTCCTTCGGCGGCGACGGCACCATGCTCAAGAGCGCCCACCACGTGGGCACCCGCGAGGTCCCCATCCTCGGCGTCAACGTCGGCCACCTCGGGTTCCTGACGAAGGCGGGCGTCGACGAGCTCGACGAGATGGTGGACCGGCTGGAGGCGGGGCAGTACACCGTCGAGAAGCGGATGGTGATCGAGTGCGACGTCGAGGGGGCCGAGCTGGCCGTCCCGCGCTGGGCGCTCAACGACTTCGTCCTCGACAAGAGCGGGACGACGAGCATGATCGCCATCGAGGCCGAGGTGGACGGGGCCTACCTCAACACGTACTGGGCCGACGGCCTCATCGTGTCCACGCCCACGGGCTCGACGGCGTACAACCTCTCGGTCGGCGGCCCCATCGTCGTCCCCTCCTCCGAGGCCGTCGTCCTCACGCCCATCGCGCCGCACACCCTCACGGCCCGGCCCATCGTGCTGCCCGACCGCGTGACCGTCCGCCTGCGGGTCACCACGCGGGGGCACCCGTACGTGTTCGCGGCCGACGGGCAGAGCGCCGAGGTCGAGGGGTCGGCCGAGGTCACGTTCACGATCCGCCGGGCCAGCCACGGCGTCCTCCTCGTCTCGTTCCCCGACCGCGACTACTTCACGACGATCCGCGACAAGCTGAAGTGGGGCCTGAGTCAGGTATTCTGAGGGACTTGCCCACGCCCGCGCCCTGTCGTTGATTGTGCCGGCACTCCGAGGGCTCCCATGCCCGCGCTCCCCACCGGCACCGTCACCTTCCTCTTCAGCGACGTCGAGGGCTCGACGCAGCTGCTCCAGCGGCTCGGGCCCGCCTACGCCGACGCCCTCGCGGCGCACCACCGGATCGTCCGCGAGGCGCTGGCTGCCCACGGCGGCGCCGAGGTGGACACGGCCGGCGACGGGTTCTTCGTCGCCTTCGCGCGGGCGACCGACGCCGTGGCCGCCGCCGCCGCCATCCAGCGCGCCCTCGCCGCGCACGCATGGCCGGCCGGCGAGGCCGTCCGCGTGCGGATGGGCCTCCACACCGGCGAGCCCGTCATCACGGCCGCCGGCTACACCGGCCTCGACGTCCACCGCGCCGCCCGCATCATGGGCGCCGCCCACGGCGGGCAGGTCCTCCTCTCCGACAGCACGCGGCGGCTCGTCGCGGGCGCGCTCCCCGAGGGCGTCGCCCTACGCGACCTCGGCGCCCACGCGCTCAAGGACTTCGACGCGCCCGAGCCGCTGGCCCAGCTCGTCGTCGCGGGCCTGCTGGCGGACTTCCCGCCGCCGCGCACGCGCGTGGCGCGCCCCACCAACCTCCCCCGCCCGCCGACGCCGCTGATCGGGCGCGACGCCGAGGTCGAGGCCCTCCTCGCCCTCTTCCGCGACGGCGTCCGCCTCGCGACGCTCACCGGCCCCGGCGGCACCGGCAAGACCCGCCTCGCCGTCGAGGTCGCCACGCGGCTGCTCGACGACCCCGATTCAGGATCGGGACTCGAGGGCGGCGCGTGGTTCGTCCCGCTCGCCCCCGTCACCGACCCCGCCCTCGTGCCCCAGACCGTCGCCGACGCCCTCGGCGCGAAGGAGCACCGGGGGACGACGGCGGTCGAGGCGCTGGCCGAGCGCGTCGGCGCCCGCCCCACGCTCGCCGTCCTCGACAACTTCGAGCAGGTGCTCGACGCGGCCCCGTTCGTGTCGGCGTGGCTGATGGCGTGCCCCGGCCTCCGCGTCCTCGTGACCAGCAGGTCGGCGCTCCGGCTCCAGGGCGAGCGCGAGGTGCCCGTGCCCCCGCTCCCGCTGCCCGACGCCCGCAGCACCGGCGCGGCCCACGCCGGCGACGCGATGTCCCAGTTCGCCGCCGTGCGGCTGTTCATCGAGCGGGCGTGCGCCGTGCGGCCGGACTTCCGCGTGGACAACCGCAACGCCCCGGCCGTGGCCGAGATCTGCGCCCGCCTCGACGGCCTCCCGCTGGCCATCGAGCTGGCGGCGGCGCGCGTGCGGCTGTTCTCGCCCGAGGCCATGCTCGCCCGCCTCGCCCGCGACGGGGGGCCGGAGGCCGGCACGCGGAGCGCCCTCGACCTCCTCCGCGGCGGCGCCCGCGACCTCCCGGGCCGCCACCAGACCCTCCGCGACACCATCCGCTGGAGCTACGACCTCCTCATGCCCGAGGAGCAGCGGCTCTTCCGCCGCCTCGCCGTCTTCGTGGGCGGGTGCACGCTCGAGGCCGCCGCGGCCGTCGCCGGGGACGCCCACCCGGACCCCGAGGAGGGCGTCCTCACCCTCCTCGACCACAGCCTCCTCCGCCGCGACGAGGGCGGGGGGCGCGAGGCCGCCGGCGAGCCGCGCTTCCGCATGCTCGAGACCATCCGCGAGTTCGGCCTCGACGCGCTCGACGCCGCGGGCGAGGCCGAGGCCGCCCGCGAGGCGCACGCCCGCTTCTTCCTCGCCCTCGCCCGCGAGGCCGAGCCCCACCTCACCGGCCTCGACCAGGCCCGCTGGCTGGACCGCCTCGACGCCGAGCAGGCCAACCTCCGCGCCGCCCTCGCCCACCTCGAAGGCGGGGACGACCTCGAGGCCGCGCTCCAGCTGGGGAAGGCGCTGGGGCGGTTCTGGATCGTCCGCGGCCACCTCGGCGAAGGCTACCGCCGCCTCGGCCAGCTCGTCGCCCGGAGCGAGGGGGGCGCCCCCACCTCCGCCTGGGTGGCCGTCCGCAACACCGCCGGCATCATGGCCTCGGAGGCCGGCGACATGGAGACCGCCCTCCGCCTCTTCGACGAGGTCATCTGCGCCTGCCGCGACCGCTGCGACACGTGCGGGCTGGCGACGGCGCTGAGCCACCTCGGCTACACCTACATCCAGCTGGGGGAGCCCGAGAAGGCCCGGCCGCTGTGCGAGGAGGCGCTCCGGCTCCAGCGCCAGGTGGGCGACCTCCGCGGGGAGGCCGTCGCGCTCCAGAACCTCGGCGTGCTCGGCACGCTGGAGGGGCGGTTCGCCGAGGCCGAGGCGCTCCTGCTCGAGGGGCGCGAGAAGCGGAGGCAGCACGGCGAGCAGCGCGGGTTCTCCTTCTGCCACCACTGGCTCGCCTCCAACAGCCTCTGGTGGGGACGCCCGCGGGAGGCGCTCCGCTACGCCGAGGAGGGCCTCCGCCACCTCGGCGACCTCGGCGACGCCCAGGTGGAGGCCGCCCTCTACATGGACGTCGGCCACGCCGCACTCGACCTGGAGCAGCTCGGAGAGGCCGTCGCGGCGCTCCAGCGGGCGCTCCCCCTCTGGGAGCAGTCGGGGAACCCCAGCGGGGTCGCCTTCACCGAGCTCGGGTGGGGCCTCGCGCTGGCCACGCGGGGAGAGCCAGAGGCGGGGCGCGCCCTGACGGCGCGGGCGATGGCGAACCTCCGGCGCACGTCCTGGCAGTGGGTCGTCGCGTTCGGGCTCGTCATGGACGCGGAGGTGCTCCTCGCGCTGGGCGACCTCGACGGCGCGGAGGCCCACTTCTCGGAGGCCCGCGCGTTCAACGCGCGCATCGGCTTCCCGCGCGGCACCGCGGACAGCCTCCTCGGGCTGGGGGCCGCCGCCTACGCCGCGGGCCGGCCGGACGAGGCGCGGGCGGCGTTCGCCGAGGCCGCCCGATGCTACGCCGAACACGGGATCGCACTCCCCCCCCGCCTCGCCACCCGCTACGGCGCCACGCTCGCAGCGGCCGGCGTCGCGATCCCGACCTCGGAGCGTTAGCAGGCGCCGACGATCCCGCCGCGTCCGTACTTTCCGCTCCGCGCGGTGGGCGGCCCCGCCCGCCCGCGCTCTGCTCTCCGTGGCCCCTGACCCTCTCGAGACGCCCCGGCGTCCGGCCGACGTGCACGCTCACCCGGACCCCAACGGCGCCGCGCCAGACGCGCAGCGGCTCGCCGAGCGCCTGCGCGCGGTCGCCTCGGCCGCCGGCCGCGTGGCCGGGGCGCCCTCGCTGGAGGCGCTCCGCGACGCCCTCGAAGCGGCGTGCCGGGAGGCCCTCCCCTTCGACACCCTCGCCGTCTTCACCATCGACGACGGGGCGGGCGCGCCCGACGACGCCCCCGCCGCGGAGGTGCCGTGGGCGGAGGTGCGCGAAGCCCGGCGCCCCCTCCTGACGCGCCGGCCCGAAGGCGAAGGCCCGACGTCGGCCATCCTCGCGCCGCTCCGCGCGGACGACGTGCTCCTCGGCGTCCTCGCCGTCGAGCGCACCGGCCCGGAGCCGTACGGCGAGGGCGACGTGGAGGTGGCCGAGGTGGCCGCGGCGCTGACGGCGGCGGCGCTGGCGAACCGCCGCCTGGCCGAGGAGGGCCGCGCGGCCGAGCGCGCGCGCCGCGTCCTCGAGACGCGCTTCCGCGCGATGTTCGAGCAGTTCCCCCTCTCCGTCCAGATCTTCGCCCCCGACGGGCGGACGCTCGACGTGAACCGGGCGTGGGAGGCGCTCTTCCGGCTCCCACCCGAGGCGCTCGAGCACTTCAACCCCCTCCACGACCCCCAGCTCGCCGACGTCCGCGACCTCCTCCTCCGCGGCTTCGCCGGCGAGACCGTCACCATCCCCGCGCACCCCTTCGACCCGAGCCCGCTCGACGGGGAGGCGTCGCGGGCGCGGTGGCTGGAGGTGACGGTGTGCCCCGTGCGCAGCCCCGAGGGCGAGGTGCGCGAGGTGTTCGTCGTCCACCGCGACGTGACGGACCGGCACGTCACCGAGGAGGCGCTCCGGGAGCGGGAGCAGCAGCTCCGCGAGGCCCAGCGCATCGCCCGCCTCGGCTCCTGGCGCTGGGACGTCGACGAGGACCGCTTCGCGTGGTCCGACGAGCTCTACCGGATCTACGGCCTGGAGCCGCAGGCCTCCGAGGCCAGCTTCGCCGCCTACCTCGCGCTCGTCCACCCGGACGACCGGGCGATGGTCCGGACCCACATCGCGCGCGCGAGAGAGACGGGCGAGCCGTTCGCCTTCGAGGAGCGCGTCGTCCGCCCCGACGGGGCCGTCCGCGTGCTCCAGAGCTCGGGCGAGGTCACGCGCGACGCCGACGGCCGCGTGACCCGCCTCGTCGGCGTCTGCCTAGACATCACCGAGCTGAAGGAGGCCGAGGCGGCGCTCGGCCGCGCCCGCGACGAGCTCGAGCGGCGCGTCGAGGAGCGGACGGCCGAGCTGGCGCAGGCCGAGGCCCGCTTCCGCGCCATCGTCGAGGCGAGCCCGGTCCCGTTCATCCTCAGCCGCGTCGAGGACGGCGTCATCCTCTACGCCAACGAGCGGCTCGAGGCCCTCATCGGCGCCGAGCCCGGCAGCCTCACCGGGCGCCACACCCCCGACTTCTACTACGACCCCGCGGACCGGCCCGGGATCCTCCAGACCGTCCGCGAGCAGGGCTACGTCCGCGACCTCGAGCTCCGCATCCGCCGGGCCGACGGCACGCCGCGGTGGGTCTCGCTCACCGTGCAGCGCCTCCTCTTCAACGGGGAGCCCGCCCTCGCCACCGCCCTCGTCGACATCACCGAGCGGCGGGAGGCCGCCGAGGCGCTCCGCCAGCGCACCCTCGAGCTCGAGGCCATCTTCCGCGCGCTGCCGGACCTCTACTTCCGCATGGCCGCCGACGGCACCATCCTCGACTACCGCGCCGGCCGCGCGTTCGGGCTCTACGTCCCCCCCGAGGCGTTCCTCGGCCGGCCCGTGCAGGAGGTGCTCCCCCCGGCCGTCGGCGACCAGCTCGCCGAGGCCCTCGCCGAGGTCGCCCGCACCGGCGACCTCGTCCAGTTCGAGTACACCCTCCCCCTCGACGAGGAGCAGCGCGACTTCGAGGCGCGGCTGCTCCCCCTCGACGGCGGCCAGGTCATCGCCGTCGTCCGCGACGTCACGGAGCAGCGGCAGGCGGCCGAGGCCCTCCGCGCCAGCGAGGCCAGCTACCGCGGCCTCTTCGACAACCTCACCGAGCTCGTCTACATCCAGGACCTCGAGGGCCGCTTCCTCAACGTCAACGAGGCCGTCGTCCGCGCCTACGGCTACGCCCGCACCGAGCTCATCGGGAAGACGCCCGACTTCCTCGGGGTCCCCGGCACCGTGGACCCCGAGGTGTTCGCCGAAACCTTCCGGAAGGCCGTGGCCGGGGAGCCGCAGCGGTTCGAGTGGCTCGGCCGGCGCAAGGACGGGAGCACGTTCCTCAAGGAGGTCGCCATCCAGCGCTCGACGTACTTCGGCGAGGACGTCGTCATCGCCGTCGCCCGCGACGTCACGGAGCGCGTCGAGGCCGAGGCGGCGCTGCGCCGGAGCGAGGAGCACTTCCGCCGCCTCATCGAGAACGCCTCCGACATCATCACGATCATCGACCCCGACGGCGTCGTCCGCTACCAGAGCCCCGCCATCACGCGCGTGCTCGGCTACACGCCCGACGAGCTCGTCGGCCGGAACGTGACGGACTACCTCCCGCCGGAGGACGTGGCGACCACCGTGGAGAACCTCCGGCGCGTGGTGGAGCAGCCGGGGAAGCCCGTCACCGCCGAGTTCCGGTTCCGCCACAAGGACGGCTCGTGGCGCCACCTCGAAGGCGTCGGCACCACGCTCTCGCCGGACTCCCCGGCCGAGGGCATCGTCGTCAACTCCCGCGACATCACCGAGCGGAAGGAGGCCGAGCGGGCGCTCCGCGAGAGCGAGGCGCTCAAGCGCGGCATCGTCGCCTCCGCCCTCGACTGCATCATCTCCGTCGACAGCGACGGGCGCATCGTCGAGTTCAACCCGGCGGCCGAGCGGACCTTCGGGTACCGCGCCGAGGACGTGATGGGCAAGCCGATGGCCGAGTTCATCGTGCCGCCGCGGCTGCGCGCGGAGCACGAGGCGGGGATGGACCGCTACCGGCGCACGCGCGAGGCCCACGTGCTCGGGCAGCGCGTCGAGGTGCCGGCCGTCCGCGCCGACGGCACCGAGTTCCCCATCGAGCTCGCCATCGACGCCGTCCGGCTCGAGGACGGGCGGGAGGTCTTCACCGCCTACCTCCGCGACATCTCCGAGCGGAAGGCGGCCGAGGAGGCGCTGCGCGCCAGCGAGGAGCACTTCCGCCTCCTCATCGAGAACTCCTCCGACGTCGCCACCATCCTCGACGCCGACGGCATCAACCGCTACCAGAGCCCGTCCATCGAGCGCGTGCTCGGCTACGAGCCGGAGGGGCTGATCGGGAGCAGCGCGTTCGACCGGATCCACCCCGAGGACGTGGGCCGCGTGCGCGCGGTGCTCGGCGCCGCCGCCGCGAGCCCCGGCACCACGCACGTCGTCGAGTTCCGCTACCGCCACCGCGACGGCTCGTGGCGCGTGCTGGAGGCGACGGGCCGGACGATGCTCCCGGACTCCGCCGAGGCCGGCGTCATCGTCAACTCCCGCGACGTCACCGAGCGCGTCGAGTCCGAGCGCGTGCTCCGCTTCCAGAAGACGCTCCTGGAGGCGGAGGGCGAGGCCTCCATCGACGGCATCCTCGTCGTCGGGCCGGACGGGAAGATCCTCTCCTACAACAAGCAGTTCGTCGCGCTGTGGGGGATCCCGCCCGAGGTCGTCGCCTCGCGCTCCGACGAGGCCGCCATCGGCGCGGTGCTCGACAAGCTCGCGGACCCCCAGGCGTTCCTCGACCGCGTCGCCCACCTCTACGCCCACCCGGACGAGACGGCCCGCGACGAGATCGCCCTCAAGGACGGCCGCGTGTTCGACCGCTACACCGCGCCCGTCCGCAGCGCCGACGGCGAGCGCTACGGCCGCATCTGGTTCTTCCGCGACGTGACGGCCGAGCGGCGCCACGCCGAGGAGCTGGACCAGGCCCGGCGCGAGGCCGAGCGCGCGCGCGAGCAGGCGAGCCAGTACGCCCTCAGCCTCGAGCACTCGCTCGAGGAGCTCCGCGCCGCCCAGATGCACCTCGTGCAGCAGGAGAAGATGGCCTCGCTCGGGCGGCTCACCGCCGGCATCGCCCACGAGATCAGGAACCCCCTCAACTTCGTCAACAACTTCGCCGCGCTCTCGGCCGAGCTCGCCGGCGAGCTCCGCGAGGCGCTCGCCCCCCACCCCGGCGTCCTCGACGCCGAGACCTCCGGCCTCCTCGACGCCCTCCGGGAGAACGCCGAGAAGATCGAGGAGCACGGGCGCCGCGCCAACGCCATCGTGCAGGGGATGCTGGAGCACGCCCGGAGCGGCGCCGAGGAACGCCCCCGGCGCCGGCGGGCCATCGACCTCAACGCGCTCGTCGAGGGGCAGGTGGCCCTGAGCATGGAGGCGCACCGGGCGCAGGGCCGCACGCGCGGCGTCCGCCTCCTCCGCGACTACGGCGAGGACGTCGGCGCCGTGGAGGCGGACCCCGAGGAGCTCGGCCGCGTCGTCCACGGCCTCCTCGCCAACGCCCTCGACGCCCTCGACGAGCGGGCCGCCCGCGCGGGCGAGTCCGCCGCCTACGTCCCGACCATCACCATACGCACGCGGCGGGAGGGCGGCGCCGTCACCGTGGCCGTCTCCGACAACGGGGGCGGGATCCCGGCGGAGGTGCGGGACCGCATCTTCGAGCCGTTCTTCACGACGAAGCCGGCGGGGAGCGGGCACCCCGGCCTCGGGCTCTCGCTGGCCCACGAGATCGTCGTGAAGGGGTACGGCGGCTGGCTCGACGCCGAGAGCAAGGAGGGCGCTGGCGCCACGCTCACCCTCACCCTCCCCGCGCCGTGACGGGCACCGGTGGCCTCACCGCACGGCGTCCCACGTTCGCGAGTACGACCGGCCGAGGACCGTGACGGCGATGCTGTTGAGGAGCCAGTCGAGCATGGTGCGGGCGTAGCCGCGCGCGCGGTACCGGCGGGGGTCCTCGTAGACGACGCGGTGCCAGAGGAACCGGATGCGCGGGCCGCCCTCGCGCCGCGCCCGCCGCGCGATGCGCCGGTAGAGGTCGAAGTCCTCCCCCGCCACGAGCGCCTCGTCGTAGCCCCCCTCCCGCTCGAACACGTCGCGGCGGACGGCGTGGCACTCGCCGCGGCCCATCCCGAGGCCGAGGGCGTTCCACCCCCGGAACAGCACGTTGCACGTGCCGAGGACGAGGCGGTCGTCGAGGCGGGCGCGCGCCGGGTGGACGGCCACGCGGCACGTCGCGGCGCCGGCGGCCTCGGCGGCGGCGATCAGGTCCGCGAGGAGCCCCTCGGCGTCGTCGGGGAAGCCGACGTCGGCGTTGAAGAAGAGGAGGACGTCGGCGGCGGCGAGGCGGGCGCCGGCGTTGCGCCCGGCGGCGATGGTCTGCCGCTCGGCGCCGCGGTGGACGACGACGCGGTCGGCGAGGGCGAGGGCGAGGGCGAGCGTGCCGTCGGTCGAGCCGCCGTCGGAGACGATGAGCTCGAGGCCGAGGCGGCCGGCCGCCGCGCGCAGCGGCCCGAGCACGGCCGCGAGCGCCTTCTCCTCGTTCAGCGTCGGCACCACCACGCTCGCGCGCGGGCGGGAGGACACCGCTGCGGAACCGGGGGCGGACGCGGGCGCTAGATGCTGCATGCCGGAAGTTAGCCCGTGGTCCGTCGTCCGTGGTCCCGCTTCCGCCACCCATCCCTCTCCTGTCATCCCGAGGAGCAGAGCGACGAAGGATCTAGTCCCGGTACGACGGAGGCCGAATGAAGCCACCGGCGCATCGGCAACAGATCCTTCGCTTCGCTCAGGATGACATCCCCTCTTCAACGCACCTCATCCCCTACCCTTGACCAACAAAGCCGTCGCCCGCCACCTCAAGCTCGCCGCCGACCTCATCGAGCTCACGGGCGGCAACGCGTTCCGCGCGCGCGCCTACGCCTCGGCCGCCCGCCGCATCGAGCAGCTGCCCGAGGCCGTCGAGGCGCTGGCGAGCGCCGACGAGCTGACGGACGTCGCCGGCGTGGGGAAGGGGCTCGCGGCCGAGGTGGCCGAACTCATCGAGACGGGCCGGCTCCCCGCCGTCACCGAGATCCTCCAGACCCTCCCCCCCGGCCTCCTCGACGTCCTCCGCGTCAAGGGTCTCGGCCCCAAGAAGGTCCGCACGCTCTGGCAGGAGCTGGAGGTCACCTCGCTCGACGCCCTCGAGGCCGCCGCCGTCGCCGGCCGCATCGCCGAGCTGCCGGGGTTCGGGAAGAAGACGCAGCAGAACGTGCTCGATCAGATCGAGCGGCTCCAGGCCTACGCCGGCAAGGCGCACTACGCCCAGGTGGCCGACGAGGTCGAGGCGCTGCTGCGCGCCCTCCGCGCCTCCGAGGACGTCGGCCGGGCCGACGTGGCGGGGGCGTTCCGCCGCCAGCTGGAGGTGGTCGAGGCGGTCGAGGTCGTCGTCGAGGCGAGCGCGGAGGCGGCGACGCGCGCCCTCGCCGCCCTCGGCGTCGCGGTCCAACCCGACGGCGACGGGGTGCTGCGGGGGCCGCTCCCGTTCGGGCTCCCCCTCGTCGTCCACCCCGCCACGCGCGCCCACTACGGCCGCGTGCTCTGGGCGGCGACGGGCTCGGAGGCGCACGTCGAGGCGTTCGTGGAGCGGCACGGGATGCCGGGCGAGACGGGCGACGAGGAGGTCGTCTACACGTCGGCGGGGCTGCCGTTCGTGCCGCCGGCGCTGCGCGAGGGGACGGGCGAGATCGAGGCCGCGGCCGAGGGGCGGCTCCCCCACCTGATCACGGTCGAGGACTTCCGGGGGACGCTCCACAACCACACCACCGCCAGCGACGGCACGGCCTCCCTCCGCGAGATGGCCGAGGCCGCGCGCGCCCTCGGCCTCGACTACATCGCCATCTGCGACCACAGCCAGAGCCTCAAGATCGCGAATGGCCTCTCCGTCGAGCGCCTGATGGCGCAGGTCGAGGAGATCGAACGGCTCAACGCCGAATACGCCGCGGCCGGCGTCGGCTTCCGCGTCTTCTCCGGCACCGAGTGCGACGTCCTCCGCGACGGCGCCCTCGACTACCCCGACGACGTGTTGGAGCGGCTCGACTTCGTCGTGGCGAGCATCCACTCGCTGTTCAAGCTCGGCGTCGAGGAGCAGACGGCCCGCCTCGTGCGCGCGGCCGAGAACCCTCACGTCGACGTCCTCGGCCACCCCACCGGCCGCCTCCTCCTCCGGCGCGACGGCTACGCCATCGACCACGAGGCCGTCATCGAGGCGTGCGCGCGGACGGGCACGGCGCTCGAGCTCAACGCGAACCCCTGGCGGCTCGACGTGGACTGGCGGTGGCTCCGCCGCGCCACCGAGGCCGGCGTCCTCGTCGCCATCAACCCCGACGCCCACTCGACGGGCGAGCTCGAGAACGTGCGCTGGGGCGTCTCGGTCGCCCAGAAGGGCTGGCTGACGCCGGAGCAGTGCCTGAACACCCGCTCGACTGAGGCGTTCGCGGCATGGCTCGACGGACGACGGACGACGGACGGCGGACCACGGACGACTCCTCCCATCGCCCATCGCCCATCGTAAATCGCCCATCCCTGTGTCCCGTCTCCTCGCCGCCCTCGGCCTGTTCGTGCTCGTCGCCGCCGTGCTGGCGGCGGTCGTGGGCTACTTCGCGTACGGGAAGGCGCCGGCGCGGAGCGGCACGCTGACGCTGGAGGGCTTGCAGGGGCCGGTGACGGTGTCGTGGGAGGACGGCGGCGTCGTGATCGAGGGCGCGCACGAGGCCGACCTCGCGGCGGCGCTCGGCTACGTCCACGGCGTCGACGACGCGTGGGCGCTGGCGCTGTGGCGGCAGGCTGCCCTCGGCAGCCTCGCCACGTGGCTCGGCGAGGACTACGTCGGCTTCGACCGCCACGCGCGGACGCTCGGCTTCCGCGCCCTCGCCTACCACACCTACACCGCCCTCCCCGACTCCGCCCGCGCCCTCCTCGACGCCTACGCCGCCGGCGTCAATCGCGCCCTGGCCGACCCCGCCGTCGCGCAGCGCGACGAGTTCGTCCTCCTCGACGTGACGGCGGAGCCGTTCGCGCCGTGGCACGCGCTGGCCGTCGAGCGCCTCCTGGCCTGGGTGGGCACGCCGCCCCTCGCCCTCGACGGCGCCGCCGCCCGCGACTCCGGGCTCGTCCGCTTCGCCCGGACGGACTCCCTCTTCCGCGCCTTCCTCCACCTCGGCGGCGCCGGGCGCTCGCGCGCGTGGGCCGCGCGGCTCGACACCGCCGGCACGACGTTCGTGCAGCAGCACGCCTACGGCGCCTCCGCCCTCCCGCTCGTCCGCGAGGTCACCCTCCGCCGCGGCGGCCGGAGCGTGACGGCGGCGACGGTGCCGGGCACGCTCGTCTTCCCCGGCGGGCTCGGCGAGGACCGCGCCTGGAGCGTCTTCCTCACGAGCCCCGCCGCGCTCGACTCGGCCGGCACGGCGCTCCCGCCCCTCGACTACGACCGCCTCGTAGACCGCCAGGGCAACGAGACGCTGCTGGCCATACGCCGGGGCGCCGAGGGCCTCTTCTTCGAGGCCGACGTGCCCGCAACGGCGCCATCCTCACTACCTGTCCAGCCCGACACCCTCATAGCCGACACGACGGCCGCGGCGCCGGCCGCCCCGCCGTCGTGGGTCGTCCGGTGGCCCGGCTTCGCCCTCGGCACGGACCTCGGCGCGTGGTGGGCGCTCGTGCAGGGCCGCGCGCCCACGTTCCGCCTCTTCCGCGGCGACGGCCTCACGGTGACGCGCGACGGCGCGGCGACGGTGCTCGGCAGCCCGCCCGTGCAGGCGGCCCTCCCCGGCGGCGTCTTCGTCTCCGCCGACTCGCTGGCGCGCTTCGCCGCCGAGCGCCTCGCCGGCCTCCTCGCGAGCGCCGACACCCTCACCGTCGCCCTCACGCCCGAGGCCCTCACGGCCGACGCCTACAGCCCGTGGGCCGCCGCGCGGCTGCCGCCCCTCCTCGCCGCCCTCGGCAACCGCGACGCCCTCCCGAACGACCTCAAGGACGCCCACGCCTACCTCCTCTCCTGGGACGCCCGCTACACCCCCGACGCCATCGGCGCCTCGGTCTTCGAGACGTGGCTGAGGGCGCACGAGGAGTCGTTCGGCGCGCCCCCGTCCCCGAACGACACCCTCGGCCAGGCGGTCCTCCAGCAGACCCTCCGCCTCGCCGTCGCCATCCTGCGGACGCGCCACGGGGAGCGGCCGAGTGCGTGGCGCTGGGAGCACGTCCAGCCCGGCGCCCGCTTCTTCCCCGTCTGGGCCGAAAGGACCGGCGGCGGCCCGGCGGCGCGACGCTACGCGCCCGTCACGCCCGGCCTCGGCGGCCACCCGACGGCGCTCCACCTCGGCCCGTCGCCCTACTTCAGCCGGTGGCCCGCCCCGGCCGTCTGGACCGCCTGGGCGACGACGGCCGACTGGCGCGGCCTCACCGTCCGCCACCCCGTCGTCGAGACCGACGCGTTCCTGGCGCGGGCGCGCTCGACGCGCGACCTCGTTGCCCCCTACCGCGTCGCCCGCGACGCCCCGCTCTCCGACCCCCTCACGCTCCGCCCACCCGATTGACGATGGACGACGGACGACGGACGACGGACCAGGAGCGGCGGGCTGCCACCCACCGCCCACCGCCCACCGTCTTCATCGGCCTCGACGCGGGCGGGACGAAGACGGCGCTGCGTGCCGAGGGTCCCGGCGGCGCGTTCGAGCGCGTCGGCCCCGGCGTCAACGTCCGCCGCGACGGGGCCGAGGCGGCGGTGCGCGTCCTCGCCGGGCTCGTCGCCGAGGCACGGGAGTCGCAGCCCGAGGCGCCCCTCGGCGGGCTTGCCGCCGGCATCGCGGGCGCGGGCGAGGCGGCGGACCGCCGGGAGATCGAGTCCGGCCTCCGCCAGGCCCTCGGCCTCGACGCCGCCGTGCCCGTCGCCGTGGTCCACGACGCCGAGATCGCGCTGGAGGCGGCGTTCGGCGACGGCACCGGCGTCGTCGTGATCGCGGGCACCGGCTCCATCGTCTACGCCCGCACCGCGGCGGGCGAGCGGCTCCGCGCCGGCGGCTGGGGCCGGCGCCTCGGCGACGACGGCAGCGGCACCGCCCTCGGCCGCGCCGCCCTCCGCGCCGCCTGCGCCCACCGCGACGGCGGGCCGCCCACCGCCCTCACCGCCGGCCTCGCCGGGGCCCACGGCCTCGACGACCTCGACGCCGTCCTGCGCTGGACCTACGACGCCCACGGCGACTTCGCCACCCTCGCCCCCCTCCTCCTCGCCGCCGCCGAGGCCGGCGACGCCGTGGCGGGCGACGCCCTCGACGCCGAGACCGACGGGCTCGCGCGGCAGGCGGCGTGGCTCGTGCGTCGGGCGGGCGGGCGGATCGAGAAGCGCGTCGCCCTCCTCGGCGGCCTCACCGGCGACGCGACGTACAGGAGGGCGCTCCTCCAAGCCCTCGCCCACCGCCTCCCCGGCTGGCTCGTAACAACCTGCGAATGCGAGCCCGTCGAAGGCGCGGTGCGGCTGGCGCGGCGCCTCGGCGGAAGGGAAAGGTGAAAAGGGAAAGCGCAACTTTTCTCCCTTTTCACTTCTTCCTTTTCCCTTCAGCGAAGCGACTCCGGCGGGTAGTCGGCCGGGTCGAAGCTGGGCGGGGGGTACTGCGGGTCCATGGCCTCCAGCGTCTCGCGGAGGAGCTGCGTCACGACGAGGTCGCGGAACCACCGCTCCTCGGCGGGGACGACGTACCACGGCGCGAAGTCGGTCGAGGTCCGCTCCAGGGCAATCTCGAAGGCGCGCATGTAGTCGTCCCACCGCTCGCGCTCGGCGAGGTCGCCGGGGTTGAACTTCCAGTGCTTGTCGGGCTTCTCGAGGCGGTTGCGGAAGCGCTCGAGCTGGTACGCCTTCGAGACGTGGAGCATCACCTTGACCACGCGCGTGCCCTCGTCGTGGAGCAGCCGCTCGAAGGCGACGATGTGGTCGTAGCGCCGCTCGATGACGTCGGGCGGGGCGAGGCCGTGGACGCGCACGATCAGCACGTCCTCGTAGTGCGAGCGGTTGAACACGCCGATGTAGCCGCCCCCCGGCACGCGCTTGTGGACGCGCCAGAGGAAGTCGTGCGCCAGCTCCGTGGGCGTGGGCGCCTTGAAGTTCCAGACGCGGACGCCCTGGGGGTTGAGGCCGCTGAACGCCTTGCGGATGGTGGAGTCCTTGCCGCCGGCGTCCATGGCCTGGAGCACGAGGAGGAGCGCCTGCTTCCCCTCGGCGTAGAGCCGCTCCTGGAGCGCGTCGCACGCCTCGACGTTCGCCGCCACCTGCGCGTCCACGGCCGGCTCGTGCTCGTCCTCGACGAGCCCCTGGGTATCGGCGGGGTCACGCTCGGCGAGGCGGACTTCGGCGCCGGGGGCGATGCGGTAGCGGTCGAGGTCGATCTGCATGGGGGCGTAGGGGCACGGCGCGCCGTGCCCCTACGATAGCCACGGAGCCGGACGCGACGCTACCTCCCGCCGAGGAGGCCGCCGACCTGCCCGAGGAGGTCGTCCTTGAAGTCGCCGTCGCCGTCGCGGTCGAGGAGGCCGCCGAGGGCGCCGAGGACGCCGGCGGGGGCCTGCTGCCGGGCCTGCTGCGAGGCGCCGCCGAGGAGGCCGGCGAGGTCGCCGGGGCCGACGCCCTGCTGGCGCTTCTGACGGCCGAGCCACGCCATCACGAGGGGGGCCAGCATCGCCATGAGCTTGAGCGCCTGCCCGCGGTCGAGGCCGGCGGCGCGGGCGACGCCCTCGGCGGCGGGCTCCTGCCGCTGCCCGAAGACGTGGCCGAGGATGCCCGCGCCGTCGGCGGCGCGGCTGGGGGCCGGCCCGCCGGAGGCGCCGCCGAGGAGGCCGCCGAGCAGCCCCCCCAGGCCCCCGCCCCCGCCGAGGAGGCCGTCGAGGAGGCCGCCGTCGTGGTCGCGTTCGAGGGCCTGGTCGAGCGACTGCGCGCCCTGGGGCGTGCTCGCGTTGCGCTGCATCTGCCCGAGCAGGAGCGGGAGGGCGGCCGTCGCGGCCGTCCGCGTCTGCTGCTCGTCGGCGCCGATGGCGCGGCTGATCTGCTGGAGGGCCGGGCCCTGGAGGACCGGGCCGAGGAGGCTGGAGAGGTCTGCCATGAGGAGAGGGGGTTGGGAGGTGCGAGACTCACGAACGCGCGGCCCCGCGATACGCTCCCGGCGCGTGCACTTCGACGCGGAAGAGGCCGCGCACGGCGTTCGAGAGGTAGACGGCGTCGGCGCCGAGGAGGTCGGCCTGCGTGAGGGACGCCTCGGCGGCCGCGGGGTGGTGAGCGAGGAGGTGGGCGCGCATCACGCCGGGCAGCCCGCCCGCGGCGAGGGGCGGCGTGAGGAGCCGGCCGTCGCGCTCGACCCACACCGTCGTCCGCGTCCCCTCCACGACCCGACCGTCGCGGTCGAGGAGGATGGCCTCGTCGAAGCCGGCCGCGCGGGCCTGCCGGTAGGGCCCCTCATAGTGCGGGCGGTGTGTGGTCTTGTGGCGCCAGAACGGCCCGCCGGCCGCGACGGGCGCGGGGTGGAGGACGGCCCGCCGCATCCGGTCGCCGGGGTCGAGCGGCGCCGCTTCCACGCCCACCGCCCCGTCGGCGGAGAGCAGGAGGCGGAGGCGGTGGGGCGTGTCGGGCAGCCCGTCCGTCGTCGCGTCGAGGGCGGCGCGCACGGAGGCCTCGTCATAGATGAAGCCGAAGGCGGCGGCGGAGACGGCGAGGCGTTCGAGGTGACGGTCGAGGTTGAAAATCCCGCGCTCGAGAGGCGCCGCGCCGCCGTCCCACCGCATCGTCTCGAGGAGCTGGAAGTCGGGCACGCTCACGTCGCCTCCAGGAGGAACCGCGCCTTGAGCAGACACTCGTCGTACTCCGCCCCCGCCTCGGAGTCCCACACGATCCCGCTGCCGACGCCGAGCCGCCCCTCGCCGCCCCGCAGTTCGACGGTGCGGATGGGCACGTTGAACACGGCCCCGCGCGGGCCCAGGTAGCCGACGGCGCCGCAGTAGACCCCGCGCGGGCCGATCTCGAGCTCGCGGATGCGCCGTATCGCGCGGAGCTTCGGCGCACCGGTGACGGAGCCGCACGGGAAGAGCGCCCGCAGCACGTCCGCGAGCGTCGCCTCGGGCCGGAGCGTGGCCGTGACGGTGGAGGTCATCTGGGTGACGGTCTCGTAGCGCTCGGTCTCGAAGAGGCGGGGGACGCCGACGCTGCCGGGCTCGGAGACGCGCGCGAGGTCGTTGCGGAGGAGGTCCACGATCATCAGGTTCTCGGCGCGGTTCTTCTCGTCGGCGGCGAGGGCGGCGGCGAGGCGGTCGTCCTCCTCGGGCGTGGCGCCGCGCGGGGCCGTCCCCTTCATGGGGCGGGCGGTGATGCGGCGGCCGTCGAGGCGGAAGAACAGCTCGGGCGAGAACGAGAGGACGTGCCCCTCGCCGGTGTCGATGAAGGCACCGTAGGGCACGCGCTGCTGCCGCCGCGCGGCGCGGTAGAGCCCGCGGGGGTCGCCCTCGAAGGCGAAGCGGAACGGCGCCGTGAGGTTGATCTGGTAGACGTCGCCCTCGCGGATGAGTGCCCGGACGTCGGCCACGCGCGCCTCGTAGTCCCCCTGCTCCAGCGCGAAGCGGGGCGTGCCGAGGCGGAACGCGCCGGCCTCGGCGAGGAGGACGTCGGCGTCGTCTCCCGCCAGCCGTTCCGGGGCGTCGTAGACGCCGAACCAGCCGAGGAGGCCATCGGCAGGGGGATCGAAGACCGACGGCTCCAGGGCGTAGCCGGCCTCGTAGGCGAGGAAGCCGGCGGCGTAGCGCCCCTCGTCCCGCACGCGGTCGAGCGCGTCGAGGAGCGCGGGCACCCCGGCCGCCGTGCGCGCCGTCAGCACCTCGACGGGCTCGGCGAAGAGGAGGCCGCCCCCCGCGCCGGTGTCGGGGTCGGGCCGGGCGGCGTCGAGCCAGACGCTGCCCGGACGGTGGAGGGGCGAGGAGCGCGGGGGCGTGGGAGCGGTGGGAAGGTGGGGTCGTAGGAGCGCACGAGCGCGGCTTCCGTTCCTACGTCCCTACTCGCCCGCGCTCCTACAGCCCGCCGTCGCCGCCGAAGGGAGTCGAGCCGCGGGGGCCGTCGCCGGCGAGGTTGTCGAGGGCGGGGCCGAGAACGGCGCGGAAGTCGCGCGTGCGGAGGCGCTGGACGATGTCGCCGCGGCCGGCGCAGTAGCCGAGCATGGCGTGGGGCCGCTGGACGTGCTTGATGCCCTCGCGGACGACCCACATGTGCCACGGCCGGAAGTCCTCGGTGTCGAAGGGGCCGAGGAGGCGGGCGTAGAGCCGGTTCGCCGCCGCCTCCACGTCGTCCTCGGTGTCGAGCTCGCCGAGCTCGAGGAGGCGTTCGAGGGCGCCGTAGATGTAGCCGGCGAGGAAGTCGTGCTGGCCGTCGGTGAGGGCGAGGCGGGCGTGGGGGCCGGTGTAGCCGAGGTCTTCGAGGGGGGTGCGGATGCAGGCCTCGACGTGCGAGACCGCCTCGCGCAGCATGGCCTCGATGTAGGCGTCGGACTTCTTGCGCTGCGGGGGCATCAGGGGGAGGGAGCCAGGCCGGAAGGGAGTGCGCCCCGTTTTACAAAGCCTGTGCAGCCCCCCCGAGCACCCCATCATCCGCCGGAATTGGCGCGACTCCGTTACGTAGTCGGCCGCCGTTGCCGCGGGCGCTTAAGCTCGCCGTTAGGCCGTCTCCTTTCGATCCGGCAGGGAGCCTCCCTCGGCGGGAGGCGACGCGGGCGGTGGCCTCAGGTCTGGACGGGCGTGAGTTGGAACACCCTGCCGTATCGGACCGCGGCCTTCAGGTCTCCCGCCCTCAGCGCTCTCCGGACGTGGTCGAGTCGCTCCGCATCCGCGAGCGTGAGGTACGGGGACCACGCGTCGTCGGTGAACTCCAGTGTGACCTCCACCTCAGCGACGTACCCACCCTCATG
>DATGQT010000232.1:0-6020 GCA_035304085.1 Rubricoccaceae bacterium
CCCCGGCCTGGCATCGGACCTTCCCCTCCGCCGAGGTCCAGACGGCCGGATAGCCGAGGGCCTCCGGCGCGGGCTCCTCGGGGAGCGGAGTACCGGAGTCCCACGCCGACAGGAGGGCGCGACGGCTGCGAGCCGGGAGCGTGGCCGAGAGGAGAACGACGTGGGCGCCGAGGGCGCGCAGCCACGGCAGGAGCCGGTGGATGAGCTCGCCCATGTACACGTCGTAGGCGTGTACCTCGTCCACGACAACGGTCTTGCCCGCGAGGCCGAAGAGCCGCAGGAAGAAGTGGCGCGCGTAGAGCACGCCTAGGAGGGCCTGGTCTATCGTGCCCACCCCGTAGGGGGCGAGGAGGGCGCGCTTGCGGCCGAGGAACCACCGGAGCGTGCGGACGCGGGCCGCCGACGAGCCGTCGTCCTCGTCGTAGAGCGCGGTGAGGTCGTCCGGTTCATCCACCGCATCGTCCACGAGTGCGGCGGCGTCCGGATGGAGTTCGGCACGGCCGTAGGCGAGGCGGAACGAGGCGACAGGGCCGCGGTGAGCTTGTGCCAGGAAGTCCGTGGCGCGCTTGAGGAGGCCGTTCGCGGTGGCCTGCGTCGGGAGCGCGAGGTAGAAGCCGCCGCCCCGGCTGGCGTCGCCGTCACGATCCCGGCCTCGGCGGTCCTGTTGGCGAACGGCTAGCGCAAGGGCCCCTTCCGTCTTCCCCTCGCCCGTCGGCGCCTCAACGATCACGAGCGTGGGAGCGTCAGGGTCGTCAGGGAGTTCCAGGTCGATCAGAGCCTGTTGAACCGGCCTGGGGTCGTGGTCCGCAAGCTCCGGGAATAGCTCGGCGAAGGGTCGCGCCACGAGCGCGGCTGGGGCGTCGAAGCCGACGCGGCGGAGGGCCTCCTCGGCCCCGGCACGGCTGGCGTCGAGGTAGGCGGCGGGGTCGGTGCCGACCTCCCGTGAGAAGGCGGCGGCGATCGATCCGAGCCAGTCGGCCAGCGTGGCCCATCCGGCGAGGCCGAGGAGCCAGTCGGGGACACGCTCCAGATCAGGCGCGGGGGTGGCGAGGCCGTAGCGGCCGGCCCAGGCCGTGTGTACGGCGTGGAGCAGGGCACGCTGGGCCCGCTTCCAGTCCTCACCGCCCAACGTGGTCTCCTCGCTGACGAGCTTCCGCCACTGTTCCAGATCAAGGAGCCGTCCGTGGTGAAAGCCGACGAACGCGGCGAGGCTCTCTTTGAACGAGGGCAGGCCGTCGGCCTCCGCACTCCGCGTCAGTTCGCGGTACAGGATGGCGATGGTGGCATGGCCGTGGTGTGGCCCCTTCTCGGGCATGCCAGCCGGTGGCCGAAGGGTGAACCCCTGCTCGCGCATCCGCTCCAGGTACGGGGCGTGCTCGTCCTGAAACTGGAAGGAGGGGATGGCCTTGCCGAGGTCGTGGAGACCGATCCAGAAGGAGAGCCACCCGCCGGCCTGCTCGTCCGTCATGCCGAGCGCCGCCGCAGCCCGGCGCCGGAATCCATCCGGGACGACGCGCTCCCAGAGTAGCCACGCTACGTGCCCAACGTCGAGGAGGTGGGCCCAGAGCGGACGCGTCCACATGGGGTCGTAATCTTCCTTAGTTCGGCGGTCACGGTCGGTCTTAGCCCAGAATAGCTGCCAGGGTTCGAGGGGCATAACGCGCGCGGAGTCGTTAGGGCACCGGAGAATATGCACCCGCACGTTTCCGTGCCGGGACATCCTTCGTCCAGTTGCGGTAACCTGCGCGTTCCTGCTCATGGATCGTCACCGCCATGGGCAGTTTTGGCAGAGCCCCTCACCCTCTGCACCCAGTGGCTCTACCACTTTGCGGTTGCATCCGCAGACCGCCCTTGTTCTCTCCGCTACCCCGCGCCACTTTCCCAGAGAGTCGATGAGGAGCAACAGGTCGGACGCGCTCTTCACGTCTCGCTCTATGCCGTCCGGGTGTGGATGTCGTAAATTGGGTTCCATACAGGAAGCCTCCCCGCCTCTGCGGGTGTAAGGTGATCTGGGACGCCGCCCCGGGACCAGTTGCAGCTTGTGACCCGGGGCGGCGTTGTCGTAGGTAGATGGTACGGCGGTGAGTAGCACGAGCGCAAGCGGTAGTGCAAAATGCTTTCGGCTTGTCGAAGCTACGCACCGTAGTACCTTAACGATCCCCACGAGAGTGGGGAGAGGAGCCACGGCCTGTCTCACTACACACCGGAGTACCGGTTCATCCCCACTGTGGTAGGGAAAGGGCACGGGCGCCCCAATATAGCTCAAACTCAGCTATAGCTCGATTCAGCCTGCTTCCTCCTCCGCCACCGCCCGCACGGCCGCGACGAACCGCTCGGCGTCGGCCAGCAGGTCGGCCGCGGCACGGAGGTCGGTGACGCCGAGGGCCTCGTAGTCCGACCGCTGCCGGATGCGGAAGGCGTCCTCGAGCGTCCGCCCCACCTCTTGCGGTACCCGGCCGGTCGCGATGAAGAGGTGCGCGGAGCGGCGGTGGGTGCCCGAGTGCGTCTTCGGGCTCTCGCCTTCGCCGAGGAGTGCGGCCGTGGCCGCGTAATACGTCGCGTAGTAGGCCCGGTTGACGGCGGTCTCGCCGTCGCCGCGGTCGAGGTTCGCGCGGGCCGCTTCGAGAGCGCGATCCGCCTTCTCGATGAGCGCGATCTGACGGGGGGTCATAGCTCGACCGCGTCGGCGGCGACGTTCCGCATGAACGGGCGTTCGAGGTCCGTCACCTCGTGCTCGTTGAACGGCTGGATCGCGAGGTCCACGCCGTAGCGGAGGAGGAGGTCGAGGTGGAGCGCACTCGTCCGCTTGATCTCGGCGTAGGGCTCGTAGTCCCCCCGCAGCACGACGAGGAGGTCTACGTCGGAGTCCTCACGGGCATCGCCGCGGGCGTAGGAGCCGTAGAGGACGACGCGGGCGAGGCGGTCCCCGTACATCTCCGAGAGCCGCGCCTTCGCCTCTGCGAGCGCGGCACGGACGTGCGGCGGGAGGTGGGGGGGCAGCGTCGTCTCCATGCCTGAGAACTTACGGCACTGCCTCGTAGGCGGCGGCCATGGCGCGGGCGTCCTCGGTGAGCCGCGCCACCAGCTCCGGCGGGTCGAGCGCGACGACGTTCGGCCCCCAGCTCCGCACGAACGCCCGCATCGCCTCCAGCTCGCGGACCTGGAACGTCACGACGAGCCCGCCGTCGGGGCCCGGCTCCGTCAGCTGGCTCGTGTGGTAGTCCTTCGAGCGGAAGTGCTGCGCGACGGCGCGGGCGACGCGGAGGCGGACGGTGTGGAGGCGGCCGTTCCCTTCGAGGGCGCCGAACCGGCCGCCGAAGTGGTCGTCCTTGTCCCAGTCGTCGGGCGGGCTGAAGAAGTCGCCGGAGGGGTCGCCGTGGCAGAGGCGGAGGCGCTCGATCCGGGCGGGGTTGAAGTTGCGGACGGCGCGGCGGGTGTGGCACCACGCGGCGAGCTGCCACCCGCTCTTGAACGGGGCCAGCGCGAGGGGGTCGAGCTTCCGGTTCTCCGTGCGGTTCCCGGCGCCGTTGACGTAGTCGCAGCGGACGGAGCGACTCTCCTGGATGGCGCGGTCGAGGAGGCGGAGGGTCTCGAGGTTCTGCGCCAGCGGGGCGGCGGTGGCGAAGTGCCAGTGGTCCCCCTCGGCCTCGGGCTCGAACGAGTACACATCCACCGTGCCGGCGGCGTCGAGGAGGGCGTGGAAGGCGCGGTCGATGGGGGCGGCCAGCGGGGTGTCACGGAGGATGGCCCGTGCGGCCTCGGCCGCGACCGTGAGGGCGCGGAGGGCTTCCTCGTCGAGCCCCTCGACCTGGATGGCCCGGCACTGGTGCTCGGTGGGGACGAAGAACGCCTTCGCCCGACCCACGTGCTCCTCCTCGACGGGGACACCAGCGGCCCGAAGCTCCGCCACGAGGCGGGTGACGTGGCGCTCGGTGCAGCCGAGGATCTCGGCGGCCGCGCGCTTGGTCAGGCGGGCATCGTGGTCGAACTCACGGCGGAGTCGGCGCGCGGCGCGGGAGAGCTCGGGGGTGGACATCGCATCAGAAGTATCGTGGACCCCGAGAAGGTAAACCTCGCCCGTCATACGGACACCTTCGACCTCGATTCCCGCCTCTTACCTGGGAGGCGGACGAGCCAGACCCCGTCCACCTGCTCGGCGTAGCGTCCCTTCGCGTTGTGCGTCCGCACGTCGAACCCCTGCGGCCCTGGCACGCGCCAGATCACCTGCACCGTGCCCCCCTCGCACCCGGCCACGCAGCGGGCCCAGAGGTGCTCGCGCACGAGCGCCGTCACCCGCCCGACGAACACGCCGGCCTGCACCTCCACCATCCAGCGGCCCAATTCCCCACGGAGGCCCGGTGGCACGCGTTCGAGGATGAAGAGCGTCATCGGGCGCCCCCGTCAGCCGTTCCCGTCGTCGGGCTCCTCGGGCCACTCCGTCGTGAGGAGCGGCTCGTCCTCCTCATCCCCATCTACGCCGACGGCGTCGTACGAGTCGCCGAAGGCGCCGTCGGCGACGACGGGGAGCGGCGTGCTCCCGTCGCCCCACCACACCGTCGGCAGGGCCGCGTCGTCGTCGGGGTCGAACCCGTCGGGGATGGGGACGTGGGCGTCGAGGTCGAGGAGCTGGCGGATCTCGGGGAGGATGCGGTCGAGGAGGCGGAACCGGCGGAAGGCGTCGCGGCACCGCTTGCGCACGACGGTCTCCAGCTTGTCGGGCTTCTCGGCCGCTGTGGCGAAGGCGATGGGGACCGTGAGCAGTGTTTTATAGAGGTCGGCGATGTCGTAGACGAAGGCGAGCTGCTTGCCCTGGTGAATGAACCCGAGGCCGGGGCTGTACCCGGCGCTGACGACGGCGGCGTGGCAGACCCCGTTGAGGCAGGCGTTGGCGGCCGAGAGCGCGCGGTTGACGGGGTCGGCGGCGTCCCAGTCCTCGCGGTCGTAGCGGCGCCCGCGCCAGTCGATCCCGAACCGCTCGGCGGCCTCGCGGTAGGCACGGCGGACGCGGGCGCCCTCGTGCCCCCGCACCTCCTGGAGCGAGAGCCCCGCCGGAAGCGGTTCGCCGAAACGCATCCGGTACATCCGCTCGACCACCTTCAGGCGCAGCGTGGGGTCCGACGACAGGCGCGCCTGCTCCTGGAGGGCGTAGGCCTTGCGGGTTTCGCCGTGGCCGGAGGCGTATAGGCGGACGCCCTCCTCGCCCACCCACAACAGCGAGCACCCGCTCCGGGCCACAGCGTGGACGGCGCGATGGGTGACAGTGGTACCGGGGCCGAGGAGGAGGGCGCAAAGGGTGGCGACGGGGACGGCGACGCGGCCGAGGTCGTTCTCGAACTCGACGCCGTTCCTCGACTGCGTGAGCCGGCCGCGCTCGAGGTAGAGCGTGGAGATGGAGTCGCGGAGCTTGGGGAGAGCACGGAGGTTCTCGGGCATAAGCGGCTATGGGATAGCAAGGAAGGGGAGTAGGAAGTTGCACGTGGCGTCTCACGATCCGGGACATTTCGCGTCCACTTCGCCGCCACGGCCCTGGCGCCTATTTTGAGGGCGGTTCTTTGACAGATTGTGCGAATGGGCGTAGTCTTTAGCCCTCTCCCCACGCGAGTGGGGATGAACCGGCGAGGCGGAGCGTGTCGAAGGAGTAGGGCGTCCTCTCCCCACGCGAGTGGGGATGAACCGAGCGCGGGCAACGCCGCCTCTGCCAGCCGCGTCCTCTCCCCACGCGAGTGGGGATGAACCGGCACTGCCCCGGTGGGTCTACAAGGTGTACCACCTCTCCCCACGCGAGTGGGGATGAACCGCCGTCCCCGTCCGTGTCCGCCCCTTCCTCACGCCTCTCCCCACGCGAGTGGGGATGAACCGGACACGTTGCGGGTCTTGCTCGCCTTGACCATCCTCTCCCCACGCGAGTGGGGATGAACCGCGCAGCACGGCCGGGCGTTCGTCTACGACGTCCTCTCCCCACGCGAGTGGGGATGAACCGCCGAGAGCCACGCCACCGGCGGCGGCCCCCTCCCTCTCCC
>DATGQT010000233.1:0-24181 GCA_035304085.1 Rubricoccaceae bacterium
CCGGCTGAACCACCGCGTCGAGGTGATCTCGGGCGTCGAGGCCGAGGCGGCGGCGGGCCTCCTCCGGGCGTTCTTCCGCGAGCGCCGCCCCGACGCAGACCCGGAGCGCGCGCCGCGCACGGACGAGCGGTAGCCGCTCCCTGCGTTCCTCACGAACCCTGGCGGGCGCGCACGGTTGGAGCCCCCGATGGAAACGAACGGCCCGCCCCCCAGCACCCGCTTCGAGCCCGTGGACGTCCTCGTCGTCGGTGCCGGGCCCATCGGGCTCGCGTGCGCCATCGAGGTGCGGCGGGCCGGGCTCGCGGCGCGCGTCGTCGAGAAGGGCGCCCTCGTCAACGCGCTCATCGGGTACCCGACGGGGATGGAGTTCTTCTCGACGCCGGAGCTGCTCGAGATCGGCGGCCACCCCCTCCCCACGGCGCGCTACAAGCCCGTCCGCGAGGAGGCCATCGACTACTACCAGACCGTCGCCCGCCGCGAGCGCCTCGACGTCCGCCTCTACGAGCGCGTGCTCCGCGTGGACGGTGAGGACGACGCCTTCGAGGTGGTCACGGCGAAGGGCGTCCACCCGTGCCGGAAGGTGGTGGCGGCGACGGGGTTCTTCGACCAGCCCAACCGGCTCGGCGTGCCGGGCGAGGACCTCCCCCACGTCTCGCACTACTACAAGGAGCCCTATCCGTACGCCGGTCAGCGCGTCGTCGTCGTCGGCGCGAAGAACTCGTCGGCGAAGGCGGCGCTGGACCTGCACCGCCACGGCGCCGCCGTCACGCTCGTCCACCGCGGCGCGGAGGTCGGCCCGAGCGTGAAGTACTGGATTCGGCCGGACCTCCTCAACCGCATCCGCGACGGTGCCATCCGGGCCCTCTTCCACACGACCGTCACAGCCATCCGCCCGGGCGAGGTGGACGTGGCCGGCCCCGACGGCCCCGCCACGCTCCCGGCCGACTTCGTCCTCGCCCTCACCGGCTACCACCCCGACTTCGCCTTCCTGGAAACCCTCGGCGTCCGCCTCGACGGGCCCTCCCGCGTGCCCGCCTTCGACCCCGAGACGATGGAGACGAACCGCCCCGGGCTCTACCTCGCCGGGACCGTCTGCGGCGGCTACGACACGAGCCGGTGGTTCATCGAGAACGGGCGGATCCACGCGGCCCACCTCGCCGCGCACATCGCCGGCCGGCCCATCCCCAAGATCGAGGCACACGGACAGCCCTGAGGGCCACGAGGAACTAGCCACGGGCCACTGGTGGAAGTCAGGCCAGTGGCCAGTCCCCAATGACTCATCACCCGAGCGCAGCGAGGACTTGCTGCGCCGTGGGGTGGCCGGGCTGAACCGCGAGGGCTTCCTGCGCGTAGCGCCGCGCCTCCTCGACGCGGCCGAGTTGGGCGAGCGTGAGGGCGAGGTTGGCCAGCGCGTTGGCGTTCCGCGGCGCGGCCTCGACGGCGCGCGTGAAGAGGTCGAGCGCCGCGTCCAGCTCGCCGCGCTGGGCGTGGAGCACGCCGAGGTTGGTGAGGGCGTCGGCGTGGTCGGGCTGGAGGTGGACGGCCTCCCGGAGGGCGGCCTCCCCCTCGGCGGCGCGGCCGGAGCGGAGGAGCGCCGTGCCGAGGTTGTAGTGGGCCTCGGCCAGCCACGGGTCCTCCTGGACCGCCCGCCGGTACTCGGCTAGGGCCGCGGCGAGCTGCCCCTGCGTCTCCAGCAGCCGCCCGTAGTTGACGCGGATCTCGGCGGCGCGGGGCTGAACCTGGAGGGCGCGGCGGTAGAGGTCGGCGATCTGCGCGGGGTCCCGGCGGGCACGCTCGTAGGCCTGGGCGAGCGTGTTGAGCCGCTCGGGGACGTCCGGGCCGAGGCGGACGGCCTCCTCGAGCGCCGGGATGGCGGCGGCCACCTGCCCGAGCTGGAGGCGGGCGAAGCCGAGGAGGTACTGCGCCTCCCCGAAGTCCGGCCGTTCCTCGACGGCCTCCGCCAGCAGGCTGACCCCGCGCGTGAGGGCCTCGCGCCCGCCCTCGGTGCGGCCGTAGATCACGTAAGCCATCCCCTCGTACGCCTTCGCGTCCGGCCCCCGCGCGTCCTTCTCGAAGTAGGGCACGAGGTCGTCCCCACCCCGCGCGACGGCGGTCCCCTCGATCTCGTCGTCGCGGACGACGCGGATGAAGTGGTCGGTGAACGAGGCGTGCGGCACGTCCCGGGCCGCCACCTTCGGCATGTGGCACGAGAAGCAGTTCGCCTCCGGGGCGTGCTGCGCGCGGAGCTCGGGGCTCGGCATGGCCGCCTGGAGCGGGCCGGTGGGGTGGCACGAGCGGCACGTGCGGTCGAAGTACTCGGGGCCGGCGTCGCGGAAGCCCTCGTGCGGGTCGTGGCACGTCACGCAGTCCATCGCCCCCGACTCGATGAAGCAGGGGCTCTGCTGCATGCGATCGGCGTGGGAGATGACCGAGATGCGGTGGGGGTCGCGGGCCTCGATGGCGAAGATGGCGACGTAGTCTTCGAGGGCCTGTCCGGGGCGGAAGCCGAAGGCGCGCTCGCCCTCGCGGAGGATGGAGACGGTCCCGTTCGTGTGGCACTGCTGGCACACGTCGAGGCGGCGGCCGAGCGGGAGGTGGGCCGGGTTGACGATGGTGTAGTCCACGGAGTCGGGGGCCTCGGCGTCGACGAGGCGGGCCTCGACGTGGAGGGCGCCGGGCCCGTGGCACTGCTCGCAGCCGATGCCGTCTTCGAGGTGGGCGTAGGCGCCGTCGAGGTGGGGGATGGGCTCGGAGGTCCCGTTGTGGCAGGCCATGCAGCGGTCGGGGATGGCGCGGCTGAAGCGGCCGTTGGCCTCGGCGTAGCCGGGGCTGAGGTCCCACCGCCCGCGCCCGCCGGCGGCCTGCGTGTACCACGTCAGCGGGAGCTCGTAGAGGCGGTCGCCCTGCCGCGTGAGGTACGTCCGCGCCGCCGAGCCGCTCCCCATGACGTAGTCGATCGTGCGGACGAGCCGGTGGGTCTTCTCGCCGCCCGGCCCGAGCCGGTACTCCTCCTGCACGAACCGGTCGCCCTCGCGGTAGGCGGTGTAGTAGAACCCGCTGGCGGGGTGGTGGACGACGACGCCGGAGAAGTCCTCGACGACGTTCTCGGGGGTGAGCACGTAGAACGAGCGGGCCATCCCGTGCTCCTGGTACCCGCGGTACTCCTCCTCGTGGCACTGCGCGCACGCCTCGTCGCCGACGAAGGCCACGTCCTCGGCGACGTTGCGGAACGGGAGTTCCTCACCCCCGCGCTCCCCGCCCGGCTGGCAGGCCCAGAGCCCGAGGGGTGCCGCGAGCGCCAGGGCAGGCAGGAGGCGACGGAGGGACAGGAGGGCGCGCATCACGCAGGGCGTGGCGGATAAACAGGCGGGGCGGGCCCCGAGAGGCCCGCCCCGCGCTGGATGCTACGGCCCGCGCCGCTCCGTCGGGAGGACGGAGGGGCGGGCGGCGGGGTCAGAGGTTGATGCCCAGCGTGAACATGTTCACGCCGCCGAAGACGTCGGACGGCCGGTAGGCGTAGTCGACCATGACCCCCGTCCCCGCGAGGTCGAGGTTGAGGCCGGCGCCGACGTTCCACACCTCCCACGCGCTCAGGTCCATATCCGTGGTGAAGTTGACGCCACCGCGGACGTAGAACAGGTTGGCGTACCCGAACTCCACGCCGGCGGCGAAGTTGTCCAGGTCGTAGGCGTTGGAGCGGAAGCTCCCGAGGAACGAGGCCGAGAGGTCGCCCGAGAACTGGCGGGTGTAGGAGCCGCCGAAGTTGAGGCTCGACGGGAGCTCCGACTCGAGGTCCTCGAACTCCCCACCGACGGTGCCGGTGCCGTCGGGCCCCTGCGTGTCGATGGGCTCCTGGAGCCCCGTCCCCGAGAAGTCCATCCCGGCGCCGAAGTTCTGGAGGCTGACGCCGAAGCGGAGCCCGGACTCCCCGACGACGTAGGTGATGCCGGCGTCGAAGGCGAGCCCGTTCGCGTTCACGTTGTCGATCTCACGGCTGAGCCCCTTGAGCGTGGCCCCGCCCGCGATGCGGTCGGTGAACTGCCGCGCGTAGGTGGCCCCGACGACGAGCGTCGAGGCGCTCCACGTGAGGTCCGGGTTCAGCTCCGGGCTGTCCTCGGTCGTGCGGGGGATGTCCCCGTAGTCCCACGAGCTCAGCGTGAGCGCGATGCTGTTGGCGCCGAAGCGCTGGGCGATGCCGACGTAGTTGATGCCGATGTCGGCGACGTACTCGGTGCGGCTGAAGAGCGCGCTCGTGCCCGTGCTCGCCGTGATGGTGGCGGGGTTCGAGAGCACGGTCTCGACGGCGTTGGCGGTGGCGAGGCCACCGATCAACGTGTTGCCCAGGGCTACGGTGCGCGCCGTGACGGGGACGAGCAGCTCTTCCATCGCTGCCGTGCCGGCACGGTCGTCTCCACCGGAGACGGGCTCCTGCGCGTCGGCCGACGGCGCGAGGCCCCCGAGGAGCGCTGCGGCCAGGGCCAGGGCGGAAAGGGTCCGGTTCATGATGTTCTCCGAGTTAGGGATGCGGTTCACGTGCACGGCTAGGCCTAGAAGACGTCGACCTGGGTCTGACGGTTGACCACGCCGACCTTGAGGACGGTCTCGCCGATGACGGAGTCGTCGGCGCGGCGGCCCTCGATGTGGACGAGGTACATCCCGCTGGCGACCGGCAGGTTGTTGATCGTCGTGAGGTCCCAGTCGGTCGAGCGGCCTCCGGTGTGGAAGAGCTCCTTGATGAGGGTCCCCGCGACGGTGTAGATGCGGATGGTGGCCCGGTCCGGGAGGTTCGTGAAGCGCATGACGCGGTCGAGGTTACCCGTCTCGTACGCGGAGCGCGCGATGTACGGGTTCGGGACGGCCGTGATGCGCTCCATGGCGTTCTGGGCCGTGGAGTCCACGCCCGCGACGACGGCGAACGGGCTCGTGTCGAGGATGAACTCGTTGCCGGCCTGCGGCAGCCCCACCGTTTGGATGCGGATGGTCGTGCCGGGCGGCGGCGGCTCCCCGTCCTCGTCCACGTCGATGACGTTGAAGCGACCGATGGGATACACGCTCCCGAGGAACGCCTCGCCGCCGGCGTAGTAGCCCGTCAGGACCTCTTCGCGGTAGCACCAGTCGATGTAGCCTCCCTGCTGCGGCGTGTTGGAGTTTCGATCCATGCACGGCTGCCCGGTCAGCCCGCTGATGTCGATCTGCGTGTCGCCATCGTTGTCGCGGTCGTACACGGCCCCGGGGCCGCCGAAGCCGAGCGCGGCCTGCTCGAAGAGCTCGTAGCCGTTCGGGCGATCCGGCATGTACCAGTACACGAGGTCCCACGATGGCTGCCCCGTGCGCGGGTCGATATTGGCGTCACAGGAGCGCGTGTCGACCCAGTTCGGGTTCTCCGGGCACCCGGTCGGGTTCACCAACGCCGGGATCATCCGGATGTCGTCGTCGGGGTTCTCGGGGTCCTTGATGTTCCAGATCTCGAAGGGCACGCTGGCGATCGTGTTACCGCCGAGGCCGTAGAATCCGAGCCCGCCCTCCTGGGTGAACCGCATCTCGAAGTCGTCCGGCGCTGCCGTCTCGATGTAGCGGTAGATCCCACTGGAAGTGGTTAGGGTGGCAGGCCGGCCCGGCTCGGCGTACGTGACGTTAGAGCCGATAGCGTAAGACCCATCGGAGTTCACGCTCGGGCGCCACACCGTGTTGCCGCCGAGGCCCTGCGAGCAGCCGTCGTCACTATCCTCGATGCCGGGGCAGACGTCGGTGTCGCCGGCGTACGAGACCTCGATGATGCCGTCCCCGGCCCCGACGATGCCTGCGGGCGCACCCGCAGGCAGGCCCGGCGCCGTGAGGGCGTAAAAGTCGAGCCCGTCGATCACGACGTTGGCGTCGGCGATGCCCGGGGCCTCGCCGGTGAGCTCGTAGGCCTCGCCGCCGTTGAAGACGACCTGGTTGCCGCGGAGGACGTCGTACACCACCGCCGGAGCCAGAGTCGTGTCGGACGGCGTGTGGCTGTAGTACCGGACCCGGTAGGTCGCGCCCGTGATGGCGGTGGGGTCCACCACCTCCACGGAGATGCCGACGCGGCTGAGCGTCTCCGGCGTCGGCTCGAACGTGAGGACATCACCGAGATCCGCCCCGGGCACCTGCCCGCCGTTGCCGGCGGCGATGTCGGCCGGGCGGATGGTGAACGTGAGCGGGGCGCTCTCGATCACGTCCGGCGTGGACTCCTCGTTGTACGAGTACGTCGTGAGGCCGTAGTAGTAGTCGGTGTAGTTGGTGAGGTTGTCGGGGAGGACGTACACGTACTCGAGCCCCGAGTCGGTGCCGCTCGCGGCGATGAAGGGCACCTCGAGGCCCTGCGCGTTCCGCGTCGTGTCGATGATCGTCGTGATGTCGTTCACGAGGTCGAACGTCGCGACGAGCTCACGCTGGTCGTTGAGGAACTGCGAGGTGGGGTAGCGATAGATGTTGAACCCCTCGAAGTTGTACGTCTCGTCCTGAATCCCGGGCCGGCCGGCGATGAGGCGGTCGATCACCTCGTAGGACCCGCGGTAGTTCGGGCTGAAGGTGGGGTACCCCCAGACGATGGCGGCCTTCCCGTTGAGCTCGACGACCTCGGCGCAGCTGCCGCTGCCGGGCCGGAGTTCGGGGATGTTCGCGTTCGGGTTGCACCGCGGCGGGTTCGGCGCCGGCTGCGCGAGCTCGAAGTCGATGTCGTAGGCCGTCTGCGCGATGTCGTCGGCGACGCGGAGTGCGCTGATCGAGTTGAGGTAGCTGCCGCCCTGCGCGTGGACGATCCCGAAGACGATGGACTGCGGGACGAACGGCTCGAGCGTGAACGGGCCGGTGGTGACGACGAAGCGGCGGTCGCCGGGCGGGTTGTCCTCGGCCACCTCGCTCCAGTCCTGCGCCGTGACGGGGTCGCCGGGGAAGGCGAACTTCGTGATCTCGCCGTTGGTCTGGTACCCGTTGCCCGCCGCGGTCATCGGCGTGCCGTCGCCCCAGAGCCCCTGCATGTAGTTGTAGTACTGATCCAGCGTGCTGGGGTCGGACACCGAGGGGTCCGGCACGTTCTGGAAGTAGGAGTACCGGGTGAGACCGAGGGTGTCGTCGCGGACGCCGTCGCCGTCGAGGTCGACGATGGGGCCCTGGAAGAAGTCGTAGCCCGTCGCGGGCGGCGTCCCGTAGACGTTGTCGACGGGGCGGCCGTTGTAGACGAACCCGAGGCTGAGCGTGGTGTCGCTGCCGACGTAGTCGTCGGCGGCGTCACCGAGGTCGGGGTCGGAGAAGACCGAGAGGTAGGCCTCGGTGATGGGGCTGGCGTTGTGGCTGATGACGGTGTAGCGGTAGAACGTCGCGTCGCCGAGGACGTCGGAGCGGTTGAAGGCCCAGGCGAGCACCTGCACCTCGACGCCGAGCGGGGCGGAGTTCGTCTCCTGGTGCGTGTTGCCCACGTCGTTCATGACCCACCAGACGGCCTGGTCGCCGATGATGTCCGGGCGGTCCCCGGCGGCGAGGTTGTAGCCGCCGTCGATGCGGCGCTCCTGCTCGTCGCGCTCGTCGACGAAGCCGTCGCCGTCGTTGTCGACGCCGTCGGTCCCCTCGTCGACGAGGCCGTCGCCGTCGTCGTCGACCCCGTTGTCGGGGGCGGCGATGACCGGGGCGCCGAGGTCGGCCGGCCACGTGGCGAGGTCGGGCGTGGCCACACCCGTCACCGCGAAGTTGTCGATGTCCTCCCGGCTGACCTTCCAGATCCGGTCGTACTCCGCGCAGTCCCCGGGGTTGACGGGGCGCGTGGTGGCGTCGTCGAGGGGGCCGGGCCAGAACTCGAAGTTGGCGTAGCGGGAGCCGGCCACGCGGGCCTGGCCGTTCACCTTGCCGCCGATCCAGATGCCGGAGGCGAAGATGGGCGACTGCGGCACGGGGAGGGTGGCCGTGGCGCGCGGGACGATGTAGAGGGCCTGGGAGCCCTCACCGAAGAAGAGGCTGCCGGTGTTGAAGACGCGGGCGAGGACGTTGTTGACGTCGAGGTCCCGCTGGGCGGTCCCCAGCCGGCAGGCGCCGGGAGCGGGGTCGCTCACCTGCGCCTCGGCCGTGGAGAGGGCCAGCGGGAGCGCCAGCGCCGTGAGCAGGAGTTTCGTTGCGTATCGCATTCGTGCTATCTCCGTTGGAGCGGGTTGGGTGGAAGGCCGGGGGCAGGGTGGAGCTGCCCCCGGCCTCGGTGCTCAGGCGGCCCCGGGGGGCGCGCCGGGAAGCTCAGAAGTCGAAGAGGAGCCCGAGCCGGATGCGGCGCGGCAGGCTGTAGAAGTTGGCCCCTGCCGACGACTGGTTGCCCCCGTTGTTGAGCGGGCCGCGGACGTACGTGTTGTAGTTGAACGCGGCGCCCTCGGGGTCGGGCCGGCCACTGATGAACGCCTGGCCGCCGGTGGAGGTGAGGTACCCGTCCGTGTCGGGCACGCCGGTGGCGCGGTAGACGGCGACGACGTTCTCGGTGTCGAAGAGGTTCTGCACCCAGAGGTACGCCTTCAGCGACGAGCCGGCGAAGCCGAGGTTGAAGGAGCGGTCCACCCGGAGGTCGATGCGCGTGGTGGCCGGCAGCGTCACCTCGTTGATGCCACCCTCGATGTCGGTGGTGAACGAGTCGAAGACGCTGAAGTTGGGCGCCGCGAGCGCGGTGTAGCGCTGGCCGCTGCCGAACTGGCCGAGGACGTTGATGCCGAAGTTCTCGAGGAGGCGGACGCCCCCGATCATCGGGCCCTCGTCCTCGCCGAAGCGGTAGTCCACGGTCGCGTTGAGCGTGTGGCGCTGGTCGAAGTCGGCCGGCGAGATGAAGTCGGGGAAGAACCGCCCGCGCCAGACGATGTTGGCCGTGGCGCCGGCGTCGGAGCCGGTGCCCTGCGCGAACGAGAGGGTGTAGTTCGCGTTGATGGCGAGGTTGTTCGTCCGGCGGAGCTCGAACCCGACCTCAGCGCCCTTGGTGGTCGTGAAGTCGGCGTTGAGGTAGGTGCCGTAGTCCGGCGCCCCCCCGGTGACGGGCCGGTTCGAGACCTTGTTCTCCTGCGTCCGGTAGAAGCCGGAGAGCGTGAGCGCGGCGCGCTCGCCGATGCGCTGGCGGAAGCCGAGCTCGTACTGCGTCGTCTTCTCGGGCTCGAGGGCCGGGTTCGGCGTACGCGAGTTCTGGAGGCCGATCTCCTCGTAGACGCTGAACGGCGCGTAGGCCTGCTCGGTCGGCCGCTGGCTCAGCACGTTGTAGCTGGCGAAGAAGAGGGCGCGGTCGGTGACGGGGAAGCTCACGCCGAGGCGCGGCATCACGGTCACCTGGGGGTCGTAGTCCGTGAACGCGGCCGAGCGCGGCTCGTTGAAGGGCGCCCGCGTCCGGTCCTGGATGTTGCCGAGGTTCGTGATCTCGGCCGGCGCCGCCTCCTCACCCCGGGCCGTGAAGAAGTTGCCGTCGAGGTCGCGGAAGCCGACGATGTCGCCGGCGTCGCTGAAGTAGACGGCGTAGTCGTCCGAGATGCCGCTCGGGAGCCGGCCCTGCGCGAGCTGTCCGAGCTGGTCGCCCGTGAGCTGCCCGGCGCGCGTGATCGGCACGGTGGTGAAGCGGTCCCGCAGCACGGTGGCGTTGTTGTCGAAGACGTCGACGCGGAGGCCGAGCTGGATGACGAGGTCGCTGAACTCGATCTTGTCGGCGATGTAGCCGGCGTAGTAGATCGGCTTGTACGGGGCGAGGTTCGTGTTCGAGCGGCTGAAGTACCCGTCCACGTCCTGGTCGTCGACCTCCTCGGTCCCGTTGTAGTTGTAGCCGTAGCGGGTGGTGATCTGACGGAAGGCGTCGAACGGGATCTCCTCGTAGCTGCTGGCCCCGTTGGGGGTCTCGTCCGTCGTCTGCTCGGCCCCGTCGTTGTCGGCGATGAAGCGCGAGAGCGAGCGGGCGTTGTTGACGGCGAAGAGCCGGTTCGTCTGCTGCTCGTACTCGCCGCCGAACTCGAGCTGGTGGACGCTGAGCTGGGTGGTGGCGCTGCCCGAGATGCGGAACTGCTGGTTGTGCCGCTGGACGAACTGCGAGAGCACGGCGCCCGGCTGGCTGAACGTGCCGGACACCGTGCCGGGCCGCGTCAGGCCGTCCTCGGTGAAGGCGCGGATGAACGCGTTCGTGTCGGGGAGGCCGTCGCCGTCGGTGTCCACCCCTGCGAAGGTGTAGTACCGCCGGGAGAGCGCGTTGAAGTCGTTGCTGATGTCGCCGTACGCGGCCGTCTCCCGGACGTCGTTGGAGAAGCCCTCGGGGTACTGGTAGGACTTGAAGTCCTGGAACTCGCCGCGGAGCTCGTAGAACGCGTTGTTCGAGACGCGCTGCCGGAACGTCCCGTACAGGCGGTAGCTGTCCCGCTCCGTGTTGTAGAAGTAGTCCCGGTTGTAGAGCGAGTTCGTGAAGTTGAACACGTCACGCTGCTGCGTGTCGTAGGCGCCGCCGACGCGGAGGGAGAGGGCGCTGGAGAAGTTGAAGTTGAGGTTCCCGTTCACCGTGATGTTCTCGAGCGGGTCGTCCTTCCCGCGCTCGAGCACGAGGCCGGGCGTGTCCTCCGTGAACGTCTCCGGCGTACCGAACGGGACCGGCGACGATTCGAGCTCGTACCCCGCCGGGATCTGGTCCCCGAGGATCGCGGCCAGGTCGTCGGCCGTGACGACGTCGCCGTTGTTGATCCGGTTCTGCACCTCCTCCCACGGGAACGCGACGTACTGGACGTCGTCGGGGTCGTCGGGGTTGACGACGCGGACGACCTGCGGGTTGGCGAGGAGGTTGTTGTAGGCCTCGTCGGTGAGGCGGTAGGTGTCGATGGCGTAGGGCGTGGCGTCGCTGGTGAACTCGCCCTCGCCTGCGACGAAGAAGCTCACGGTGCCGGGCACGATGGGGCCGCCGAGCGAGAGCGCGGCGAGGTTGTACCCGAAGGAGTCCAGCGCCTCGCTCGTGACGAACTCGGCCGAGCCGAAGAAGTCGTTGCCGCCCGAGCGCGTCGTGATCGAGATCACGCCGCTCTGGACGTCGCCGTAGCGGGCCGGGATCGTCCCGATGAGCATCTCCTGCTCCTGGATGGCCGCCTGGTTGACCGCGAGCTGGCTGGACGAGGCCACCTTCACGCCGTCGACGTAGTACTGCACCTCCTGCTCACGGCCGCCGCGGATGAAGAGGTCACCGGACCCCTCCGTGCTGACGACGCCGCTCGTGAGCGCCGCCACGTCGGTGACGCCGCGGACGGGGAGGTTCTGGATGTCTTCGCCCGTGACGATGCGCGGGGCGCCGATGGCGTCGTCGTCGATGATGGGCCGCTCGTACTCCACGACGACCTCCTCGAGCTCGATCCCCGACCGCAGCGCGAAGTTCTGCTCCGTGGTGTAGCCGGAGCTGATCTGGACGTTGGTAACGGTCTCGTCTTCGTAGCCGACGAAGCGGGCGGTGACGTCGTACTGCCCGACGGGGATGCCGATGATGCGGTAGTTCCCGTCGAGGTCGGTGGCGGCGCCGAGCTGCGTCCCTCCGACGATGACGTTGGCGCCGGGGAGGCCCTCGCCGGTGTCGGCGTCGGTGACGCGGCCGGCCAGCGTGCCGGTCCCCTGCGCGAGCGCCATGAGGGGCGTGCCCAGCAGCAGGAGGAGTACCGACGTACTCAGTTTGCGGAACATATGCTACCTCCGAGATGGTGGTGTGGTAGAGCCAGCCGCTTGCGGGTAGCGCGGCGTGGTGGTGAGATGCGTTACGGACGCGCGTAGAGCGCCGAGGCGCTGCCGCCGGGGTCTCCAGGGTGCCCCGGTTGCCGCCACCCCGCCGCGGCACCTCCTACGTCCGTCACCCGGCGCTGGAACGCGCGTGGCGCCTCCCCACCGGAGGGCGCCGTCCCCGCTCGAGGAGCAGGAAGGGAATACGGGATCGACAGTAGCAAGTGCGGCGCGTCTGGGGGATTAGCGGTGTGTTAGGGGTTACACGCGGGCCGAATATAGCCGGGCGTTCGCAAGGGAGTCAAGGTATTCTGGCATCCCTGCACCCGCCGCGGCCCTCTCCGGCGCCGCCGAATCTACGGCACGCCGCCGAATCGCAACCAGGGTAATCCGCTTTCCCTCATACCGTCGCCGTCCGCACGTCGCGCACGCCCGCCAGCGCGCCGATGCGGCGGACGACGGGGGGCGGGATCGGCTCGTCGGTCGTCAGCACCGTCAGGGCGAGGCCGCCGCGCGCCTCCCGCCCCAGCGTGAGGTTGGCGATGTTGACGCCGGCCTCGGCCAGCAGCGTCCCCACCGTCGCCAGCATGCCCGGCCGGTCCTCGTTCTGGTAGAAGAGCAGGTGCCCCTCCAGCTTCACCTCGATGGGGTAGCCGTCCACGCCCACGAGCCGCGGGGCGCCGCCGAGGACGGTGCCGCGCACGGCCCGCGCCCCCGCCGGCGTCGCCAGCGTCACCTCGACCTCGTTGGCGAAGGTGCCGCCGCCCGTCCGCCGCTGCTCCTCGACGACGAGGCCCTGTTCGCGCGCGAGCGCCGGGGCGTTGATGAGGTTGACGGGCTCCTCGCTCCACCGCCCCAGCAGGCCGGCGAGCGCGGCCACGGCCAGCACCTCGGCGTAGTGCCCGGCCGCCTCGCCCGCGCACGCGACGGTCACGCGCGTCACGCTGCCGTCGGTGAGCTGGGCGGCCACGCGGCCGAGCCGCTCGGCCAGCGCGAGGTACGGCGCCGCCTCGGGCTGCGCAGCCATCCGGATGGCGCCGGCGTTGACGGGCGTCGTGACGGGCTGCCCCTTCAGCGCGCGCACGACCTGGTCCACGATCTGGACGGCCACCTTCTCCTGCGCCTCGTCGGTCGAGGCGGCGATGTGGGGGGTGGCGACGACGCGGGGGTGCGCCACGAGCGCGCACAGCGCCTCCCTCCCCTCCGCGGGGGGGAACGGCGGCTCCGCGCTGAACACGTCGAGCGCGGCGCCGGCCACGTGGCCCGACTCGAGCGCCTCCAGCAGCGCCGCCTCGTCCACGATCCCGCCCCGCGCGCAGTTGACCACGCGGACGCCCGGCCTGCACCGCGCCAGCGTCTCCCTATTCAACAGGCCGCGCGTGGCGTCGTTGAGCGGGGTGTGGAACGTGACGACGTCGGCCTCGGCCCAGATCCGCTCCAGCGGGGCGAGCTCGACGCCCAGCCGCTCGGCCGTCTCCGGCGCCAGGACGGGGTCGAACCCGAGCACGCGCATCCCGAACGCCCGCATCCGCTCGGCCACCGCGCGCCCCACCTTCCCCACGCCGACGACGCCGAGCGTCTTCCCGTCGAGCTCGGCGCCCTGGAACCGCTTCCGCTCCCACGCCCCCGCGGCCACGCTCGCGGCGGCCTGCGGGACCTGCCGCGCCAGCGCCAGGATGAGGGCGCAGGTGTGCTCGGCCGTCGAGGTCGTGTTGCCGTCGGGGGCGTTGACGACGAGGACGCCGCGGCGCGTGGCGGCGTCGAGGTCCACGTTGTCCACGCCCACGCCCGCGCGCCCGATCACCTTCAGCCGCGGCGCCGCCTCGATGAGGTCGGCCGTGATGGTGGTGCCGCTGCGGATGATCCAGCCGTCGGCCTCCGCCGCCAGCGCCTTCAGCTCCTCCGGCGAGGCCTTGAGGTGGACGGCGGCCTCGATCCCGGCCTCGTCCAGCAGGCGGAGGGCGACGGGCGAGAGCGCGTCGGTGACGAGCACGCGGAGGGGCTCCGTTCGGAGCGGAGGCGAGGCGGCGGGCATGGCGGCAGCGGCGAGGGGAGGCTCGAAGGTAGCGGGGCCGCCTCGCGGCGACGGTGGAGAAGCCCCGAAGCCGGCCCGTGCCCCGCGGCGGGAAGGCGCGTACCTTCAGCGAGCCGGACCCGCGGCTCGCCCGCCTCGTTCGCGCCCGGCCACCCCCTTCCCCAGCCGCTCGCCCCATGCCCGCCTACGCGCACCCCGAGGTCCTCGTCTCCACCGAGTGGGTCTCCCAGCACCTCGGCGACACCGACAACGTCCGCCTCGTCGAGTCCAACGAGGACGTCCTCCTCTACGCCACCGGCCACCTCCACAACGCCGTCCACGTGGACTGGCAGCGGGACCTCCAGGACGCCGACGTCCGCGACTACATCGGGGCCAAGGAGTTCGCCCGGCTCTGCTCCGGCCTCGGCATCCGCAACGACACCACCGTCGTCTTCTACGGCGACCGGAGCAACTGGTGGGCGTGCTACGCCTTCTGGGTGTTCAAGCTGTTCGGCCACGAGGACTGCCGCGTCATGGACGGCGGCCGCGCGAAGTGGGAGGCCGAGGGCCGCGTGCTCACCACCGACGTCCGCGAGTTCCCCTCGACCGACTACGAGGCGAAGGAGCCCGACACGTCCATCCGCGCCTTCCGCGACGAGGTCTTCCGCCACATGGAAGCGGGCCGCCCCCTCGTCGACGTCCGCTCCCCGCAGGAGTACATCGGCGAGGTGACGCACATGCCGGGGTACCCGCAGGAGGGCGCCATGCGCGGCGGCCACATCCCCGGCGCCGTCAACGTCCCGTGGAGCCGCGCCGTCCACGACGACGGCTCGTTCAAGAGCCGGGAGCTCCTCGAGGAGATCTACCTCAAGGAGCAGGGGCTCAACCCCAAGGCCGACGTCATCGCCTACTGCCGCATCGGCGAGCGGAGCAGCCACACGTGGTTCGTGCTCCGCTACCTCCTCGGCTTCAAGAACGTCAAGAACTACGACGGCTCGTGGACCGAGTGGGGCAACCTCGTCGGCGCCCCCATCGAGAAGGGCGAGCCGGAGACGGAGTAGGGATCGGGCCACCGGATGATCGGTCCATCGGATGATCGGATCAGCGGGGGATCGGATGACGAGCGAACATGAGAAGGCAGAGGCGCTGAAGGCACGAGCGAAGGCGTTCGCGATCCGGGTGGTCCGGCTGTTCCGGGCACTGCCGAAGACGGAAGAGGCGCGGCTCATGGGACGGCAGCTCCTCCGCGCCGCCACCTCGGTGGCCGCCAACTACCGCGCCGCTACCCGCGCCCGCTCGAAGGAGGAGTTCGTCTCGAAGCTGGGCAACGTGGTGGAGGAAGCGGATGAGGCCGTCTTCTGGATCGAGCTCCTCATCGAGACGAACGTGCTCGAGCCGCACCGAGTCCAAGACCTGCTCGACGAGGCCGAGCAGCTCCTCGCCATCTTCGCCGCCTCCTATCACACAGCCCGTCATTCACTCCGATGACCCGCTGACCCGCTCCCCCGATGGACCGATCCTCAGCGATCATCGAGGAGTTCGTGCTGGTCCCACCCGAGGACCGGCTCTACCTCCTGCTCGACTACGCCGAGCGCCTGCCGCCGCTGCCCGCCCGCCTCGAGGCCGCCCGCGACGCCGGCCTCGGCCGCGTCCACGAGTGCGCCACGCCGGTCTTCCTCTACGCCGAGCCGGAGGGCGACCGCCTGCGCCTCTACGCCGACGTGCCCCGCGAGTCGCCGACGGTGCGCGGCCTCGTCGGCCTCCTCGTCGAGGCGCTCGACGGGGCGACGGCCGAGGAGGTAGCGGCGGTGCCGGACGACCTCTTATATCGGCTCGGGATCGCGCAGCAGCTCGGGATGCGCCGGCTCCAGGGGTTCGCCGGCGTGCTCCGCCAGCTCAAGGCCAGCGCGGCCGAGGCCGCCGTGCGCGAGAAAGGGTGAGAGGGGGAGAGGGAGCGGATGCTAGGCGTAGCTTCTCCCCCACTCTCCCTTTCTTCCTCTCCCCCATTCTCCCTCTCGCTCACTCCCAGCGGCGCCGGCTCCTCCTTCTCGCCCTCCTCGCCGGGTGCGGGTCGCCGCGCGAGGTGGCGCCGCCCCCGCCGGCGCCCGCCTACGGCGCCGTCTCGTCGGTCCACTACCGCGACTTCGCGGACGCCGACGACCTCGCGGCGTACCTCCGCTGGCGGCCGGGCGCCCCCGTCCTCGTCAGCGCCCACCGCGGCGGGCCGGCGCCGGGCCTCCCCGAGAACGCCCTCGCCACGTTCGAGTACACACTCAACTTCGCCCCCGTCCTCGTCGAGGCCGACGTGCGCCGGGCGGCCGACGGCACGCTCGTCCTCCACCACGACGAGACCCTCGACCGGACGACGACGGGCACCGGCCCCGTCGCCGCGCGCACGCTCGCCGAGCTCCGCACGCTCTACCTCCTCGACCCCGAGGGCACCGTCACCCACCACCGCATCCCGACGCTCGCCGAGGCCCTCGCCTGGGCGGAGGGGCGCGCGATCCTGATGCTCGACGTGAAGGAGGACGTGCCGCCCGAGGCCGTCGTCGCGGCCATCCGCGAGGCCGACGCCGAGGACCAGGCCATCGTCATCGTCTACGCGCTGGCGGACCTGCGGGCGTACCACGCCCTCGCGCCCGACCTCGTCTACTCGGCTGCCGCCACGACGCCCGCGGAGGTCGAGGCTCTCCTCGCCGCGCCGGTGGACACGGGCCGGCTGGTCGCCTTCGCGGGTGTGGGCACGGTGGATCCCGTCGTCGTGGCGCGCCTGCACGAGGCCGGCATCCGCGTGCAGGCCGGCACCTTCGGCGCCACCGACGAGGCCGCCGCGCGCCTCGGCGCCGCCGCCTACCGCCCCCTCCTCGACGCCGGCGCAGACGTGCTGGCGACGGACGACGTGCCGGCGGCGGCGCGGGCCGTGCGGCGAAGACGTTGAACGTTCAACGTCGAACGTTCAACGGATGATCACCCCCTCCAGCCAGCGCGCCAGGTAGCCCGCCGCCCCCGGCAGCAGCGGGATCGCGCCGACGCCGATCTCGGCGATGCTCGCCCACAGCCGGCTCCGCCCGAACGCCCCAGGCTCGGGCTCCCGGTACGGGAACAGCGCCACCGCCGTCTCGACCGGCCGCTCGACGCCCGCCGGCCCCGCCCGCACGATGGCGTCGCGGTAGCGGTGGAGGTCGCCGAGGGCGTCCTCGGGAGGCCCCGGCGCCCCGTGCCTACGGCGGTACGCCGCCGAGTCGTCGCGGCGGTACTTGGCGTCCAGGACGTAAAGACGCGGCGGCGTGCCCGGCCGCTCGACCGTCAGCAGGAAGTCCGGCCGCTGGGCGAGGAGACCCGGCGCAACGGGGAAGCGCGGCTCGTAGGCGAGGCGGACGGTGACGCCGGGGGCGCGGAGGCGGAGGGCGTGGCGCCGCCCCCGTCGAAGTCGCAGCCGTACACCCTCGGCGGTGACGCCGAAGAACGGCCCAGTCGGGAGCGGCTGCCCGAGCACCTCCGCGAGCGTCCGGGCGACGGCGAGATAGCTCCATACTTCGTAGAGCCCGGCGAGGTCGCGCGGGACGGCCTCGTGCCCGCCCTCGGCCAGCGCCAGGCCTGTGTCGAGGCGGCGGAGGGCGGCGCGCGCCTCGGCGTAGCCTGGGACGGCGTGCAGGGCGAGGGGGAGCGTGGGTGGCAGCGTACCCGAGGCCTCCGCGAGGGGCGGCAGCGCGAGGAGCCGCCGCAGCCGCAGGGCCGCGTCGTCCAGCTCCGCCCGCACCCTCGCGCGGCGCGCCGAGGCGGGCAGCCGGGCCTCCTCGCGCCGCGCGAGGGCGAGGCGGTGCGCGGCGGCCTCGAGCCGCGTGCGGAGCCATCGGTGCTCGGGGGTGTCGAGCGAGCGCCGGAGGGCCTGGACGCTCAGCCGCTCGGGGACGGGCGGCCATCCGGCACGGGCACTGCCCCCGCGCATCACGGCACGGAGGACGGCAGCGTCGGGGCGGGTGACGCGCTCGGTGCGGGCGAAGCCGGGCGCCCGCCGGAGGGCCTCGCGCGGGTGCCGGGCCACGGCGGCGAGCGCCGCCTCCAGCGCCGGCAGCGCCGCGCGCAGGTGCACCAACCAGACGGGCCGCGGCGGCGGACCCGGCACCTCGAACGCCGTCACCGTCGTCGCGCCGAGGTAGCGCACGGCCAGCCCGGCCAGCGCCGCCTCGACCTCCCGACGCATCGCCGCCGCGTCCTCCTCCCCTACCTTCCGGGGCGCCACCGCCACCGAGAAGACGACCTCCGGCCGCCCCCCGACCAGCACCACGAACCGGCTCGTCCCCACGAACGCGCCGAAGCGCACCGCCCCGTGCCGCACGCGCCCCCCCTCGGCCGCCGTCAGCCCACCGACGACCACGGGATCGCGGTGGTGGAGCGCGACGGGCTCGCCGGTGCGGCTGCGGAGGAGGACGGGGTAGGCCACCTCCTCCACGAGCCGGAGCGGCGCCGTCCACCGGTTGTCCACGGCGTGGACGGCGCCGTCACCGAGCCGCACCTCGGCCGGCCCGGCCACCGGCTCCACGACGAGGCCGTCCGCCTCGGTGGCCGCGAGGGCCGGGCCGCTCCAGGAGAGCCGCACGCGGTCGGTCGTGATCGTGAACAGGTCGGCCACGGGGATGCGTTGCGGCTTGGGTGTTGGGAAAGAAGAACACGCAATACGCAACACGCAACAGCCTCACGTCCAGAACGACGTGTAGCCGTCGGTCAGCAGCGCCTCGGCCATGCGGGCAAGGCGGGCGGCGGTGCGCGGAAAGCGGGCGGGTTCGAGCGCGAGCGGGCGCCCGGCCTCTTCCCAGGCGTCGAGGACGAGCTGGGCGTCGGCCTCGTCGCGGCGGGGCATGCCGTCGAAGGCCCAGCCGAGGAGGCCGAGGAGCGCGGCGCGGACGGCCGGGCGGCTTCCTTCGAGCCGGGGCAGCAGCTTCGCGAACAGCGCCAGGTCGAGGGCGTCCACGGCAGCGCCGTCGCGGGTGCGGAAGGCCTCGGGCGTGGCGGCGGCGTGGAGCACGAAGAGCGCCGCCTCGTCGCGCGACCGGTAGCCGGCACCGAGGCCGGCGGGGGCGAGGAGGGCGTCGGCCTCGGCCACCGCCTCGACGGCCCGCGCGACGACGGCGCGCTCGGCGTCCGAGAGGTCGGCGAGGCCACCGAGCCGGACGGCCCGCGGCTGCCACGCCGCCGCCGGCCACACCTCGACGGGAGCCCCCGTCTCCGCCGCCGCCCAGTCCCGCAGGTCCGTCGCCGCCAGCTCCAGCGTGAACGCGCGGTCGAGCACCTTCCGGCTGAACGCGTGCGCGCTCTCGTCCACGTTCACCGTGCCCACGAGCGCGAGGTTGGGCGGGAGGCGGACGGCGTTCCAGTCGGCGTCCTGCCCGTCGAGCGGCTGGGTGAGCAGGGGCGGCGAGGCGAAGCCTTCGGCCGTGGCCTCTCGGGCCTCGATGCGGCTGAGGACCTCGGCGAGGTAGTGCTCCGGTCGGGCGAGGTTCATCTCGTCGAGGACGACGAGGTGCTCGCGGACGGGGTCGGCGGCAGCCACGCGGGCGGCGCGGAGGAGGACGCCGGGGCGGAAGCGCCCAGCGAGGTCGGTGTAGCCGAGGACCTCGGCCGGGTCCGTCCAGTCCGGCCGGACGGGGACGAGGGTGGCGACGCCGCCGGTGGCCTCGGCGACGAGGCGGGGCAGGCGGCTCTTGCCCACGCCCGTCACGCCCGCGAGGATGACGAGCGGCTTCGTCCGCAGCGCCGTCACGAACGCGGCCACCTCCCACGGCTCGTAGACGAACCCCCGCGCGGCGACGGCCGCGACGAGCCGCTCCACCGCCGCCGCCCGGTCGAAGTCGGCGAGGCCGGGCGCGTAGGCCGCGGGCGGCTCGGCGACGGCGGGCTCCCCGCCTGCGGAGGCGATGGCGCGCTCGGCCTTGTAGCGCTCGGTGAGCGCGATGAGCCGCTCGGGGTCGGTCTCGTGGCGGGTGCGCACGAGGTAGTCGAGCATGAGGCCGTCCACGGCCGGGAGCGGGTGGACGACCCGCTGCATCATGGCGCGGAAGCGGAGGTCGGGCGTGGCCTGCTCGCCGTAGGCGTCGAGCGCCGCGAGCTTGTCGGCGAAGGCCTCGTAGGGCACGAACGCCTCCTCGCTCAGCACGGCCAGCGGGCGGACGCGGACGCGGTGGGGGTAGTGTCCGCCCGGCACGAGCGCCGTCGCGTCCTCGAACACCTCGCTCGTCGCCTCGAATGCCCCGGCGAGGACGCGGCTGCCGGGGAGGTAGGCGAAGATGCGGTCGCCCGGGCGCACCTGCGCCAGCGCCTTCCGCCCCTGACGCCGCACCGCGAACGTGCCCGTGCGGACGAACGCCGAGAGGTGCGCGGGCTGCACGGACCAGATCCAGAAGGCCATGGAGCGAGGGGCTGAAGGAATGAAGGAGTGAGGGCTCAGGAGCGTGTGCGGTTCTCCTGAGCGGTGTGGCGAGCCTTGGATGTCAGCTTGACGAGTTGCCGGGCTTCGTCGAGCAGTTCTGGATCCGCTGCCGTTCGATGAGCCCCGCCTCGGCCAGCAACTCTAACCAGAACACCGTCTCATCGGCTTCTTCCACGACGATGCTCATCTTGGCGACGAACCCGGCACGGGAGCGCGCACGACAGGCCGCGCGGTAGTTAGCCGCCTCCGACGTCGCCGATCGCAAGGGCTGGCGGCCGAGCGTCTGGCCTGACAGCGAGCGCGGCAGCGTCTCGACGAGCCGGATGATGCGTACGGCGAACGCCTTCAGCCGGAGACGCATCTCTTCAGCGTGCCGCGAGTTAGACCGGGGCGTATCCATCACTACCCTCTTCCAGACCACGCAACATACGCGCCCACGCTGCCACTATGCTGGCAGCGGCTCGGGCTATCCTCCCCGGCTGCCCCTCACTCCCTCAGTCCTCCACGCCCTCACCCCCTGATCCCGTGGCGACGATCACCCGGCTCGACTCCCCGTTCCGCCTCGACACCCCCTTCCGCCCCACCGGCGACCAGCCCCGCGCCATCGAGGAGCTGACCGAGGGGCTCTTCCGCGGCGACCGCTACCAGACCCTCCTCGGGGCCACCGGCACGGGCAAGACGTTCACCGTCGCCAACGTCCTCCGCAACGCCGGCAAGCCGACCCTCGTCATCTCGCACAACAAGACGCTCGCGGCCCAGCTCTACGCCGAGTTCCGGACGTTCTTCCCCGACAACGCCGTCGAGTTCTTCATCTCCTACTACGACTACTACCAGCCCGAGGCCTACATCGTCTCCTCGGACACCTACATCGAGAAGGACTTCGCGATCAACGACGAGATCGACCGGCTCCGCCTCCGCGCCACGAGCGCGCTCGTCTCCGGCCGCCGCGACGTCGTCATCGTCGCCAGCGTCAGCTGCATCTACGGCCTCGGCAGCCCCGAGGAGTACAAGGCGCAGATCGTCCAGGTCGCCCCCGGCGACGTCGTCGACCGCGACGACCTCCTCCGCCGCCTCGTCAACGTCTTCTACACCCGCAACGAGGTCGAATTCGCGCCCGGCATCTTCCGCGTCCGCGGCGACGTCGTCGAGGTGTTCCCGGCCTACTACGAGGACCAGGCCTACCGCATCACGTTCTGGGGCGACGAGGTCGAGAAGGTCACCCGGTTCGACCCCACGAGCGGGAAGGACCTCGCCGAGCAGCACGAGACGCTGACGATCTACCCGGCCAAGCACTTCGTCACGCCGAAGGACCAGGTGGACCGCGCCGTGGCGAGCATCGAGGAGGAGCTGCGCTGGCGGCTCGCCGTCCTCCACAACGAGGGCCGCCTCGTCGAGGCCCAGCGGCTCGAGCAGCGGACGCTCTTCGACCTCGAGATGATCAAGGAGATCGGCTACTGCTCCGGCATCGAGAACTACTCCCGCCACATGGACAACCGGGCGCCCGGCACCCGCCCCTACTGCCTCCTCGACTACTTCCAGCAGAGCTACGGCGACGACTGGACCATCGTCATCGACGAGAGCCACGTGACGGTGCCGCAGGTGCGCGGGATGTACAACGGCGACCGCGCCCGCAAGCTCACCCTCGTCGAGCACGGCTTCCGCCTGCCGAGCGCCCTCGACAACCGCCCGCTCACGTTCGAGGAGTTCGAGGACTTCCACCACCAGGTGATGTTCGTGAGCGCGACGCCGGCCGACTACGAGCTCGAGAAGAGCGAGGGCATCGTGGTCGAGCAGGTCATCCGCCCGACGGGCATCCTCGACCCGGAGGTGGAGGTGCGCCCCGTCGAGGGCCAGATCGACGACCTCCTCCACGAGATCCGCGAGCGCACGCGCCGCCAGGAGCGCGTCCTCGTCACCACGCTCACGAAGCGGATGGCCGAGGACCTCACGGACTACCTCGAGTCCTTCGGCGTCCGCGTCCGCTACCTCCACTCCGACATCGACGCGCTGGAGCGCGTAGACATCCTCCGCGACCTCCGCCTCGGGGAGTTCGACGTCCTCGTCGGCATCAACCTCCTCCGCGAGGGGCTCGACCTCCCCGAGGTCTCCCTCGTCGCCATCCTCGACGCCGACAAGGAGGGGTTCCTGCGCTCCGAGCGCTCGCTCATCCAGACGGCCGGCCGCGCCGCGCGCAACGCGAACTCCCTCGTCATCCTCTACGCCGACAACGTCACCGACTCGATGGCGCGGATGATCGAGGAGACCGACCGCCGGCGGGCCATCCAGCAAGCGTACAACGCCGAGCACGGCATCACGCCGCAGACCGTCACCAAGTCGCTCGACCAGATCCGCGCCGGCACGGCCATCGCCGATCACAAGGCAGAGCGGGACGTCGAGGGCGCCGCCGGGCGGCGCCCGCTCTACTACGCCGGCCCCGAGCAGCTCCCCCGCGTGGCCGACCCCGTCGTGAAGTACCTGACGGACGACCAGAAGCGCGACCTCGTCCGCCAGCTCACGGCCGAGATGGAAGAGGCGGCAGTGAACCTGGAGTTCGAGAAGGCGGCCGAGTTGAGAGACGCCATCGCCCAGATCGAGGCGGAGATGGCCGCCTAAGCCACCCCCTCCTTCTCCTCCAGCAGCGCGTCCACGGGCGGGAGGTCGTGGTACCAGTCGTGGTGCTTCGACCACCGGGTGCAGGCGAGGCACTGGGTGTCCTGCCACACCTTCCCGCACTTCGGGCACTGACCGCCCGTCTCGAACGTGTGCCAGACGTGCCCGCAGGCGCACCGCCAGCGGGCGTCCGGCGGCGGCTCCCAGCGGCACTTCGGGCAGTAGATCTCCATCGGCGTCGGGGCGGCTCGCCGTGCGCTACGCGCCCCGACGCCGACGGATCCCGGCCTCAGCCGGCACGTACCGCCGCCGCCTGCGCCGCGTGGAGGTACAGCCGCGCGAGGTGCTCGTCCTTCTCGAAACGGGCGCTGCGCACGAGGAAGTCGGCCACCCAGCCGTCGTGCATCTGGGCCAGCGCGGCGAGGGCGAGCATGCGGACGCGCTCGTCACGGTGGTCGCGGAAGAGGCGGACGACCTCGAACTTCGCCGCCCGCACGTCCACCCGCGCGCCGTAGGTGACGACGTGCTGGAGCGCGCTGCAGCGAAGCCCGAGGTTGTCGCCCTGCAGGGCCGCGACGAGGTTCTCGCTGAAGGCGTCCCAGACGTCGGCCTCGGCGCCGGGTGCGGGCGGCGTGAGGTCGGGGGCAGGGTCATTCGCCGCGGCGCTGACGGGCGCCGCAACGAGGAGCGTGAAGAGGAGCAGGAGCTTGGCCATGGCGGCCTCCCTGGTTGGTTGGAAGGGACGCCTGCTTTGCGAGCGGGGAAGGTGTGCGGTTGCAGGTGTGCACAGATTTATTCCCAAGTGCTAAACCCGCAGCACCTCGAACCGACCGCGGCTCGCCGCCGCCGCGCTTTCGCACAGGTTGTTCAATTGACCACCGCCCCCCCGCGCGCTAGCTTTGCTGGCTCCGATTCAGCGCATCCAGCCCGGCCCCTCCGGCCGCGCCCCCATGAAGCAGGACCTCCACCCCGACTACCACTTCGTCACCGTCCGCCTCGCCGACGGGACCACCTTCACCACGCGCTCGACGATGCGCGGCGAGCAGTACAACTCGGAGGTGGACTCCTCGAACCACCCGTTCTACACGGGCAAGCGGACGATGGTCGACACCGCCGGGCGCGTCGAGAAGTTCCGCCGCCGCTACGGCATCCAGGACCCCAACGCGAACGCGGAGGGCTGACCCCTCGCGCAGGCGCGCGTCCCCGATTCCGCCGAGGCGGAGGGCCCACCGGCTCTCCGCCTCGCTTTTTCTAGGGCACCAGCACCACCTTCCCCCGGTTCTGGCGCCCCTCGATGTAGGCGTGCGCCTCGGCGGCCTGCGCGAACGGGAACGCCCGGTCCACGTGGGGCCGGAGCTGGCCGCGCGCGTAGTAGGCGAGCAGCTTCCGCGCCCACTCCTTCACGCGCTCGCGCTCCCGCCACAGGTGGC
>DATGQT010000234.1:0-5243 GCA_035304085.1 Rubricoccaceae bacterium
GGGGGCCGGAGTGGAACCGCCTCCACTTCAACAAGGGGGTGGCGGGGCGGTACGCCGAGGAGCTGAGCGCGGCGGAGCTGGCCGTGTGCGAGCGGCACTTCGGCCCCTACCTCCGCCGCATGGGGTACGCCTCCTGAACGGCCTCCTGCGGCGGTGCGCAGCATCCACCTCGCCTTCCCTGCACTCCCCCCCGCTCACGACGGGATCGGGGACCACACGGCCCGGCTGGCCGGCGCCCTCGCCGAGCACGTCGGCGTGACGGTGCTCACGACGCCGGCGGCGGCGGCCGGGGCCGTGCTCTCGCCGGGCGTCCGGGCGCGCCCGGCGCTGCGGTGGCGTCGCCGCTACGTCGACGCCTCGGGCCTCGCCGAGGCCGTCGCTGCGGAGCGGCCCGGGGCCCTCGTCCTCCAGTACAACCCGAACTCGTGGGGGCTGCAGGGGATCAACCCCCTCCTCCCCCGTGCCTTCCGCGCGGCGAGGCGGGCCCACCCGCGCCTCCGCCTGGGCCTCATGGTGCACGAGCCGTTCTACCCGCCCACGACGCTGAAGCGGGCTGTGCTGAGCGCGGCGCAGCGGCGCCAACTCCGCGCCCTCGTCCGCGCCGCCGACGTCGTCTTCGTCTCGACCGAGGCGTGGGAGGCGCCGCTGCGGGGTTGGGCCCGCAGTGGCACGCCGTTCGTTCTCCTCCCGTCCGGCTCGAACGTCGAGGAGGCGGGATGGACGCGCGAAGCGGCGCGGGCGGCGCTGGGGCTGGGGGCGGATACGCTAGTGGCCGGCGTGTTCGGGACGGCCCATTACTCCCGGCTCCTCCCGCTCGTGCGGGCGGCGGCCGAGCGGCTCCGGGCCGCGCAGGCGGCACGGGGCGCGGACTTCCTCGTGCTCTACGTCGGGCCCGACGGGGCGGCCGTGCGGACGGCGCTCTCAGGGCTCCCCGTTCGCGACCTCGGGCGGCTCCCGGAGGAAGGGGTGTCGCAGGCGCTGACGGCGATGGACCTCCACCTCGTTCCGTTCTTCCGCGGCGTCTCGGCGCGGCGCGGCTCGTTCACGGCGGGGCTCCAGCACGGGCTCCCGAGCGTGAGCACGCTCGGGAGCCAGACCGACCGCTTTCTCGCCGAGGCCGACGGCGCGGCGTTCCTCCTCGCCCCCGAGGACGACGCCGGCACCTACGCCGCGCACGCCGTCACCCTCGCCTCGGACCCCGTGCGGCGGCGCGCGATGGCCGAGGCCGCCCGCAAGCTGTACCTTGACACCTTCGCCTGGCCGCTCCTGGCCGAGCGTGTCCTCGCGAGTCTGTCCCTGTAGCACCGCTGTCGCCGCAGCGCTACCACTCCTGGCCATGGATGCCTCCCCCGCACCCACGCCCGCTCCGACGCCGGACACACAGGGCGCGGCGGTCGCGTTCTGGGATGCCCGGTTCTCCGATCCGAGCAACCAGGCCGAAGCGGCGTTCCGCCGGTTCGACCGGCCGAAGAGCGAGACGGTGCACGCGTTCATGGCGCTCCTCGGCGACGTAAACGGCTTGAACGTGCTCGACGTGGGGTGCGGTCTGGGCGGCCTCACCGTGGCCGTCGCCAAGCGCGGCGCCCGTGTGCTGGCCGTGGACACCGCGCACGAGGGGGTCCAGCGCACGCTGGCGCTCGCTGAGGAGGCAGGGGTCGCGGAACGCGTGCGGGCTGAGCAGCGGAGCGCCCTCGAGGTAGACCGGCTCGGGGAGCAGTTCGACCTCGTGGTGGGCTCGTTCATCCTCCACCACGTCGAGCCGTTCGACGCGTTTGCGGGTGTGCTCGGCCGGGCGATCCGGCCGGAGGGGCGCGGGCTGTTCCTGGAGAACAACGCGCGCAACCCCTTCCTGATGTTCGCCCGCCGCCACCTCGCCGGGCGCTTCGGCATCCCGCGCTTCGGCGACGACGAGGAGCACCCGCTGGAGGCGCGGGAGGTCGCGCTCCTCCGGCGCCACTTCGGCGTCGTGGAGCAGCACTACCCGGACCTCGTGTTCTTACGGAAGCTGAACACGTACGTCATCCGCGGGCGGGCGCCGTGGCTCGGGAAGACGTTCCACGCGCTCGACCGTGCGGCTTACCGCGTGCCGGCCCTCCGCCCCTATACGTAACAATCAGATCGTGGTGGTGCGCCAGCCGAAGGGCTGACGGGCGGCTCCCCGCCGCGGCCTCGTCTCACGCTCGCGGCGTGGAGGCGGTATCTTGTCGTCTTCGCTACCCCTCGAGCGGAGCAGCCTCCGAGGTCGCTCTCCGAGGTCGTCCCCCTGCCATGACCGAGCACGTCGTACCCGCGCTAGACGAGCGGAGGCCCCTCCTCGGGCCGGCCATCGTGTGCCTCGCCCTCGCCCTCACGGGGCTGCCGTACCTCGTGCTGGGTTCGATGGGGCTGTACGTCGTGGTTTACCCCGTAGCGACCGCCATCATCGCCGTCGCCCTCTACGCCGTCAGCCGGCCCGCCTACGTGGGGTTCTCGATGTGGGTGTGGTTCCTGACCCCGCTCGTGCGGCGGCTGGTGGACTACGGGCTGGGGGGCTACACGGAGTCCAGCCCTGCCATGCTGGCGCCCTACCTCGTCGGGGGGATCGGGGCCCTCGGGCTCTGGGCGGTGTTGACGACGGAGGCCCGCGGGGCCCGCCAGGCGTTCACGCTCATGCTCGTGGCCCTCGTATACGGTGGCGCCGTGGGGTTCGTCCAGAACAGCGCTTCCAAGCTGGCCGAGAGCGCCTTCGAGTGGGGCATCCCCCTGGTCACGGGCGCCCTCGTGCTGGTGGATTGGCAGCAATACCCCCGCTACCGCGACGTCATCCTGCGCACGGTCACGCTGGGGATGGGGCTCCTCGGGCTCTACGGGATCTATCAGTTCTTCGTGCTCCCGCCCTGGGACCGGATGTGGATGGAGTCGGTGCACATGATCTCCCTCGGTCAGCCGCTCCCCCTGCAGGTGCGCGTGTTCGGGACGCTGAACTCGCCGAACCCCTTCGCCATGACGATGGTCGTGGGTCTGCTCTGCCTGCTCGCGTCGGGGAACCGCAGCCGGGTCGAGGCGCTCGTGGCCCGACTGGCAACAGTACCGGCGGCGTTCGCCCTCCTCCTCTCCACCGTGCGCTCGGGGTGGGGCGCCTACGTCGTCGGCCTCCTCTACATCCTGTTCATGGCGCGGAGCCAGCACCGGTGGCGCGTCCTCCTCTTCATCGCCGTGATGGCCGCCGCCGTCGCCCCCCTCGCGCTCGACGAGTCCGTGTCGGGGCGCCTCTCGGATCGGGCCGCATCCTTCACTGACCTGTCGAGTGACAGGAGCCTCAATGCGCGCGCGGACCTGTACTCGATGGCGGCCACGCAGCTCCTCTACATCCCGCTCGGGTTGGGGCTCGGGATGCCGAACCTCGACAGCGGCCTGATCGAGACCGTCGCGACGCTGGGGTGGGCGGGGGCCGCAGCCTACTTCCTCGGGTTCGCCCTCCTCTGCCTGTGGGCGTGGCGTATGCGGCGGCGGGTTCCTGACCACGACCCGTTCATCGTGGTGGCGATGGGGATCGCCGTCGCGATGACGGCCACGCTCCCCTTCGGGAACAGCTTCACCGGCGTGAAGGGGGTGTACCTCTTCGGGTTCCTGGCCCTCGCGCTGGCGGGCATCCGCTACCACGCGGCGGCGCTCGTGCGGGGGCCCGTGGTGGCCTCGGGCTGAGGACGAGCCGGGTGGGGCGGGGCCCCGCCGCTTAGCGCTCCCTTTGAGCCCGTAACGACGTCGCCCATGACGCCCCACCGCCTGCCGGACTTCCTCATCGTGGGGGCCATGAAGTGCGGGACCACTTCGCTCCACCGCATTCTCGACCAACACCCCGGCGTCTTCCTCCCACTCGGCGAGCTGTTCTTCTTCGACGTCGACGACGTCCAGCAGCACCCCGACGCCTTCGTCTACACCCCGGGCGGCTGGACGTTCTTCGACTATGAGGCGGAGTTCGAGCGCTACCTCGCGTGGTACGCGGCGCACTTCGCCGCGGCGGCGCCGGGGCAGCTCGTCGGCGAGGACACGACGACGTACCTGGCGTCGCCGCGGGCGCCGGAGCGCATCCGTGCGCTGCTGCCCGAGGCCCGGATCATCGTCCTGCTGCGTGACCCCGTGGCGCGGGCCGTCTCTCACTACTGGCACCTCGTGCAGCACCGCCGGGCCATCTACCCGCTCGAGGAGATGCTCCAGCGCGCCCCGGAGAACCTCCTCGTGCGCGGGCACTACAGAGAGCAGATCGAGCGCTACCTCCGCTTCTTCCCCCGCGACCGCGTCAAGGTCCTCCTGTTCGAGCGGCTCGTGGCCGACCCGCAGGCCGTCGTCGACGACGTGTGCGCGTTTCTGGGGCTGGAGGAGAGCGTGGACACGAGTCGCGTGCCGACGTGGGCCAACAAGACGCTGTATCCGCGTTCGCTGCGGCTCCAGCTACGCTTCAACCGGTTGGTCTGGCCGGTGACGAGCAAGCGCCGGCTCCTGGACGAGCACCACCTCCGGCCGACGCCTGGCGGCAGGCCGGCAGCGGCGGATGCCGAGCGAGCTGCCCCAGCGTCGGGCTTCTGGAAGCGGGCGATGCGGAGGGCGGTGCGGGCCTTGGGATCGGTCGACCGCTTCAACATGAGGAGCGGCGAATGCCCTCCACTGAACCCCCACACGCGCGCCTTCCTCGCTCGCTACTTCGCTCGAGAGAACGCTGGCCTCAGCACGCTGCTGGGCGAAGATGTAACGGCGCTGTGGCCAAATCTGAAGGGGTACGAACTCTGAGTCTGCGCATGGAGTTGGGGAATAAAAGCCTGTTCGTCGCGAGTTCATCCACGCACGTCATCTCTGCGTGAGTCGTCGGTGCCCGGCGAGGTGCTGTCTAGCGGTCATGGCTCGCCTGGGGCGTCGGAACCGGGTATCCTGTCTTTGAGGAGGTGCGCCGTCGCTCTATGATCCATCTGCCACGCGCCCTCGACGCCTCCCGACTAGCTGCACACTACCGATCTTCCCCGTGCGTTAGAGCGGGCACCCTTGCGCAGGTGTCAATGCCGGGCACCGGACCTGCCGCTTGCGCGTACATAGCTGCCCGACACCTGCTCCTGAACGGAGGAATGGCTATGACACGCGCCCCCCTGGCCCTCACCGTCATTTTCCTATTGCTCACGGCAGGGCCGCTCCGTGCCCAAAGGGCGGGCGGGCCTGCCATCGGGGTGAATAAGATCTGGACAGGGGCAGTTCCTCACGTCGAGATGCGCCTT
>DATGQT010000235.1:0-4383 GCA_035304085.1 Rubricoccaceae bacterium
CCGGGCACGCGGCCGTTGTAGCCCCAGGCGCGTACGGACTTGCCGGGGGCGTAGCCCCAGTCGAGCTCGCCCGCTTCGAGGTCCACGCGGACGACCGAGCGGCCGGGGTCCGGCTGCGCGGCGTCGTAGGCGCGCCGGTAGGCGGCGCGGGGGTCGGCCGAAGGGGCGTGGGGGTCGGTCGAAGGGCGGTGGGTATCCGGGTCGTGGTGCTCGTGAGCAGGCATGGGACCTCCTGGGGGAGCTGGGGGCCGTGCCGGACGATGCCCGTTGGCCCGCACCCCGAAGTCGTCGTGGGGGGCGCCGAGGAAGGTACGGCCCAGCAACCGGCGGGGGAGTGCCGACGATGGCGGGGGCGGGATTCGACCCCGCGGTCTTCGGGTTACGCGGTCTTCGGGTCATGAGCCCGGCGAGATCCCGCCCGTACGGCCCGCAGAGGCCGCTTCCGGGCACGGAGCGGCCCGTTCGTGGCCTCGCTGCCAACGGGCCACCCCGTCGCCGCCGTCACGGCCGCCGACGTCGGGGGGGGCTCGACTCGACGCCGGCCGGAGACGCCACGCGGAGGACGTACACGAAGCGCCTCTCGACCTACTCCCGCTATTGCATGGAGGCGGGCGCCGTCGCCGCCGACCCCACTGCGGGCGTGCGGCTCCGGCGGGTCCCGCGCCGCTTCCCCACGGCGCTCACCCCGGCCGAGGTCGACAACCTCGTGCTCGCCGTCGAGAAGGGGCCGGCCTCGGTCCGGTGGCTCCGGGGCGTCGCCGCCTTCGCCGTCCACGTCGCCGCCTTCGCCGCCCACACGGCGCCGTCCACACGGCGCTGAGGCGGGGCGAGCTCGTCAGCCTCCGTTGGGGCGCGGTCGACCTCGCCGGCCGCGTCCTCACCGTCGCCTGCACCGAGGCCGCCTGCACCGAGGTCGCCTGCACCCCGGTGAACGAGTGTTCCAGCACGCCCGTGGCGCGATCAACCCCGACTACCTCAGCCAACGGTTCGCGATTTACACGAGGAACGCGGGGCCTGACGGGGTGGGGGTCCGCGGGCTCCGGCACACCGCGATCACGCGGCTGATCGAGCGCGGGGTGCCGGTCCCCACCGTGCAGCGGTCCGCCGGCCACGCCGACGTCGCGACGACGATGCGGTACGGCTCGCTGGCGGCGGACGTCTACGCCGAGCAGGTGCGGGCGGCCCCCGCTGCCTGGCTGGGGTAGCCCTAGGTGGGGTAGCCCTAGGTGGGGTAGCCCCCGCTGGGGTAGCACGACCCTTGGCCGGGAGTTTGCCTGGGGTAAGCGGGTGCGCGCGGACCGCGGCACGTCAGCCGCCCCGGCGCCCCCCGGCGCCGCCCCCGAAGTGGCGGCGGGCCTCCTCGTCCGGCAGCCCCAGCAGCTCCACGCGCGGCACGGCGTCCGTCCACACCCCGCCCGCGTCCTCGACGTAGACCGCGCTCGGGTGGAGCGGCTCGCCCGCCTCCGTCCGCACCTCGAGCGCGAGGGCGTCGTGGCGCCGGTACGCCTCGCGGAGGTGCGCCGCGCTCTCCGCCTGCTGGCGCGGCCACGTCCTCCTCATCAACTCGAGCACGACGGGGCGGACGGCGGCGTAGCCCTCGCCGGGGTTGAAGGGGCCGCCGTAGGTCCCCGTCTCGGGGTCGACCGGGCGGAGGTCGGCGTGGCCGACGAAGGCGCCGTTGGCGTAGACGGAGACGCGGAGGGCGCTCATCGGTCGTTCGAGCTCGAACGACCGAGTCCGATCGTTCGGGTGCTGCGGGCAGGACCCCACCCCTACGCGCGGGGAGCGACGGGGCTCCGCTTGCGGGGGGCGGTCGCTCGTGACGGCGGCGCGCCGGCGGCGCGCCTCGCCGGGGACGGGGTGGGGCTTGGTCTCGCGGGAGGGCCGCCGTATGTTGGAGCCCCAAGGAAGACGACGCCCGCCCGACTCCCCGGCTCGCTCCGCCTTCTCTGACCCCCAGGAGGCAACGATGAGCGAGCGCGGAGGCGAGGCGGCCCCCAGCCGGGATCCCGCGGACCCCGCCACGGCGGACGGGCCGTGCCGGCGGATGGAGCAGGCGGCGAGGGGGCTCGCTGCCGCGGACCGGTGGTGCCGGGAAGCGGGGGAGGACGCGTTGCAGGCCGCGCTCGAAGCGTACCGCGCGGCGTTCGCCCGGTACTCCGCGGCGTACGAGGCGTGCCGGGAGGAGCGGCGGCGGCGCGCCTTCGGCCCCCCCGCACCAATCGACGACCGGCCCGTTTCCCCCCGGGACAGGTCGTCCCGTGAGCCCGGCCTTCCGTACCCCCCGGCTTCCCCGCCGCCCCCGAGCCAGCGGCACGGGCCGCGCCCCCGAGGAGTCCCCCCCGCCGGCCCCGCCATCTCGTCCCCCTTCGTCCCCGACACCGCCGAGCGCCTCGACGACGTCGGCACCCGCCGCGCCGTCGAACTGGTGGGCTACGGCCGGATCGCCTTCCACATCAGCCGGGTGCGGCGGGCCTCCCGGTGCGCCGTCACGGGGGCCGCGATACCCAAGGGCGCGCTCGCCCTCCTCCCCGACGATCCGGACGCCATCCGGGTGGACGAGGCGGCGGGGCCGTTCCGCGTGAGCCTGGAGGGGTGGGGGCGCCTGGAGGGCGGGCGGGGGCGCCTGGAGGGCGGGCGGTGAGCGCGATCCCCTTCGTCCCCGGCACGACGGACCGCCGCGACGGCGGCGTCCACACCGTCCTCGTCGACGGCGGCTCCCTCTGCGGCGGCGTCGGCCTGTTCCGCCTCCACTTCCACGCCGAGCGGACGCGGAGGCCGTGGCGGTGCGCCGCCACCGGCGCCGTCATCCCGGCCGGCACCGTCGCGCTCGTCCCCCACCTCGGCGCCTCTGCCGGGCGGTACCTGGAACCGTTCCGGGTGAGCCTGGAGGGGTGGCGCCGCCTCACGCCCGAGGTCCGCCCGCCGGCACCGGCGGCGGGCGCCGGTCCGCCCGCGTAGCGAGGGCGGCCGCAAGCCGCGGCGGGAACAACTCCACCCCCCGCCCGTGCACGCCCCCCTCCAAGCCATCGCATCCTCGGTCGCTGTCTTCGGCCTCCTGCCCTCGGTGCGCTCTCCGTACGCACCCTGTGGCGGGGGGCTTCTTGCGTTCTGGCGGTCCCTCGATGCCAGCCCAACACCACCCGCATGAACATCTACGTCGCCAACTTCCCCCACTCCACCACCGAGGACGAGCTCCGCGAGGCGTTCGAGGCGTACGGCGCCGTGAGCACCGTCTCCGTCATCAAGGACAAGTTCACGGGGCAGCCGCGGGGGTTCGCCTTCGTCGAGATGCCGACGAAGGTGGAGGCGAAGGCGGCCATCGAGCAGCTCGACGGCCGCGACCTCGGCGGGCGGCCGCTGACGGTGAACGAGGCCCGGCCGCGCGAGGAGCGCTCCGGCGGCCCCGGCAACCGCAGCGGCGGCCGCAACGGCGGCCGCCGCTCCTTCTGAGCCCACGACCGGTCCGGCGGGCCCCGGTGCCCGCCGCCGGCCCGCCCCGCCTCACGAACCCGGCCCCCACCCCGATGAACATCTTCGTGAAGAACCTCCCCGAGACGACCGTCGAAGCCGACCTCAACGAGGCCTTCGGCGAGTTCGGCGCCGTCCGCTCGAGCGCCGTCATCAAGGACAGGCACACCGGCGCCTCGCGCGGCTTCGGCTACGTCGAGATGCCCGACGAGGCGGAAGCGTCGGCGGCCATCGCCCGGCTCCACGGGCAGGAGGTCGCCGGTCGAGCGCTGTTCGTCCGACCGGCGCGGACGCTCCCCGAGCGGATCGAGCGGGCCTACCGGCGGGCCGCCGAGGGGGGCTGAGGCGGCCCCCCGGTGCCGCAGCCCCCTGACGCCCGTGGCCCCGGGGCCTCGCACCGCCCTTCGCTCACCCGCCCCCGCATCTCACCCGCCCTCGCCGGGGGGTACCCCCATGGCCAAGGAAGGCACCATCAAGCAGGAGGGGGTCGTCACCGATGCGCTCCCGAACGCCCAGTTCCGCATCGAGCTCGAGAGCGGGCACCGCGTCCTCGGCCGGCTCTCGGGGAAGATGCGGAAGTACTTCATCAAGATCCTCCCCGGCGACAAGGTCACCGTCGAGCTCTCGCCGTACGACCTCTCGAAGGGGCGGATCGTCTACCGCTACAAGTGAGGGGGCCCTGCGGCTCCGAGGTCCACGCGTCGCCTCAGGGCGTCGCCCCGCCGCCGTGCGCCCGGTGGGGCGCCCCCTCGCGCTCGCCTTCGCCCTCCTCGCCAGGACGCGGCTCGTCGAGGGCTGGGGCGGCGCCGAGCCCCTCGAAGGCGTCGTCGAGCGCGTCGAGCCGGTGGCGCGGACGAAGGTGTCGGCCCTGGGGGTCGAGGAGCAGCGCGCCCTCGTCCACGTCGCCCTCCC
>DATGQT010000236.1:0-9900 GCA_035304085.1 Rubricoccaceae bacterium
CACGGCGAGGCGGGGCATGGGCGGGCGCTGTGGGTGAAACCGGGGCAACCTAGCCGCCGCGCGCCTGCCGCGTCTTGAACGCGTGTAGCGCCGCCGGCTACGCGCGGAGGGCAGCGCGGAAGGCGCCGGGCGTCGTGCCCATCGCGGCGCGGAAGGCGCGCGTGAGGTGGGGCTGGTCGGCGAAGCCGGCGTCGAGGGCGACGGCGGCGAGGGGGGCGTCGGTGGCGGCGAGGGCGGCGGCGGCGGCGCGCACGCGGAGCCGCCGGAGGTAGGCCGTGACCGAGCAGCCGAAGTGCCGGCGGAAGGCCCGGGCGAGCGTGACGCGGTGGACGCCCGCCTCGTCCGCGAGGGCCGCTGCGGGCGGCGGTCGGACGGCCTCGTCGTGGAGGCGGTCGCGGACGTCGCGGAGCCAGCGCGGTGGCGCACCCGCGGCGGGTGGGGCGTCCTCGGACGGGGCGAGGAGGAGGGCGAGGGCGTCGTCGAGCGCCTGTCCCGGACTCGATCCGGGGTCGGACGCGGCGGCGCGGCAGAGGCGGAGGGCGCGGCGGGCGGCGGCGTCGCCGTGGCGCCAGCGCCAGCGCGTGGGGGCGTCCTCCATCCCGTCGAAGAAGCCGGGGGCGAACTCGAAGGCGAGCATCCGCGCGCCCTCCGGCCCGAACCGGTTCTCGTGCACGGCCCCCGCCGGCTTGACGACGACCGAGAGCGGCCCGCCCGTCTCGTCGGCCCGCCCCACGCGCTCCCACACCCGCCCGGCGAGCACGACGCTGAGGCTGGTGCCGGCGTGCGCGTGCGGCCGCATCGTGCGGCCGGGGGCGTAGTCGTAGACCCCGGCGACGTAGTCGATGCCGGCGTGGAGGAGACGGGCGGGCAAGGCGAGTGAGCAGGTCCGGTTTCCTCAACGGGAGGCACGGCGCCGGGTTGCGGCGGGGTGGAACAGCGCCGGGGAGGGTGCGTGAGCACGCCCCTGAATCCCGCTACCCCTGCATGCCCCAGCCCCCGGACATCCGTACCCTCGGCCAGCTCCGCGCCGCCGGCTACCGCCCCCGCTCCGTCAAGGACGAACTCCGCGCCAACCTCATCGAGAAGCTCCGCGCGGGCGAGGAGGTCTTCCCCGGCATCCTCGGCTACGAGCAGACCGTCGTCCCCCAGCTCCACCACGCCATCCTCGCCCGGCACGACTTCATCCTCCTCGGTCTCCGCGGGCAGGCCAAGAGCCGGATCGTCCGCCTCCTCACGCGCCTCCTCGACGAGTGGGTCCCCGTCGTCGAGGGCTCCGAGATCAACGACGACCCGTTCCGGCCCGTCTCGAAGCACGCCCGCGAGCTCGTGGCGCAGTGCGGCGACGCCACGCCCGTCGCGTGGCTCCACCGGAGCGCGCGCTACGGCGAGAAGCTCGCCACGCCGGACACCTCCATCGCCGACCTCATCGGGGACATCGACCCCATCAAGGCGGCCACCCGCAAGCTGACCTACGCCGACGAGGAGGTCATCCACTTCGGGATCATCCCCCGCACCAACCGCGGCATCTTCGCCATCAACGAGCTGCCGGACCTCCAGCCGCGCATCCAGGTCGGCCTCCTCAACATCATGGAGGAGCAGGACGTCCAGATCCGCGGGTTCAACGTCCGCATCCCCCTCGACGTCCAGATGGTGTTCACGGCCAACCCCGAGGACTACACCAACCGCGGCGCCATCATCACCCCGCTCAAGGACCGCATCGACTCCCAGATCCTCACGCACTACCCGCGCGCGCTCGAGATCGGCGTGGCGATCACGCAGCAGGAGGCGTGGCAGGAGCGCGGCGGCGACGGGATCCCGCGCGTCCACGTGCCGCACTACGTCCGCGAGGTCGTCGAGCAGATCGCGTTCGAGGCGCGCGAGAGCGAGTACGTGGACCAGAAGTCCGGCGTCTCGGCGCGGCTGACGCGGGCGGCGCTGGAGGACGTGATCTCGGCGGCCGAGCGGCGGGCGCTCCTCCACGACGAGGCCGAGACGACCGTGCGCCCGAGCGACCTGCTGGCCGCCGAGCCGGCGGTGACGGGGAAGGTCGAGCTCGTCTACGAGGGGGAGCAGGAGGGCGCGCAGGCCGTCGCCCGCGCCCTCGTCGGCCGCGCCGTCGCCGCCATCTTCAAGCGGTACTTCCCCGACCCCGCCGAGAAGGGGGGCGCCGGAGGCGGCGGCCGGCAGGCGTATGCCGAGGTGCTCGGGTGGTTCGCCAAGGGGAACCACGTCGAGCTCGACCCGGCCATGCCGTTCGACGCCTACGCCCGTGCGCTCGACCGGGTGGACGGCCTGCGCGAGGTCGTCCGCAAGCACTCGAGCCCCGCCACGCCCGCCGAGGCCGCGAGCGCGATGGAGTTCGTGCTCGAGGCGCTCCACCAGCACTCCATGCTGGGCAAGGACCTCGTCGCCGAGGGCGGCGGCGCCAGGTACGGCGACATCATGGGCAGCGTCCTCGGCCAGCTCGGCCGCCTCGGCGACGACGATGACGAGGACGACGACTTCGAGGACTACCGCCGGCGCTACGGGAGCTGACGTTCAGAGACAGGATTCAGGGGGCAGGATTCAGGGGACAGGGGCGGCCTCGCTACCTTCTGCCCCCTGCCCTCCGCCCCCTGTTCCCTGATGATCCGTCCCGCCACGCCCGACGACGCCGACCTCGTGTGCCAGCTCATCCTCGAGCTGGCCGAATACGAGGAGGCCGCGCCCGGCGCCGCCGTCACCACGCCCGAGGCCGTCCGCGCCGCGCTCGACCCGGCGGCCGAGCCGCGCCTCTCCGGCCTCGTCGCCGAGACCGAGGCGGGCGAGCCGGCCGGCTTCGCCCTCTTCTTCCCCATCTACTCGACGTGGCGCGCCAACTGGGGGCTCTACCTCGAGGACCTCTTCGTGCGCCCGGCCTTCCGGGGGCAGGGCTTCGGGTTCGCGCTCCTGCAGGCCGTCGCCGCCGAAGCCGTCCGCCGCGGCGCCCACCGCCTCGACTGGGTCGTCCTCGACTGGAACCGGCTCGCCATCGACTTCTACGAGCGGCTGGGTGCCGTGCCGCTGAGCGACTGGACGGTGATGCGGCTGCAGGGCGAGGCGCTGACGCGCCTCGCGAGTGCGGATCTCGGAGTGCGGGATGCGGAGTGATCTCCCCTCATCCCGCACTCCGAAATCCGCATTCCGCACTCGAATGCGAACGCTCGTCCTCATCCCCGCCTTCAACGAGGCCCGCTCCGTCGGCCGCGTCATCGCCGACCTACCGGCGGCGCTCGTGGACGAGGTCGTCGTCGTCAGCAACGCCTCGACGGACGAGACGGAGGCCAACGCGCGCGCCGCGGGGGCGACGGTGCTGCGCGAGGACCGCCGCGGCTACGGCTACGCCTGCCTCCGCGGCCTGGAGCACGCCCACGAGCAGGCCGCCGCCGGCCGCCCCTTCGACGTCGTCGTCTTCCTCGACGGCGACTACTCGGACCACCCGGACGAGCTGCCGCGTCTCCTCGAACCCATCCTGAAAGGCGAGGCCGACCTCGTCGTCGGCTCGCGGATGCTGGGGCGGCGGCTGGGGTGGGTCGAGCCCGGCGCGATGCTGCCGCAGGCGCTGTGGGGCAACCGCCTCGCGTGCGCCCTCATGCGGCTGCTCTGGGGCGCGCGCTTCACCGACCTCGGCCCCTTCCGCGCCGTCCGCTACCGCGCCCTCGTCGGCCTCGGCATGGAGGACCGGACGTGGGGGTGGACCGTCGAGATGCAGATCAAGGCCGCCCGCGCCGGGCTCGCCTGCGCCGAGGTGCCCGTCAGCTACCGCCGCCGCATCGGCGTCTCGAAGATCACCGGGACGGTGGGCGGGACCCTGCGGGCGTCGGCCAAGATCCTCTGGACCATCGCGCGATACGCCGTCGCGCCGCGGCCGGCGCCGGTCGAGGAGCCGGCGTGACCGAGGCCCCGGGGAGGCCGGTCCGGGCGCCCTCGCCTGTGTATATTGGCCTCCCGTGGGGTGGGCGCGTGCGGATCCGTTCCCATGCGCCCCCGTTCTACGGGTGCCGCCCTCCCTCAACCTGACCGCCCGCCCGTCCGATGAAGCCGAAGATCTGGTTCAACGGGGAGCTCGTCCCCCACGAAGACGCGACCATCCACGTCCTCTCCCACGTCGTCCACTACGGCTCGTCCGTGTTCGAGGGAATCCGGTGCTACGACACCGACCGGGGGCCGGCCATCTTCCGGCTGGAGGAGCACATGCGCCGGCTCATCGACTCGGCGAAGATCCACCGGATGGAGATCCCCTACGACCTCGACACGCTCAACGAGGCCGTCATCGAGACGGTGGCCGAGAGCGAGATGGCCGCGTGCTACATCCGCCCCGTCGTCTTCCGCGGGTACGGGCGGATGGGGGTCAACCCGCTCCACAACCCCGTCGAGACCGTGATCGCGGTGTGGGAGTGGGGGAAGTACCTCGGCGAGGGGGCGCTCGAGGAGGGCGTCGACGTCGAGGTGTCGTCGTGGCAGCGGAACGCGCCGAACACGACGCCGGGGCTGGCCAAGGCCGCCGGCAACTACCTCTCGTCGTCGCTCATCAAGATGAACGCCGTGCTCAACGGGTTCGTCGAGGGCATCGCGCTGACGACCGACGGGTTCCTCTCGGAGGGGAGCGGCGAGAACCTCTTCCTCGTCCGCGACGGCGTCCTCTACACCACGCCGACGGCGTACTCCATCCTCCCCGGCATCACGCGCGACGCCGTGATCACGCTGGCGCGCGAGCGGGGCTACCGCGTCGAGGAGCGCGTGATGCCACGAGAGGCGCTCTACATCGCCGACGAGCTGTTCTTCACGGGGACGGCCGCCGAGATCACGCCGATCCGCTCGGTGGACCACTACCCCGTCGGCGCGGGCCGGCGCGGGCCGATCACGGCCGAGCTGCAGGAGGCCTTCTTCGACGTCGTCCTCCGCGGGGAGGACCCCCACGGCTGGCTCACGTTCGTGCCCGAGCGCGAGGCGGGCGGCACCAACGGCGCCGCCGTGGCGGCCCCGAGCGCCGCGGTGTGACCCCGCCCCCCGAGTGCGGCCGGAGGCGGCGCGCCTTCGGCCGCGGTGTACGTGGAAAGCGCCGGGCGCGAAGCCGACGCGGCCCCGCGTTCCCGGCGCGATACCCCCGACTTGCCCGGAGCTAGGGGGTCCCCCTACCTTGCGAGCCGTCTCCCACTCCCTCTCGACCGCGCCTCCCTCCATGCGTACCCCCCTCCTCGGGGCCCTCGGCCTCCTCCTCGCCATTCCGGCCGTGCAGGCCCAGGACTGGTCCCTGCCGCCCACCTTCGGTGAGGTCAACCTCGAAGAAGGCTTCCTCCCCGACCCGCACGAGGTCGCGCTGACGGCGGGCGGCGCCACGGTGCCCTCCGCCGAGGGGTGCGACTTCGGCAACATCGCCGAGGCGCCGGACTACGACCTCTACTACGGCAGCAGCGTGGAGCCGACGGACGGCGGGGAGCCGTACTTCGAGGCCTCCGGCAGCACCACGCTCTACATCTACGCCGTCTCCGACTCCGACACCACGATCCTCGTCAACACCCCGGGCCAGGAGTGGGTCTGCGACGACGACAGCTTCGGCGAGGGCGACCCCCTCGTCGTCATCCCCAACGCCGCCGGCGGGCTCTACGACATCTGGGTAGGCACCTACGGCGAGGATGCCGCCGAGGCCACCCTCTTCATCTCCGAGGTGGACCCGCGCGGGGAATGACCGTGCCCCCCTACCTCTCCCGAGCCGCCCGGACTCCTCGCCGGGCGGCTCGCCTGTGTTCACCCGCCGCATCCTCCGGCCGTCGGCGCCGTAGGCCCGGCCCCCTTCTACCGTCACCCGCTCACCCCATGTCCCGCACCCTCCTCCTCGGCGTGCTCCTGAGCGTGGCCGCCGCCCCGGCCGCCCTCGCCCAGCCGAACCCCGACGCCGCCCCCACCGCCGGCACCGTCACCCTCGCCGCCGGCTTCTCCCCCGACCCCCACGCCGTGGACCTGATGGCGGGCGGCCCCGTGGAGGCCGCCGACGCCGACCCCACGTGCGCCGGCTACGTCGGCGCCGCCCCCTCCGTCGCGCTCGACTACGGCGGTGGCGGCACGCTCCACCTCTTCGTCCGCTCCTCCTCCGACACCGTGCTGCTCGTCCGCACCCCCGGCGGCGACTGGCTCTGCAACGACGACGAGGAGGCGCTCAACCCCGGCCTGCGCGTCGAGGACGCCGAGTCCGGCCGCTACGCCGTGTGGGTCGGTACCTTCTCGGACACCGCCAGCGCCGACACCCCCGCCACCCTCTACGTCTCCGCCCGCGAGGCGCCGGCGCTCGACCCCGCGGGCACGCCTAGTGCCGGCACCGTCACCCTCGCCGCCGGCTTCACCCCCGACCCCCACGAGGTGACCGTGACGGTGGGCGGGCCGGCCTCGGCGGGTACGCTCAGCGGCTGCTCCGGCTTCGTGGATGCCGCCCCCTCCGTCGTGCTCGCCTACGACACCCACAGCGCCGGCCCGCTCTACGTCTACGCCCGAGCCGAGGGCGACGACGACCTCACGCTCGTCGTCATCGGGCCCGACGGCACCGCTCACTGCAACGACGACGCGGCCGGCCTCGACCCCGGCCTCGTCATCGAGCCGGCGGAGGCGGGGCGCTACGCCGTCTGGGTCGGCACGTACTCCTCCCGCGCCCGCACCGAAGCGCCCGGCCAGGCCACCCTCTTCTTCTCCGGGACCGAAGGCCCGACCGCCGAGGCGTTCTTCGAGGACGGCCCCTTCGAGGACGGGGTCTACGAGGGCGGCGAGGACATCAGCCTCTTCGCCGCGCCCGCCCACGGCACCCTCACCCTCGACGCCGGCTTCGGCGCGCGCGAGGTGACCGTCGAGGCCGGCGGCGCCGACGCCGTCTCGGTCTCCGGCTCGGGGTGCGCCGGCTACATCATGAACGGCCAGCCCGACGTGAACGTGCTCTACCGCGGCGAGGGCGACGTCCTCGCCTTCCACGCCGCCTCCGACGACGACGCCACGCTCGTCGTCAACCTCCCCGACGGGAGCTGGCGCTGCAGCGACGACGAGCTCGGCCGCGACCCCGTCGTCGTGATCGAGGCGCCCGAGGGTGGGCTCTACAACGCGTGGGTAGGAACGTACTCGCAGGGCAGCGCAGCGACGGCCACCCTCCACATCCTGGAGCGCGACCCCCGCTGAGCCCTCCTGGCCTGAGCCGGACGCCCGGTGTCCCCGACGCGGGACGCCGGGCGTCTGCCGTTTAGGGCTGCCTGCCCACGGCCGTGGCGGGGTGTGCGGGCGGTGCGGCCCGTGGCATCGGGTTTGATGGAATCTCCGCGCACCGTACTTTGCCCGTGCCTGCGGCGTTGGACCCGGTGCGTAGTTCCTCCAACCACCCCCCGCCACCATGAACAGGCTCTGCTACCCGACGCGTCTGGCCCTCGTCACGCTCGGCTTCGGCATGCTGGCCGGGACGGCCGCCGCGCAGCCCGACTGGCGCGCGCGGCCCCAGACGAGCGCCACGCTCGAGTCCGGGTTCACACCGGACCCCCACGTCATCGAGGTTCGCGCCGGCGGATCCGACCGCAACGCGATCTCGGGCAACGGCTGCGCCGGCTACATCAACAACGCGCAGCCGACGGTCAACCTCACCTACACCGCCGGCCGCGGCCGCCTCGTCATCTACGTCCGCGCCGACGAAGACACCACGCTCCTCGTCAACGACGCGAGCGGGAACTGGCACTGCAGCGACGACTTCGAGGGGAGCAACCCGGCGATCATCCTCGACAACCCGGCCTCGGGGCAGTACAACATCTGGGTGGGCACCTACACCCAGGACGGCGCCGGCCTCCCGGCGACCGTCTACATCTCGGAGCGCGTGCCGCGTCGCTAGGGGGGTCGGCTATCAGAACGGAACCCGCCGATAGCTGACAGCCGACAGCCCGCTACGCCTGGTCCGCCCGCAGCGCTTCGAGTAGGCGGGAGAGCGTGCGGAGCTCGTCCTCGGAGAGGTGGCGGGTGATGCGCTCCATGAGCGCCTGGACGGGGGCGTCGAGGCGGTCGAGGAGGGCGAGCCCCTTCTCGGTGATGGAGACCTCGACGACGCGGCGGTCGTGCGCGCCGCGGCAGCGCGTGATGAGGTCCTCCCGCTCGAGGCGGCACAGCAGCCGCGTCACGTCCGGCGTCCGGTCCAGCAGCCGCTCGGCGATCATCGAGCAGGTGTAGGGCTCGGGGTGCCCGCCGCGCAGGATGCGGAGCACGTTGTACTGCGTCGGCGTGACGCCGTAGGGCGCCAGCGCGTCGGCGATCTCCCCCGCCAGCCACGACTCCGTCGCGATCACGTTGAGGACGGCCTCCTGCGCCGGCGACGCGAAGCGGGACTGCCGGATCAGCTCGGCGAGGTGCATGGGGGCGGTGGGCGGAGCCGCGAGGAACGGGCGCGGTCCTCTAACCCGGCGGGGGGGCGACGGTGTTCCTAACCGACGCGCGGCGCGGTCGTCGGTCGCAGCCCTCAGCCGAGGTCGGCGGCCGGCGCGCCCTCGCGCGGGGCGAGCCGGGCCGGCGGACGCGGCTCCGCCTCGGGCAGCGTGAACGCGAACGTGGAGCCGGCGCCCGGCCGGCTCGCCACCTCGAGCCGCTGCCCGTGCGCCTCGAGGATGTGCTTGACGATGGCGAGGCCGAGGCCGGTGCCGCCCTGCGCACGCGACCGGCTCTTGTCCACGCGGAAGAACCGCTCGGTCAGCCGCGGGATGAGCGCCTCCGGGATGCCGATCCCGTCGTCCACGACGGCCACGCGCACGTGGGGCCGTTCCCCCGCCGCGCTCACGCGCTCGGCCGTCACCGTCACGTGGCCGCCCGGCTCGTTGTACTCGATGGCGTTCTCGACGAGGTTGGCGAGCACCTGCCGCAGCCGCTCCCGGTCGCCCACGACGCGCGGGAGCCCCTCCGGCATCGCGAGGGCGAGGCGGACGCCGCGGGCACGGGCCCGCTCCTCGAACGCCTCCGCCACCTCGGCCGCGAGCATGCGGAGGTCGAACGGCGCCATCGTCATCTGGAGCTCGCCCGTCTCGATCCGCGAGATCTCGGCGAGGTCGCGCGTGAGGGCGTCGAGGCGGTGGGCGTTGGCGAGGATCTTCTCCACGAACCGGCGGCGGACGCGCTCGTCGTCGAGGGCGCCGTCGAGGAGGGACTCGGCGAAGCCGGAGACGGCGAAGATGGGGGTGCGGAGCTCGTGGCTGACGTCGCCGAGGAACTCGCGGCGGTAGTTCTCGACGCGCTCCAGCCGCTCGATCTCCTCCTGGAGCGCCCGCCCGGCGCGGTAGACCTGGTAGATGAGGTCGTCGAGCTCGTCGCGCGCGCGGCCGCGCTGGAGGCGGGCGAGCGCGTCGAACCGCCGCTTCCGCGCCTCGCGCAGCGTCGCCCGCGCCAGCTCCAGCCGGCGCGCCACGAACGCGCGCGCCGCGGCGTAGGCCGCCCCCGCCACCGCCAGCGCGACGAGCGCCGCGCCCACGACGCGCCCCACCGGCAGCCACGCCGCCACCAGCGCGGCGGCGAGGGCGGCCGCGCCCACGACCGCGGCGAGGCGGAGCGCGAGGCGGTTGGGCGAGCGCACGGGGGCGGGCACCGGGACGGGTCGGGCCAAGCTACGGCCGCTCCTTACAGCGCCTCGGCGAACGTGTAGCCGACGCCCTTGACCGTCTCGATGTAGGCGCTCCCGAGCTTCTCGCGGATCTTCCGCACGTGGACGTCCACCGTCCGGTCCACCACGTACACGTCGGTGCCCCAGACGGCGTCGAGGAGCTCGTCGCGTGTGAAGACGCGGCCGGGGTGGCTGGCGAGGAAGTACAGCAGCTCGAACTCCTTCCGCGGCAGGCGGAACGTCTCGGTGGTGCCGTTCCCCCCGCGCTCGACGACGTAGCGCTC
>DATGQT010000237.1:0-21530 GCA_035304085.1 Rubricoccaceae bacterium
GCGGTTCTCCCTCAAGGTCGGCGACACCGTCGACGGCGAGATCCGCCCGCCCAAGGAGGGCGAGCGCTTCTTCGCGCTCATCCGCGTCAACCACATCAACGGCCGCGCTCCCGACGCCTTCACCGAGCGCCTCGGCTACGACTTCCTCACGCCCTCCTACCCCGACGAGCAGATCCGCCTCGAGACCACGCCCGACGAGCTCTCGACCCGCATCATCGACCTCTTCTGCCCCATCGGGAAGGGCCAGCGCGGCCTCATCGTCGCCCAGCCCAAGACCGGCAAGACCGTCCTCCTCCAGAAGATCGCCAACGCGATCACGACGAACTACCCCGACTCCTACCTCATCGTGCTCCTCATCGACGAGCGGCCCGAGGAGGTGACCGACTTCGAGCGGAACGTCGACGCGGCCGAGGTCATCGCGTCCACGTTCGACGAGGCGCCCGAGCGCCACATCCAGGTGGCCGACATCGTGCTCGAGAAGGCGAAGCGGCTCGTCGAGGCCGGCCAGGACGTCGTCATCCTCCTCGACTCCATCACGCGGCTGGCCCGCGCGCACAACGCGGCGTTCCAGGGCCAGGGCCGCACGATGAGCGGCGGCCTCGAGGCCGGCTCCCTCCGCGGGCCCAAGAAGCTCTTCGGCGCCGCCCGCGCCGTCGAGGAGGGCGGCAGCCTCACGGTCATCGGCACCGCCCTCGTCGACACCGGCAGCCGGATGGACGACGTGATCTTCGAGGAGTTCAAGGGGACGGGCAACATGGAGATGGTGCTCTCGCGCGAGCTGGCCGACCGCCGGATCTACCCCGCCATCGACATCGTCAAGAGCGGGACGCGCCGCGAGGAGATGCTCATCCCGCAGGAGCGGCTCAACCGGATCTGGATCCTCCGCCAGCTCCTCGCCGACATGGACCCCGTGAAGTCGATGCTCTTCCTCCTCGACCGCATGCGCGGCACCGAGAGCAACGACGCCTTCCTGGAGTCGATGAGCCAGTAGGGGTCGCAGGTCTGAAGGTCGAAAGTCGGAAGGTCGAAAGCTCGGAGGACTAATCGACCTGTGACCTTCAGACCTGTGACCTTCAGACCTTCAGACCCTCAACGTCAGCCGGCTCCGGCAGCGCGCGCCACACCAGCAGCGCCATGAGCAGGATGACGGCGGCCGAGGCGTACGTGTTGACGCGGTAGCCTGCCCCGGCGTAGAGCACGCCGCCGAGCGCCGCCCCGAGCGCCGTGCCGACCTGGCCGAGGGCGATGGTGAGCGAGAGGAGCGAGCCGCGCTGGCGGCCCGGCACCAGCGCCGTCAGCAGCGCCTGCAGCGGCGTCATCCGCATCGCGAACAGCACCATGATTCCGAAGTAGATCGGGTAGGCCACCCACCGCTCCACCACGACGTACGTCAGCGCGAGGGTGACGGCGGCCAGCCCGAAGCACGAGACCAGGATGAGCGGCTTGCGCCCGATCCGGTCCGAGAGCGTCCCCGCCGCCGGGCCCGTGAACACGCTCGCCCCCCCGCCCACGAGGAACAGCGTCGCGATGAAGTCGACGTCGAGGCCGAAGAGGCGGAGGGGGCGGCCGAAGAGGGAGACGTCGAGGGGGTAGCGCTCCGTGAGCCACTGCGGGAGGTAGACGACGAGGAGCCCGAGGCTGAGGTACATCAGGAAGTACGTCGCCGAGGCGACGAGGGCGTCCTTCTGGGCGAGGAGGCGGGGGTAGCGCAGCAGCGTGTCGCGCAGCGAGAGCCGCCCCTCCCGCTCGACGTCCGGCTGCGGCACCACCGTCAGCACGAGCACGAACGCCACCGTCATCACGGCGGCGAAGACCAGGAACGGCGTGCGGAAGTCGAACCCGACGGCGAGCACGCGGCCGACGGGGATGCCGAGGACGATCCCGAACGGGACCCCGCTCATCACCCACCCCGCCGCCCAGCCCCGCCGCGCGTACGGGAAGTAGTCGCCGACGTAGGAGACGGCAGCGCCGGAGAGCATCCCGCCGCCCGCCCCCGCCACCACGCGCATCGCCAGCAGCATCTCGAACGAGCGGGCCAGCCCGTGCAGCGCCAGCGCGACCACGAGCGTGCCCGCCCCCATCAGCAGCGCCTGCCGCCGCCCGATCCGGTCCGAGATCGGCCCCATCACGAGGGCGGCCGCCGCGAGCATGAGCGAGTACGCCGTGACGAGCAGCCCCAGCGAGGCCGGCTCCACGTCCAGCGCCGCCCCGATCACCGGCAGGATGGGCGTGACGATGATGGTCTGGCTCGCCGACGAGAACACGACGAGCCAGAGGGCGAACAGGATGAGGTAAACGCGGAGGGGGGAGGCCGTGGACAGGGGCGTGACGGGCGGCGGTCGGAGTGGACGACGCTTCGTAGCCCCCGAGCGGGGAAAAGTTCGGGGGGCGAAGGGCGAAGGGCGAAGGGCGAAGGGCGAAGGGCGAAGGGCGAAGGGCGAAGGGCGAAGGTCCGATGGGAAGCCCCGGAGAAGTTCCACTGACCCCTGACTTCTGTCCTCTGCCTTCTGACCACCGCCCCGAACCTCGCGCGGGCGCCGGCCGTTCACCCGCCGCTCGCCCGTTTACCCCGCCGTGACGCCCGACGCCCCCGACGTCCTCGAAGCCCGCCTCGCCGACCCCGCCCTCGGCGAGGAGAGCCCGGCGCGCGTGGATGCGCTCAACGCGTTCGTCTACGGCCTCGACCTCAACGAGCCGCAGCGCCGGCTGGCGCTCGCCCGCGAGGCGAGGGCGCTCGCCGAGCGCCTGGGCTACGCCGAGGGCCGCGCCCTCGCCGTCGGCCTCGAGGGGCACGCCCTCTACCTCCTCTCCGACCACGCCGCCGCCCTCGCGCTCGTGACGGAGGCCCTCGAAGGGCTCGACCCCGCGAGCGAGGCGCACCGGCGGCTCCGCAGCGTCCTCGCCTCCATCCACGTCAGCCTCGGCAACTACGAGGAGGCGCTCGCCATCGCGCTGGACCAGCTCGAGCAGGCCCGCGCGCGCGGGGACCGCGAGGGCGAGGGGTGGCTGCTCCACGGCCTCAGCGGCGCCTTCCTCGACACCGGCGACGTCGAGCGCGCGCTCGACTACGCGATGCAGGAGCTCGACGTCTTCACCGCGCTCGGGTGGGTCGTCGGGCAGGCGCGGGCGCACAGCAGCGTCGGCTCCGTGCTCCGCCACATGGGCCGCCTCGACGAGGCGCGCGCCCACCACGAGGTCAGCCTCACGCTCTTCCGCGAGGGCGCCGACCGCTTCGGCGAGTCGCGCGCGCTCCACGACCTCGGCACGCTGGCGCAGGAGCAGCGCGACCTCCCGCGGGCGCTCGACCTCCACCGGCAGGCCCTCGACCTCCGCCGCGCCCACGGCAACCGGCAGGCCCAGACGACGAGCCTCCTCCACATCGGCGAGACGCTCGCGGCGATGGGGCGGGTCGACGAGGCGCTGGCGCCGCTCCACGAGGCGCTCGAGATCGCCGAGGCCCTCGGCATCCGGCCCCGCGTCTACCAGGTCCACCGCGCCCTCGCCGACGCCTACGAGGCGCAGGGCGACTTCCGCCGGGCGCTCCACCACTACCGCGCCTACCACGCGGTCTGCGAGACCGTCCTCGACTCCGAGACGAGCGGGCGGCTCCAAACGATGCAGGTCCGCCACGAGGCCGAGCGGGCGCGGCAGGAGGCCGAGATCGCCCGCCTCCGCAACGTCGAGCTGCGGGAGAAGAACGAGCAGCTGGAGAAGCTGCTGACGGAGCTGAAGCGGACGCAGGACCGCCTCGTGCAGAGCGAGAAGATGGCTTCCCTCGGGCGGCTGACGGCGGGGATCGCGCACGAGATCAAGAACCCCCTCAACTTCGTCGTCAACTTCGCGCAGCTCGCCTTCGAGCGGGCCGGTGAGCTACGGGCGAGCGTCGAGGCGCACCGCGCCGACCTCCCCGCCGACCTCAACGAGGAGCTCGACGACGCGCTCGACACCTTCGCCGGCAACGTCGCCCGCGTGCTCGACCACGCCCGCCGCGCCGACGGCATCGTGAGGAGCATGCTCGGGCACGTCCGCGCTTCCGCCGGCGAGCACGCCCCCGTGGCGCTGCACGTGCTGCTGGACCAGAGCATCGAGGCCGTCTTCGGCGGGCGCGCGGGCGACGGTGGCGTGGCCGTCGTGCGCGACTACGACGCCGGGGTGGGGGAGGTCGAGGCGTCGGCGGCGGCGCTGGGGCGGGTGTTCGTGAACCTCCTCGAGAACGCCGCCTACGCCGTGCGCCGTCACGCCGCCGCGGCCGGCCCGGACTACCGCCCGGAGGTGGTGGTGCGCACGCGCGCGCTGCCGGGCCTCGTGCAGGTCCGCGTGGTGGACAACGGGCCCGGCGTGCCGCCGGCGCTCTGCACGCGGCTGTTCGAGCCGTTCTTCACGACGAAGCCGCCGGGCGAGGGGACCGGCCTCGGGCTCTCCCTCGCCTACGACATCGTGACGCAGGGCCACGGCGGCTCGCTGGCCGTCCACAGCCGCGAGGGCGAGGGCGCCACGTTCGTCGTGACGCTGCCGGCCTGAGTCGAAGGTCACGGGTGGGCCGGAAGGTCACAGGTCTGAAGGTCGAAGGTCGATAGCCTCCCCGACTTGCGGCTTTCAGACCTGCGACCTTCCGACCCCGAGAACCTCCGGGGGCGGCGGCCATAGAAAGAAGGAGCACATCTCTGCGAGGCCGCCATGAACGCCCCCGTCTCCGCCCTCCTCAAGCAGAAAGGCGACTGGGTCATCACGATAGACCCCGACGCCACCGTCTACGCGACCATCGCCCGGATGGTAGAGCAGAACGTGGGCGCCATCGTCGTCACCGAGCGCGGTGAGCCGGTCGGCATCTTCACCGAGCGGGACTACCTCCGCCGCATCGTGCTCCAGGGGCGGACCTCCCGCGAGACCCACGTCCGCGACGTCATGACGACGGACCTCGTGACGGTGACGCCGGAGACGACGGTGGAGACGTGCATGGCGATCATGACCGAGCGGAAGATCCGCCACCTCCCCGTGCTGCGCGACGGCCGGCTGGCAGGGCTCATCTCCATCGGGGACTGCGTGCGGGCGATCTCGGAGGCGGCGCGGGGGCACGTCGAGGACCTCCAGCGGTTCGTGGCGGGGGAGTACCCGGGCTAAGAACGGCGCCCGTCCCCACGAAAAAGCCCGGGGCCGGGAGGAAGCCCCCCGGCCCCGGCCCATCACCTCTGGCCCTCACCAGAGCTGAGCGCTCTCACCAGAGCTTGATCCGCTCCTCCGGCGGGAGGTAGAGCGCGTCGCCCTCCCGCACGTCGAACGCGGTGTAGAACGCCGGCACGTGCGCCAGCGGCCCGATGGCGCGGTACTGCCCCGGCGCGTGGACGTCGGTGCGGAGGAGCTGGCGGAGGTACGCCTCGCGGTGCTTGATCCGCCACACCTGCGCCCACCCCATGAAGAACCGCTGGTCGCCGGTGAACCCCTCGATCACCGGCGGCTCGGCGCCGTTCAGCGAGAGCACGTACGCGCGGTGCGCCATCGTGAGGCCGGAGAGGTCGCCGATGTTCTCGCCGAGCGTGAGGCGGCCGTCCACGTGGGCGTCCTCGAACGGCGCGTAGGCGTCGAACTGCGCGACGAGCATGTCGGCGCGGCGCTCGAACTCGGCGCGGTCGGCGTCGGTCCACCAGTTGCGGAGGTTGCCGTCGGCGTCGTACTGGCTGCCCTGGTCGTCGAACCCGTGGCTGAACTCGTGCCCGATCACGCCGCCGATGGCGCCGTAGTTGACGGCGTCGTCGGCCTCGACGTTGAAGAAGGGGGGCTGGAGGATGGCCGCCGGGAAGGCGACCTCGTTGAAGACGGGGTTGTAGTAGGCGTTGACGGTCTGCGGCGTCATCAGCCACTCGGAGCGGTCCACGGGCCGCCCGAGGTCGGCCACCATGTCGGCGTAGTTCCAGGCGGCCGTGCGGCGGACGTTCCCCATCAGGTCGTCCGGCCGGAGCTCCAGCGCCGAGTAGTCCTCCCACTCCTCCGGGTAGCCGACCTTGAACGTGTAGCCGTCGAGCTTGCGGAGGGCCTCGGCCTTCGTCTCGGGGCTCATCCACTCGAGCTCCTGGATGGACTGGCGCATGGCGGCCTGGAGGTTCCGGATCATCCGGTTCATCCGGGCCTCGGCCTCCGGCGGGTAGTGCCGCGCCACGTAGATCCGCCCGACGGACTCGCCGACGGCGCTCTCGACGGCGTCGACGGCCTTCTTCCAGCGCGGTCGGTCGGCCTCCTGCCCGGAGAGCGTGCGGCCTCGGAAGCCGAAGCGGGCGTCCACGAACCGCGCGGGGAGGTAGGGCGCGGCCTCGTCGAGCGTCCGCGCCCGCGCCCACGTCGTCCACGTCTCGACGGGGACCTCGGCGAGGATGCCGTCGAGGGCGTCGAAGTAGCTCGGCTGGCGGACGACGACGGAGTCCACGCCCGCGAGGTCCGCCGCGGGCAGGAGCACGTCGAGGCGGAGGTTCGGGTGGGCGGCGGCGAAGTCTTCGAGGGCGACCTTGTTGTAGGTGGCCTCGGCGTCGCGGTTCTGGACGCGCGTCCACTGGGCGGCGGCCAGGCGGGTCTCGAGGTCGAGGACCGCCTCGGCTGCGGCGGTGCCGCCGTCGAGGCCGGCGAGGTCGTAGAGCTGCGCGACGTAGGCGCGGTAGGCGTCGCGCTCGTCGGCGAACTCGTCCTCCTCGTAGTAGCTCTTGTCCGGCAGCCCGAGGCCGGACTGGCTGAAGACGAGGACGTGCTGCTCGACGTCCTTGTCGTCCACGTCCACGTACCACGCGAACGGGCGCGGCCCGAAGCCCCGGCCGTTCCCCGCGAAGTAGCGCGCGAGGTCTTCCGGGGTCTCGACGGCGGCGATGCGGTCGAGGTCCGGCTGGAGCGGGGCGAGGCCGAGCGCCTCGACGCGGGCGCTGTCCATGTAGGCGGTGTAGGCGGCGGCGATCTTCCCGGCGTCGGGGTCGTCGACGCGGCCGGCGACGGCGTCCTCGATGAGGGCGCGGACGTCGCGCTCGGCCTTCTCGCGGAGCTGGTCGAAGGCGCCGTAGCGCGTGCGGTCGGCGGGGATCTCGGTGTTGTCGAGCCAGCGGCCGTTGACGAAGCGGAAGAGGTCGTCCTGCGGGCGGACGGACGGGTCCATCGCCTCGGTGTCGATGCCGAGGCCGAGGACGCGGCCGCCGGGGGCACCGGCGTCGGGGCCGTCGGCCGGCTGCGCGAGGGCGGCCGGGGCGGCAGCGAGGACGAGCGTGAGGAGGGCGTAACGGAGGGTTCGCATGAGAGTGCGGGTCGGGGAGGGTACGCTAAGAATTTAGCACCTTGCGGCGCATCCCCGCACCGGGGTACACGTTCCCGCATTTTTTTGGACCCACCCGAGTCTCCCCGGGCGCGGCGCCCCCGCTGCTCAGGTGCCGACGTGGAGCTGGAGCTCCTCGCGGCGGTGCTTCTGGCGGAGCTTCCGCAGCGCCTTCTCCTTGATCTGGCGGACGCGCTCGCGCGTGAGGTTGAACCGCTGCCCGATCTCCTCGAGCGTGAGCGGGTGCTCGCGCCCGATGCCGAAGTAGAGCCGGGTGATCTCGGCCTCGCGCGGGTGCAGCGTCGAGAGCGCCCGCTCGATGTCGAGCTTGAGGCTCTCGTCCATGAGGTACTCGTCGGGCGGGACGTCGTCCTCGCTGGGGAGCACGTCGAGGAGGGAGTTGTCCTCCTCCTCGTTGAAGGGGGCGTCCATGGAGAGGTGGCGGCCCGTGTGCTGGAGGGCGTCCTGCACCTTCTCCGGGCTGATGCCGAGCTCGGCGGCGAGCTCGTCGACGTTGGGTGTGCGCTCGAGGTCCTGCGCCAGCCGCGCGCTCGTCTTGCGGATCTTCGAGATGGTGCCGATCCGGTTGAGCGGGAGCCGCACGACGCGGCTCTGCTCGGCGAGCGCCTGGAGGATGGCCTGGCGGATCCACCAGACGGCGTAGGAGATGAACTTGAACCCGCGCGTCTCGTCGAACCGCTGCGCCGCCTTGATCAGCCCGTAGTTCCCCTCGTTGATGATGTCGGCCAGCGTGAGCCCCTGGCCCTGGTACTTCTTCGCGACGGAGACGACGAAGCGGAGGTTGGCGCGGACGAGCTTGTGGAGGGCCGCCGCGTCGCCCTCTTTGATCCGGCGGGCGAGCTCGACCTCCTCCTCGGGCTTGAGCAGGGGGATCTGCCCAATCTCCTGGAGGTACTGGTCCAGCATGCGCTGCTGGCGGGGGACGTACATCGGAGTCGGTGCGGCGGTTGGGGGAGCGGCGCAGGCCGGGAGCGGACGGCTCAGCACGCCCGGTCAGGACGGCGGTTCCGTGCGCTCCTGCAGCTCCAGCGGACGGGAAAGTACCCTAACCGAGGAGGGGCGTTCACGTTTTCTTCTCCAATGTACCCTCGCGCGACCCCCGCGGGTTCCGGCCGTCGCTGCCGGCTCCACATCGGGTCGGCCGTGGTAGCTTCAGAGCCACGTCCCTCCTCTCCGCGGATGCCTGTCTCCCCCGCCGACCCCTTCGTCCTCGACTGCCGCGGGCGCCTGCTCGACTGCCGGCGGGGCGCGCACGTGATGGGTGTCCTCAACGTCACGCCCGACTCGTTCTCGGACGGCGGGCGCTACGCCACCGTGGACGCCGCGCTGAGGCGGGCGGAGGTGATGGCCGGCGAGGGCGCCGCCGTCATCGACGTGGGTGGCGAGAGCACGCGGCCGTCCGGGTGGGCCTACGGCGCCGGCGCCGCGCCCGTCTCGGCCGAGGAGGAGGTGCGCCGCGTGGTCCCCGTCGTCGAGGCCATCGCGCGGCGGCTCCCCCACGTCCTCATCTCGGTGGACACGTACAAGGGCGAGGTGGCGCGCGCCGCCCTCCGCGCCGGCGCCCACATCGTCAACGACGTGACGGGGCTGCGCGAGGGCGTCGGCACGGCGCGGGCGGCGGCGGCCTACGGCGCGCCGCTCGTCGTCATGCACGCGCTCGGGCGGCCGGGCGCGATGCCCCACGAGCACCGCTACGAGGACGTGGCCGAGGAGGTGGCCGAGAGCCTGGCGCGGTCGGTCCGCACGGCCGAGGCGGAGGGGGTGCGGGACGTCGTCGTGGACCCCGGGTTCGGGTTCGGGAAGACGCCCGAGGAGAACCTCCGGCTCGTCGCGCGGGTGGACCGGCTGCGCGCGCTCGGGCGCCCCGTGCTCGTCGGCGTATCGCGGAAGCGGACGGTGGGCGTCGTGCTGGGGTCGGAGGAGCGCCCGGCGCCGGTGGGCGAGCGGCTCTACGGCGGCCTCGGGCTGGCGGCGCTGGCCGTGCTCCGCGGCGCCTCGCTCATCCGCACGCACGACGTGCGGCCGACGGTGGAGCTGCTGCGCGCGATCCGGGCCGCCGAGGACGCGGCAACGGTGGAGGTGGACTTCCGGGGAGGCGCGGCGTGAGCGGGCTCGTCCTCGGCATTCGCTTCGCGCTGCCCTTCGGGGTTCGGATCGGGTTCATCCCGCTCGACGTCCTCGACGTCCTCGACATCCTCATCGTCGCGTTCCTGGTCTACCAGGTCTACCGGCTGATCCGGGGGACGCTCGCCGTCCAGCTCGCCCTCGTCCTCCTGACCCTCTACGCCCTCGACGTCGTCGTGCAGCTGCTGGGGCTGACGACGCTGCGCGTGCTCTTCGGCGCCGTCAGCGAGGTGTTCGTCCTCGCGATCATCATCCTGTTCGCGCCCGAGATCCGGCGGCTCCTGTTCATGCTCGGCAACAACCCCATCGTGCGGCGGTTCGTGGCGACGCCGCCGCGGGCGCGGATCACCGCCGAGGTCGTCGCCGCCGTCGCCGAGATGAGCGAGAACCGGATCGGCAGCCTCATCGCCTTCGCCCGGAGCACCGGGCTGCGGAACTACATCGAGAGCGGGACGAAGATCCAGGCCGACGTCGAGCGCGACCTCCTCACGAGCATCTTCTTCCCCAACTCCCCCCTCCACGACGGCGGCGTCATCATCCAGGGGCAGAAGATCGAGGCGGCCCGGTGCATCTTCCCCGTCTCCGAGGCGCGCCGGCTCGACCCCCACCTCGGCCTCCGCCACCGCGCCGCCATCGGGCTCACCGAGCGCACCGACGCCTTCGTCATCGTGACGAGCGAGGAGACCGGCGCCATCTCGGTCGCCGAGAACGGCCGGCTCGACTACGGGCTGTCCATCGGCGAGGTGGAGGCCCGCCTGAACGCGGCCTTCGCCCCGGACGCGAAGCGCGAGGAGTAGCTTGAGGCGTGCAGGCACGCAGGAGCGCGAGCCTGCACGCCTGCCCACCCGCCCCCGCCATGCGCACCTACGCCCGCCAGCGCGCCGCCCTCGTCGAGACCCTCCGCGAGAAGGGCATCCGCGACGAGCGCGTGCTCGCGGCCATCGCGGCGGTGCCGCGCCATCGGTTCATCCGGGACACCTCCCTCCACGGACAGGCCTACGACGACGTCGCCCTCCCCATCGGGCTGGACCAGACGATCTCGCAGCCGTTCACGGTGGCGTACCAGACGGTGCTCCTCGGCCCGCAGCCGGGCGAGCGCATCCTCGAGGTGGGCACGGGCAGCGGCTACCAGGCCGCCGTGCTGGCCGAGCTCGGCGCGCGCGTGTTCTCGGTCGAGCGCCACCGCGCCCTGCTGGAGCGGACGAACGCGCTGCTGGCCGAGCTGGGCTACCGCGTCCGCACCCGCCTCGGCGACGGCACACGCGGCTGGCCCGCCCTCGCCCCCTTCGACGGCATCATCGTGACGGCCGGCGGGCGCGCGGTGCCGCCCGCGCTCCTCGACCAGCTCCGGGAGCCTTCGGAGGGCCGCCCGGGCGGTCGCCTCGTCATCCCCGTCGGCGACAAGGACGGGCAGCGGATGCTGCGGATCACGCGGATGGGCCCCGAGCGTTTCCGCGAGGAGGCCTTCGCCGAGTTCCGCTTCGTGCCGCTCGTGAGCGATAGGTGAGCCCGGAGTGACGCTCGCTACCGCGCTCGGCCACACGCCCGATGTCGCTCTCCGGGTCTCCTGCGCGGGATGCGGCCTCAGGGGATCGGTGCCACGGTGGCGCGGTGGACGAGCCGGAGGAGGAGGACGAACAGGGCCGCGCCCACGAGGGCGGCGGGCGCCGTGCCGGCGAGGCCGTCGAGCGGGGCGGCGACGTAGAGGAGGTCCACGAGCCAGCCGCCGAGGAAGGCGCCGAGGAGGCCGAAGAGGAGGTCGCCGAAGAGGCCCTCCTCCTGGGCCACGAGGGCCGCGACGAAGCCGACGCCCAGGCCCACGCCGATCCAGACGAGGGGGTCCATGAGAGGGGACGGGAGAAGTGCGAAGGACGTGTGAAGGGCGAGCCTGCAACGCCCCCCTACCGGGACCGGATCCCCCCGCTACGCAGTGCTCTGGGAATGGGGAGAACCCGCAGCCTCGGCGCGCGCCTCGGCGTCCACGAGGGCGAGGGTGCAGCGGGCGGCGCAGACGAGGCGGCCGGCCTCGTCGGAGATCCGCACCTCCCACACGTGCGTCGTCCGCCCCTTGTGGAGCGGCGCGGCGACGGCGCGGAGGACGCCCTCGCGTACGGGTCGGAGGTGGTTCGCGTTGATCTCGAGCCCGAAGGCCGCCTTCCCCTGCGGGAACGCCGTCGCGTTGGCCCCCATCGAGGCCACCGACTCGGCGAGGACGACGCTGGCGCCGCCGTGGAGGTAGCCCAGCGGCTGGTGCACGCGCGGCCCCACCGGCATCGTCGCCACGACGCGGTCGGCCGTCAGCTCCTCGTATTCGATGCCGAGGGTCTTGTCGAGGGACTCGCGCTCGAAGAGGTCGGGGGGAATGGCGGGCATGGGCGGGGGCGGCGGGCGAGGGGGAAAGCTACCGCGGCCGCGACAGGGCGTAGCGGATCACGCCAGGTCCGGAGCCCTCGCCGACGAGCGCGAACCCCAGCTTCTCCAGCACCCCGATAGACGGGGTGAGCGCAGGCAGCGTCTCGGCCAGCACGACCTCCACGTCCGGCCGCTCGAAGGCGCAGGCGACGAGCGCCGCCGCGGCCTCGGCGGCGTACCCCCTCCGCCGGTGCACGGACAGCACCGAGTACCCGATCTCGACCGCCCCTCCCGCCGGCGGCCCCTTGTACCCGGTCACGCCGACGAGCACCCCCTCGTCCCGCAGCACGACGTAGTGCAGCCACCACCCGGCCTGCTCCGGTCCCGCCTCCAGCTTCGCCAGCGTGTACCGGAGGGCCGGCTCGTCGAACAGCTCGGGCGGCCAACCCTCGGGCACGGCGACGCCGAGAGCCTCGGACAACGCCGCGCGCCCGGCGAGGTCGGCACGGACGAGGGCGGGCGTGGCGGGGACGAGGTCGAGGCGGGCGGTACGGATCATCGGGGCTGGAGGAACGAGATGCCGGGTCCGCCCCGCCGACGCCGTCGAGGACGAGGGGGATGAGGAGCCTCACAGATCTCCTGCTCCCTCCTCATTCCATGATCACGCAGTCGCGGCCCTGCTCGTAGGCGGCGCGGAGGGCGGCGGCGGCGTCGGCGCGGAGGGCCTCGGCGTCGAGGTGGCGCGCGCGCAGGAGGGCTACGCCGACGTGGACGGGCGGCCCGGCGGCGGCCACCCGCTCGGCCCACGACTCGACGAACGTCGGGCCGGCGTGGCAGAACACCCCCGCCATCAGCTCGCCGAACCGCTCGACGCGCTTGCTCCCCTCGATGCGGCGGAGCCGCTCGAACAGCGCACGCTCGGCCTCGGCCACGGCCGCGCGCCCGGAGTTCTCGATGGCCTCGGTGTCGCGGAGGACGACGAGGGCGAGGGCGAGCGGGCGCTCCGCGGCCCTCGCCGCCGCCATCTCCTCAGCGACGATGGCGGCGCGGGGGCGGACGGGGCCGGTCTCCTCCGGCACCTCCGCCTCCGGCTCCTCCGCCATCGCCGGCACGGCGGCCTCCACCTCCGCGTCCTCCGCCGCGTCGGCGTCCCGCTCTTCGGCGTCGGGAGCACCGAGGAGGCGGCCGAGGAGGTCGGCGTACTCGCCGAGGAGCGTGAGGTGGCGCGCGGAGAACGGCGCCGTCCCCTTCGCCCCATCCACGACGAGGAGGACGCGCTCGGGAGGGCCGTCCACGGCCAGCGCCGCGGCGTGGCCGACGGTGGCGGCCGGGTCGGCGTGGTAGCGGAGCGCGGCGAGGGCGTCGGCCTCGAGGAGCGAGATCGAGCGGTCGTCGGGGACCTGGTCGAGCGCGTTGCCGTCGGCGGGGATGGGCGCCGTGCGGGCCGCCGGGACGGGCCCGGCGAGGACGTCGACGGCGTAGGCGTCGTCGCGCTCGTCGTAGCGGAGGAGGGCGACGCCCTGCGCGCCGAGGGCGGCGCCGAGCGAGGCGAGCAGGGCGGCGACGGCGTCGGGGTCGGCGTCGTCCCACAGCGGCGAGCGCGCGGCGACGTGGGGGCCGGAGCGCGGGGGCGGCGCGGCGGGCGGCGGCGTGGGGGATGACGGGGTGACGGGGCGGGGCGCCGAGACGCCGGTGTCGTCGAACTCGAGGTCGTCGAAGTCTTCCATGTCGTCAGGGGCTGCCGCCTTGAGGCCGTCGGCCTCGGGCGCTTCATCGGGCGCGTCCCACGTCTCCTGGGGATCGTCGTCCTCGTCGGGCACCGCCGGGACGGCGGCGGGCCGGGGGGTGGTGCGGACGCGGACCTCGGAGAGGCCGAGCCGTTCGAGCTCTTCGTCCCGTTCGAGCGGCGAGGCGAGGTGCTGCGGGCGCCGCCGGCTCCGCTGCCACCCGTAGGCCGCGAGGCCGAACGCGAGGAGGGCTAGGGCGAGGAGGCCCACGATGAGCCAGGTGAGGTCGGGCGTGGCGGGGTCCTCCATACGGGTGAGGGGCGGGGGCGGGCGGCGGGCGCCCGCATGAGGCCGGCGTGGGGGCGGGCGCCGGGCGATGCAATCTATCGGCGCGCAGCCGGAGTTGACAACCGGCCTCCGCCCGAAACCGACCCCGGCCCGCCCTCGTTCGGCCCGCCCCCCCTTCGCCCCTGTCCCCGTGGAAACGTACTACCGCCCCGAGCACCTCCCCCGCTTCGGCGAGATCGCCGAGGGCAGCCCGGCCCTCGCCGAGGCCTTCTTCGCGTACTACGGCAAGGTCTTCGAGGACGGCGCCCTCACGGCCCGCGAGAAGGCGCTCATCGCGCTGGCCGTCTCGCACGCCGTCCAGTGCCCCTACTGCATCGACGCCTACACGGCCGAGTCGCTGGCGAAGGGGGCGGACCTCGAGCAGATGACGGAGGCCGTCCACGTGGCCTGCGCCATCCGCGGCGGCGCCTCGCTCGTCCACGGCCTCCAGATGATGGACCACGCGAAGGCGCAGCTGATGTAGGCGTGCCTGCGTGCACGCGCGCCTGCGTGCACGCGCTCTCTTCCTCCGTGACCCCCCTCCCCGTCCTCCCCGCCCCCGAGGGCCCGCGCCCGGCGACGAGCCTCCGCGCCCGGCGCGCGCCGCTGGCCGCACCCGCGGAGCAGCGCGCCGCCCTCGACGCCTTCCCCCTCGGCGGTGGCCCCTCCGGCACCGGCGACTTCGAGGCCGACCTCGCGGCCTCGGGCTGGGACGGCCTCCGCCCCGCCCCCCTGGAGGTCTTCCAGATCAACGTCGGCAAGCTGTGCAACATGACGTGCCGGCACTGCCACGTGGACGCCGGGCCGGACCGGACCGAGGAGAACATGGACCGGGCCACGGCCGAGGCGTGCGTGGCCGCCCTCGACCGCCTCCTCGCCCACCCCGAGGGCGCCGCCCTCCACACCGTAGACCTCACGGGCGGCGCGCCGGAGCTCAACCCCCACTTCGCCTACCTCGTCGAGGCCGCCGTCGCGCGGGGTCTCCACGTCATCGACCGGTGCAACCTCACCATCCTCACCACGCGGCGGTTCGCCCACCTCCCCGGCTGGCTGGCCGCGCGCGGCGTCGAGGTGGCCTGCTCGCTCCCCCACTACCGCGCCCTCAACACCGACGCCCAGCGCGGCGACGGCACCTACCAGAAGAGCATCGCGGCGCTGCGCACGCTCAACGCCGCCGGCTACGGGCAGGGCGACCCCCGCCGCCGCCTCACCCTCGTCACCAACCCCGTCGGCGCCTTCCTCGCCGGGAGCCAGGCGTCGCTGGAGGCCGAGTGGCAGGCGGCGCTGGCGCGCGAGCACGGCGTGACGTTCGACCGCCTCATCGCGCTCAACAACATGCCCATCAGCCGCTACCTCGAGTGGCTGATCGAGAAGGGCCAGCTCGCCGCGTACATGGCGCGGCTCCTCGCGGCGTTCAACCCCGCCGCCGTGGCCGGCCTCATGTGCCGGAACACGATCTCGGTCGGGTGGGACGGCCGGCTCTACGACTGCGACTTCAACCAGATGCTGGAGATCGAGGCGGCGGTGCCGGGCCTGCCGCGCCCGCACGTGGCCGACTTCGACCCCGCCGCGTGGCAGGCCCGTCGCGTCGTGACGGCGCGCCACTGCTACGGCTGCACGGCCGGCGCCGGCTCCTCGTGCGGCGGCGCGACGACGTGATTACGTGAAGTACGTGATTACGTGAGGGCGCCCGTCACGTAATCACGTCTCACGTCATCACTCACAGGATCTCCCCCCGCTCGAAGTCGCCCTCGAACTCCAGCTCGATGCCGCCGACCCAGCCGGCCACGACGTTGTACGCGAAGGCGTAGATGAGCCCGCCGATGAACCCGCCGATGGCGAACATGATCGGGTAGACGACGACGGCGGCGAAGCCGATTCCGGCCATAGGGCCGGCGGCGTCGCCCATCTGCGAGCCCATCATCGAGAAGAAGCAGCCCATGGGCAGGCCCACGAGCAACCCGAGGATGGCGTAGATGACGGCGGAGATCTTGGCGAGCGAGATGGGCTCGATGCGGGTGAGGACCATGCGATTGCCTCCGGGGGGTGGTGAGGGACAGGGGTGCCCAAGCTTAGGGCACAGCCCGGAAAAACTCAACCGCTTGCGGTGGCTAGCGCGGCCCTATCCCACCTCGGCGTAGCCCTCCGGCACCGGCACGAACGTCGGCGCACCCGTCGGGATCGTCTTCGCCTCCGGTGGCATGGGGATCTCGGGGAGGCGGAACGGGAGGTCGTAGCCCTCCGGGATCGGGTTCGGCTCGGCCCAGACGGTCCCCCGCGTCGTCTCCATCACGACGTGGTCGCCCGCGCGGCCGAGGACGTAGTCCCGCGTCAGCGGCACCTTGCCGTCGGGGGTGTCGAGGACGTAGGCGGGGACGGCGAAGCCGGAGGTGTGGCCGCGGAGCCGCCGCATGAGGTGCATCCCCGCCTCGATGGGCGTCCGCAGGTGGGACGTCCCGCCGATGAGCTGGGCCTGGTAGAGGTAGTACGGCCGCACGCGCATCGCCACGAGCCCCTCCACCAGCGCCTTCATCACGGCCGGGTCGTCGTTGATCCCGCGGAGCAGCACGCTCTGGTTGCCGACGGGCACGCCGGCGTCGGCCAGCCGCGCGCACGCCTCGGCGGCCTCCGGCGTCAGTTCCTTCGGGTGGTTGAAGTGGGTGTTGAGCCACACGGGGTGGTGCTTCCGCAGCACGTCGCACAGCTCCGGCGTGATGCGGAACGGGTTGACGACGGGGAGCCGGCTGCCGAGGCGGACGACCTCGACGTGCGGGATCGCGCGAAGCTCTCCTAACAACCAGTCGAGTTGCTTGTCGGAGAAAACGAGGGGGTCGCCGCCGGTGAGCAGCACGTCGCGGATCCCGGGGTGCGCGCGGAGGTAGTCGAGCCCCTCGCGCAGCTCGTCCTTCCGCATCATGAACCCGGCGTCGCCCACCATCCGCTTGCGGAGGCAGTAGCGGCAGTAGACGGCGCACTCCGAGGTCACGCAGAAGGCGACCTTGTCCGGGTAGTTGTGGATGAGGTTCTTGACGGGCGAGTGGCCCACCTCGTCGAGGGGGTCGGCGACGCCGACGATGTCGGGCTCGAGCTCCCAGCGCTGGGGGACGACGTGCTGCCGGATGGGGCACGCCGGGTCCAAGGGGTCCATCAGGCTCGCGTAGTACGGCGTGATGGTCCAGCGGAAGATCCCCTCCGTCCGCGCGACGGCCTCCCGCTCGCTCTCGGTGGGTCGGATGTACCGGGAGAGCGTGTCGAGGTCGTGGACGCGGTGGCGCATCTGCCAGCGCCAGTCGGTCCACTCGGCCTGCGAGGCGTTGTGCTGGGGGAAGGCGGTCATGGGAACGGCGAACGTCGAGGGACGAAGGGCGAACGGCTCAGGCCCCGCTCGTCGCTCGTCGTTCGTACCTCGTCGTTGCTAGGGTCGGTCCACGCTGATGTCGGGGTAGCGGCGGAAGGCGCGGAGGACGCGGGGGTCGCGCGTGACCTCGAAGACCTCGCCGCAGCGGCTGCACCGGAACGCGATCTCCTTCGGCGTGGCCGAGATCCCGTTGAAGAACGCGAGCCACGCCCAGACGCCGTGCTTGAAGTCGGGGCGGACGTGGTGGTGGTAGCGGTCGTGGCCGCAGCGACAGGTGGGGCGCGCCACGGGGGACGCGGGGGCAGGCGTCGTGGTCATGCCGGATGCTACGCCTGCACCGCTCGGGTGGATGCTGAAGGCGCCGGGGATTCCTCCGGGAGCCGGAGGGGCCCCGCCGGAGGGGCCCCGCGACTCAGGCCGGCACGGCCGCCGGGAGCCCCACGGGCGGGCCGGACGCGCCCGCGTCCGGCGTCAGCGGGAGGGTGACGGTGAACGTCGTGCCCGCCCCCTCCTCGCTCTCGAACGTGAGCGTGCCGCCGTGCCCGTTCGTGACGACGTCGTAGGCGAGGGAGAGGCCGAGGCCGGTGCCCGTCCCCGTCGGCTTCGTCGTGAAGAACGGCTCGAAGACGCGCTCGCGAAGGGCGGCCGGGATGCCGGTCCCGTTGTCCTCGACCTCGATGACGGCGGCGTCGGCCGCCCGGCGGGTGCGGACGGTGACGGCCGGCGCGAACGCGGCGCCGTCGCCGCCGGCGGCGTGGCGGCCCCGCTCGTAGACGGCGTAGAGCGCGTTGTTGACGAGGTTCGTGACGACGCGGCCGATCTCCTGCGGCACCACCGGCACGATGCGCACGGCGGGGTCGAGGTCGAAGGCGAGCGCGGGGGCGAAGCCGCGGTGGCGCGTGCGGAAGGCGTCGAGGGCGAGCTGGGCCTGCTCCTCGACGAGCGCGTTGAAGGCGGCCGGCTGCCGCTCGCCCTGCCGCACGCCGGCGTGGTCCTGCATCGAGCGGACGATGGCGTCGGCGCGCGCGCTGTGCTCGCGGATCTTGGCGACGTTGAGGCGGAGGTCGGCCACGAGCGCCTTCACCTCGGCGCACGTCGCCTCGTCCGGCGGCCCCTCCACCGCGGCCATCAGCCCGGCGATCTCGTCGGTCAGCTCCTCCGTCACCTCGGCGAAGTTGTTGACGAAGTTGAGGGGGTTCTTGATCTCGTGCGCGACGCCGGCCGTCAGCCGCCCCAGGCTCGCCATCTTCTCCTGCTGGACCAGCCGCGCCTGCGCCGCGCGCAGCCCGTCGAGGGCGCCGGCCAGCTCCCGGTTCGTCCGCTCCTGGCTCCGCGCGTGGAGGAACTGCAGCCGCGCGTAGCGCTCCAGCGCGTAGCTCGCCACCATCCCCGTGAGGTTGGCCGAGAGGAGGAACGACGCGTTGTTGGCCAGCAGCGCCGCCGGCGTCCCGACCACCGCCGACGCCGTCAGGAACGCCGCGATGAGCACGCCCCCGACGGCACTCGCCAGGACGAACTGCAGCCGGAGCAGGACGTGGACGAAGATGAGGACGAGGATGAGGCCGGCGTAGTAGTCGTAGTAGCCGTCGGCCCCCTGCCCCACCACGAGCATGGTCGTGATGGCGGCGCCGATGATGAGGGGGGGCAGCACGAGGGCCGCCTGCATCCGCCGCCGGAACGCGTCCGTGAACGTGCCCGCGATGCAGATCAGCAGCAGCGCGCACCCCGCGGCCCGGATGAGCTGGATCGTGCGGAACGTCTCCGGCACCATCACCCGGTCCAGCAGCCCGAACAGGGCGAACTGCCCGAACCCGAGCAGCAGGGCCGCCCGGACGAGCAGGATGGAGCGCCGCGTGTAGTCCGTCTGGAACGCGGCCTCGACGTAGGGGGAGGAGAAGCGGAGGCTGAGGGGGTGCATGGACCCGGCGGGCATCGAGGGGGTGAGCCGCGGGGGCGCGGCGCTCGGCCTATAGACCCGCTCCGCGGGCGGAACGTAACCGCTGCCGAACCGATTCACGGCGGTCTCACGCACGGCGACTACGGAGGATACCGCGCCGCGTTGCAACGCCGTACGGGCGCCCCGGCCTATTCTCCGTCGCTTCGCGATCCGCCGCCGGCCAGCCCCAGCCGCCGTAGCCCGCGCGCGAGGACGTCGGCGAGGAAGGCGTCGTAGTCCTGCCCAGCGAGCTCGGCGAGGATGGCGAAGGTGCCGTCGGGGGCGAACGTCGGGAGCGGGTTGACCTCGAGGAACCACAGCCGCCCGTCGGGACTCAGGCGGAAGTCGCTCCGCGAGAAGTCGCGGCAGTCGAGGGCGTCGTGGGCGGCGAGGGCGGCGCGCTGGAGCGCGAACTCGAGCGCGGGCTCGATGGGGACGGGCGCGCGGTAGTCGAAGGGCGCGGCGGGGTCCTCGTGCCGCTCCAGCGCGTGCAGCCCGATGCCCGTCCGCGCCTCGACGGCGCGCTGGAGCACCGGCAGCGCCTCCGGCGGGTCGTGCCCCACGACGCCGACGGTGAACTCGGCCCCCTCGACGAACGCCTCGACGAGCACGTCCTGCCCGTACAGCCCGAGCTGCCGCGCGACCTCCGCCCGCAGCGCCGCCGCGTCGTCGCACCGGCTCGACGGCGCGAGCCCCTTCGCCGTCCCCTCGTAGCGCGGCTTGACGAACAGCGGGAAGTCCGGGAAGCCGCCCGCCTCGACGTCGGCGGGGGAGCGGACGACGCGCCACGGCGGCGTGAGGAGGCCGGCGTGCCGGGCGGCGACCTTCGTGAGGTGCTTGTCTAGGCTGACCGAGAGGGTGAGGGCGTCGGAGCCGAGGCAGGGGACGCCGGCCAGCTCGAGGAGCACGGGGGCGTGGGCCTCGCGGTTGCGGCTCCCGTAGCCCTCGGCGATGTTGACGGCGGCGTCGAGGCCGAGCGGGCCCGCGCACATCCGCGCGAGCAGCGCCTCCGGGTTGCCGACCCGCACCGGCACGTGGCCGAGCCGGCGGACGGCCGCCTCCAGCGCGGCCACCGTCGCCTCCGGCTCGTACTCGGCGTCCCAGTCGGGCGGGGCGCCGGGCGGCGGCGCCCGGTCGCCGAAGCGGTCGTAGACGAGGCCGATGGTCAGCGCGGGCGTCACGGCGCGAGCCGCTCGGTGAGGAGGCCGGAGTCGAACGAGGGCAGCGAGAAGTCGCCGCGCGCGGCGGCCTCGTAGAGCGGGGCGTGGAAGTAGACGGCGTGGTTGAGGTACTTGAGCCGGGTGTCCGGGTAGAGCTCTTCGGTGGCGTACGCGTGGGGGTCGCGGAAGGCGCCGACGTGCTCCGCCTCCACCTCGGCCTGCGCGCGGACGGCCTCGACGCGCTCGGCGTAGGCGCGCGCCCGCTCGGCCGGCGGCAGCCCCCCCAGCTGCGCTGCGAGGTAGACGGCGTCGTAGGCGAGGAACCCGAGGGCGACGACGGCCAGCGCCGTGAGCAGCCGGCGCGGCAGCGGGACCACCGCCACGAGCAGGAGCGCCGCGCACGCGGCGACGCGCTCGCCGGGGTTGATCACGTTGAGCGCGAAGGCGGGCATCAGCAGCGCCGTCACGGCGACGCCGACGCCGTAGCCCGCCGCCCACCGCCGGGAGCCCCCGGCCCGGAACACCCACACCACGCCCCACACGACGCCCGCCGCGAGGGCGGCGACGAACGTGGCCGAGAGCGCGAGGAGCGCCCCGTAGAGGCCCGGCACTGCCTCCAGGTATCCCCGCCCGTCCAGCCCCACGACGTGCTGGAAGGGGCCGAGCTTCAGCACCGTGTACCCCTTGTAGAGCAGCGTGTAGAGCAGCCCCTCGGGCGCGATCACCGCCTCCCTGAACTCGTCGCTCGCCGCCCCGAGCCGCCCCGCCACGTACCACGCCGTCAGCGCAGCCGGCGGCACGAGGGCGGCCAGCGTGCGCACGTCGCGCCGCCGCAGGGCGTCGAGGCCGACGCCGAGGGCGACGACGGCGAAGGGGATGGCGTGGGTGAAGAAGAGGCCGACCGTGAAGGCCAGCACCGCCAGCGGCCCGGGCCGCCCCCGTCGCAGCCAGAGCGCCACGAACGCCGCGCCCACGACGAGGCCCACCTGGAAGTTGAGGTACCCGTTCCAGAACGACGACGAGACGAAGAGCGTCGCCGCGAGCACGGCGGCACGCCGGGCGGCGGTGCCGGGCTCGGCCGCGCGAGAGAGCGCGTAGGCGACGGCGAGGGCGGCGGCGAGGTAGAGTGCCACGAACGCCTTCCCCGCCCCCACCGGCCCGAGGAGCGGGGCGGTCAGGGCGAAGAACACGGTGGAGAGGGCGTTGGGGACGGGGTAGGGCACGAGCGCGTACGCTCCGGCCG
>DATGQT010000238.1:0-10626 GCA_035304085.1 Rubricoccaceae bacterium
GCAGCGGCGGTGCTGGCGTGGGCGGGGCGCGGCGGCCTCGCCGTCGCGGCGGGCGCGGCGGCCCTGGCGCAGCTCCCCGGGCTCGTCCGGTTCGTCGAGCGGCCGGCGCGGGACCTCCTCCGCTTCCTGGAGGGCGTCCGCAACGACGACCTCTCGGTGAGCTTCGGCCACCGGGGCGGGCAGGGGCCGCTGCTCGACGCGCTCCACGGGGCGTTCACCGACGTGAGCGAGGCGTTCCGGCGCGTGCGGAGCGAGCGCGAGGAGCAGGCGCTCTACCTCCAGACCGTCGTCCGCCACGTCGGCGTGGCGCTCGTGGCGTTCCGCGACGACGGGGAGGTGGCGCTGTTCAACGAGGCGGCGGGGCGGCTCCTCGGCCTCCGCCGCCCGCGCACGCTGGGCGCCGTCGCGGCGGGGCACCCGGCCCTCGCGGCGGCGCTCCAGGAGGCCCGCTCGGGGGGCCGCGCGCTCGTCGAGGTCGAGCGCGACGACCAGCCGCTCACGCTCGTCGTCCACGCGACGCGGTTCCAGATCGGCGGCGCCTTCTACACGCTGGCCTCGCTCCAGGACATCCGGCCCGAGCTCGAGGAGAAGGAGATCGAGGCGTGGCAGCAGCTCACGCGCGTGCTCACGCACGAGATCATGAACTCGGTGACCCCCATCGCCTCGCTCGCCGCCACCGCGAGCGACCTCCTCCGCGACAGCAGCGGCGACGGCGCCGCCTCGACCGACGGCGTGGCCGAGGCGCTCCGCGTCATCGAGCGGCGGTGCGACGGGCTCGTCCACTTCGTCGAGGCGTACCGGAGCCTGGCGCGGCTGCCGAAGCCGGCGTTCCGGATCGCCCGGGCGGCCGACCTCCTCGGCGGCGTCCAGGCGCTCCTCCGGGCGACGGCCGCCGAGCGCGGGGTGGACCTCCGCTGCGAGGTCGAGCCGGAGGGGCTGGAGCTGGTGGCCGACCCCGAGCTCGTCGAGCAGGCCCTCGTCAACGTGGTCCTCAACGCGATCCAGGCCGTCGAGGGGCGGCCCGGGGCGTGGGTGCGGCTGCGCGCCCGCTCGGGGCCGTTCGGGCGGCCCGTCGTCGAGGTGACGGACAACGGGCCGGGGCTGCTGCCGGAGGTGCGCGAGGCCATCTTCGTCCCCTTCTTCACGACGAAGCCGGGCGGCTCCGGCATCGGGCTCAGCCTCGCCCGCCAGATCGCCCGCCTCCACGGCGGCACCCTCACCGTCCGCTCCCGGCCCGACGAGGAGACCACGTTCGCCTTCCGGTTCTGAGCCGCTCGGCGGGTCTTCGTCGAAAAGCCGACGCGGGGCGCCCCTCCGTCGAACCGACCCCCGCCCCGCGCCGTATCCTGCGGCCGATCCGAACCCCACGCGGCCATGAAGCAGACACGGAAGGAAGAAGCGCGCCCGGAGGCCGGCGGCGACGGGCACACCGCGCCGGCCGAGGAGCAGATCGCGGCGCTCCAGGAGGAGGCCCTCCGCCACACCCGGCTCTCGCTGGAGCACATGGCCCGCCACGGCGTCCGCCCCGAGGGCCGCGTGGCGCTGTTCCTCCCACCCGAGGCGCGGCAGCAGGAGATCCACCGCCTCCCCTACCGCCACGCCGCCCGCCAGGTCGTCGTCTACGAGACGGAGCCGGGCGAGTTCAGCGCGCTCTGCCCCTTCTCCGGGCTCCCCGACTTCGGCACCGTCCGAATCGAGTACGTCCCGGGCTCGTGGCTCGTCGAGCTGAAGAGCCTGAAGTACTACCTGCTCTCGTGGCGGCACGTCGGGCAGGCGCAGGAGGACATCACGGCCATCGTCTACGAGGACCTCATGCGCCACCTCGAAGACCCGGACTACCTCGTCGTCACCACCGTCTACAACGTCCGCGGCGGGATCAACACGACGTGCACGGTGGACAGCCGGGCGCAGGGGTAGGCGCTCCCCCGCTCGCCCCGTAGACAATCCGCCCGCCTGAACCGGCCGCCCCGGCACCGGCGCGGTTTCTGAACCGCCGCCCGCCTCTCCGTCCCCCCATGAAGAAGCTCCTCGTCGTCGCCCTTGTCCTCGCCGCGCTGGCGGCGTTCGCGCTCGGCGTCGGGCTGTGGCTCGCGTTCTGGCCGAACACCCCCGACTACGAGGGCTACCGGGGCGTCCGCCTCCCCACCCGCTCGTTCGACGCGGCGGCCGACTCGCTGGAGGCGGCGGGGCTGCTCGCCTCGCGCGCTTCGTTCGAGCTCTTCGCCACGCTGACCGGGTGGGACCGGCAGGTGAAGCCGGGGCACTACCGGTTCGAGGCCGGCGCGAGCAACTGGGACCTGATGGACAAGATCCGGAAGGGGCTCGAGGACCCCATCCTCGTCACGATCCCGCCGGGCGCGACCGTCGGCCGCCTCGGCCGCGTCCTCCGCAACCAGCTCGGCACCGACTCGGCGGCCGTCGTGCAGGCCCTCCGCGACTCCGCCCTCGCCGCCGAGCTCGGCACCGACACCCTCCACCTCTTCGGCCACATGCGGCCCAACACGTTCGACATCTACTGGACGATGGACGCGGAGGAGGCCGTCCGCCGCATCCACCGGTGGTACGAGCGGTTCTGGACCGCCGAGCGCGAGGCGAAGGCGGAGGCCCTCGGCCTCACGCCCGAGGAGGTGCTCACGCTGGCGAGCATCGTCGAGTGGGAGGCGCGCGTGCCGGACGAGCGGCCGCGCATCGCGGGCGTCTACCTCAACCGCCTCCTCGGGCGGACGGCCGCCGGGCGGATGCGCCTCCAGGCCGACCCGACGGTCCAGTACGCCCTCATGCTCGCCGACGGCGGCCCCATGCGCCGCCTCCTGCTCTCGGACTACCGCTTCCCCAGCCCCTACAACACCTACCTCGTAGACGGCCTCCCCCCCGGCCCCATCACGAACCCCTCGGAGTCCAGCATCGACGCCGTCCTCGACGCCGAGGAGCACGACTACCTGTACTTCGTCGCCACGACGGACGGGAGTGGGCGGCACCGGTTCAGCCGTACGCTCGCCGAGCACAACCGGGCCGCCGCCGAGTGGAGCCGGTGGCTCTCCGAGCAGTACCGCCTCCGCCGCGAGCGCGAGCGGGCCGCGCAGGACTCCCTCGCAAGCTCGGGGGCCACTGGCCAATAGGCACTGGATCTCAGATTCCTCCTTCCCCATTGGCCAGTGGCCCTTCCTCCTTCCCCTGAATGAACCTCCGCGCCGTCCGCACCCTCGTCTCGGCCCAGCTCCGGCAGGAGCTGCGGCACCCGCGCAGCGGCCGGCTCGGCGCCTCGCGCGTGGGGCTGACGGCGCTGGCCTACGGGTTCTCCGGCCTCGTCCTCGCCCTCTCGCTGGGCACGGCGCCGCCCGAGACGGTGCTCTACGTGGCCGGCTCGTTCGGCCTCGTCCTCGCCGCCTTCGGCATCGCCGGCTCGTACGACGAGCTGATGGGGCGGCCGAAGGACAACGCGTGGCTGGTGACGCTGCCGGCGAGCGAGACGGAGCAGTACGCCGCGCGGATCGTGGGCATCGGGGTGTACGTCCTCCTCGTGGCGGCGTCGGTGGCGCTGCCGGTGGTCGTGCGCGTGGCGTTCGAGCACGGCGTGGCCGCCGGCCTCGGCGTCGGCGCGCTCGTGGCGGGGGGGATGGCGTGGACCTCGACGGCGGCGGTGGCCGTGCTGTGGGCGCTCACGCTCGGGCTGCCCTACCGCCTCCTCCGCCCGGCCCTCTCGGTCACGCGGACGCTCCTCATCGCCGCGCTCGTGCTCGGGTACCAGTGGGTGGGGGCGAAGCCGGAGGTGGCGACGGCGCCGTGGTGGCCCGCCGCCTGGCTCGCCGACGGCCTCGCCGGGCGGCCGACGCTGGGGCTGGCGCTGCTCCTCGGCTCGGTGGGCCTGCTGGTGGCCGCGCTCGCGGCGTACTTCCCCGGCCGCTACTTCCGCCTCCTCGGCCGGCTGGCCCGCGGGGCCGAGGAGGCCGAGCGGCGCGCGCGCGAGCGGCGGACGCTGATGCTCCCGGAGCGGCTGCTCGTGCGCGCCCCCGCGGCGCGGGCGGCCTACGGCTTCGCCCTCTCGGCCTTCCGCGACGACCGCCTCGTGCGCGGGCGGCTGTGGCCGGCGGCGCTGCTCCCCCTCGGCTTCGTGCTGTTCGGCTGCTGGATGGGCGGCCTCGGCGACCTCTTCGCCTACGGCCCCGAGCACGTCCTCGCCCTGCCCGAGACGCGCCTCCACCTCTCGGTGGCCGTGATCCTGCTCTTCTGCGGGCAGTCGCTCGTGCAGACGCTCCAGTTCTCGGACCACGCCGAGGCGGCGTGGGTGTTCGACACGCTGCCGGCGGCGCGGCCGCGGCTGCTCCAGCTCGGCGCGCAGCAGGCCCTCCAGTACCGCGTGCTCCTCCCGCTCCACGCCGTCGTCGCCACGGCGCTGGCCTTCACGATGCCGGCCACGCACGCCCTCCTCCACGCCGCGTTCTGGTACGCCGTCGTGGCGCTGTCGACGCGCGTGCACGCCGTGCTCCACCGCCGCCCCCCCTTCGCCCGCCACGGCGACCGCTTCGACGCGGGCGGGCGGTTCATGCCGCTGCTGGTCTCGGTGCCGGCGGCGCTCGTCGTGCTCCTCGTGCAGATGTTCACGTTCACCGAGCCCATGCTGGCGCTGCAGGCCGTCCTCGGCCTCCTCCTCGCCAACGCCGGGCTGGCGCGGGTCGTCGTGCATCGGCGGCGTCGGGCGGTGCCGGCCGTCGAGGCGGCGCCGGTGCCGGCCGAGGCACTCTCGTAGCTCAGTCGCCCTCGGGGTGGAGCGCCCAGGCGTAGTCGCGCAGGGCCTCGGCGCGGCGGCGGACGAGGTCCACCTTCCGGTCGAGGTGGATGGGGAGCCACATCGTCCCCTCCATCCGGCCGTAGACCGCGTCGAGGGCGGCGAACTCGGCGTCGCGGAAGGCGAGCCACCGGCGCTGGGCGTCGCGGAGGACGTCAGCGGCCTCCGGTTCGAGCTCCGCCATCACGCGCTCGTACGCCCGGTTCAGCTCGGCGTCCCAGTCGTCGTAGGCGGCGTCGAGGCAGCGGAGCATCCCGTGCGTGGAGGGGTCGGCGTCCATGCAGGCGCCGAGGCGCTGGTCGATGGGGTCCTCCGCCTCGACGGTCTGCGCGGCGGTGGGAACGGCGAGGAGGAGGAGAGGCAGGGCGAGGAGGCGCATGAGGAGTTCGAGTGGAGCCGACGCAAACCTGCCACCCGCCCCCCATTCGGCGCAAGCTCAGAACCGCACGTCCACGCCGGCCTGGAGCGCGTTGCGCACGGCGCCCTCGAAGACGAACGACGGCGACGAGGCCTCGTCGCGGGTGTGGACGAAGGCGAGGTCGAGGCGGGCCTGCGGGTGGAGCTGCACGCCGAGGCCGAGGGCGTACTGCTGCCAGACGGCCTCGGGCACCGGCCCGTCGAAGCGGGGGTCGGGCTGGAACGCGGCGCCGACGCGGAAGGCCACGGCGCCGAGCCGCGCCTCGGCCCCCACGCGCGAGTGGATGACGGTGCGGAAGAAGGCGTCGGCGTAGTCGTTGGCCCCCGCGAGGCCGGGCGCCCCGTCCGCGTCGAACCGGGCCTGCGACCAGTCCACCACCTCGACGTCGGCCGAGACGAGGACGGCCTCGCTCCCGGCGAGGAAGCCGGCGGCGACGCGCCACGGCGTCGTCATGCGGACCTCGCCCGTGGGCTCGTCGAGGTCCACGCGGAGGTACGTCGGCGTCTCGACGGTGAGGCCGAGGCGGACGCCGTAGTCGAGGGCGAGCGAGAGGCCGGCGCGCCCGTTGACGCCGGCGAGCGACGCGCCCGCCGTCTCCCCGACGATCCCGTTGAGGGCGAGCCCGGCCATCAGCCGCGGCGCCACGGCGACGGCCCCTGCGGCGGACACCTCGCCCTGCCACCCCGGCCCCTCCTCCCCCCTGCCGACGAAGACGGGGTACACGACGCGCTCGGCGTAGCCGCCGCCGACGGCGAGCGCCCCGCGCCGGACGGGGATGGGCGCGGCTAGGCCGAGCGCGCTCAGCGTCAGCCCGCTGGCCTCCTCGCCGCGAAAGGGGCCGATCTCCTCGACCTCCTCGTGGAAGAAGTGCCCGGCCGCGACGGCCTGCCGGCTCTGGAGATAGGCGAGGCCGGCGGGGTTGGCGGCGGCGGCGGTCCAGTCGCCCAGCCCGGCGACGGCGGCCCCGCCCATCCCCGTCATCCTCGGCCCGACGGCGGCCTCGCGGCGCCCGTAGGCGAAGAGGAAGTCGGCCGCCTGGCTGGCGCTCTGGCCGGCGGCCGGGAAGGCGAGGAGCACGGCGAGGGCGGCGGGCAGGGCGCGACGCGCGAGCTTCGGCTTCGACATGGTGAGGGGGCGCAGGACGGGCGGATACGGAGGAGGCCCGCCGCCGGGGCAGCGGGCCTCCCGACGTGACGGCCGGGGCCGCCGGCGGCGGCTCAGCCGCGGCGGCTGCGCGAGGGCCGGCTGCTGTCGCGGTCACCGCCCCGGTCGCTGTCGCGCGAGGGGGCCGGGCGGCTGGTCTCGCGGCGGGGCGGCGGCGAGGGCCGCGACTCCTGCCTCGGGGGCGGGGCCGGACGCGACTCCTGGCGTGGGGGCGGCGCGGGCCGGCTCTCCTGCCGCGGCGGCGGCGTGTACGTCCGCGAGGGTGGCGGGGCCGGGCGCGTCTCCTCCCGGCGCGGCTCCGGCCGCACGGGCCGGGCCTCCTCACGCGGCGGCGTGTACGTCCGGCGCGGCTCCGGCCGGCGGACCTCGTCGCGGCGGGGCGCCGGGCGCTCCCGCTGCGGCGTCTCCGTGCGGGAGGGCGTGCGCTCCACCCGACGGGGCTCCGGCCGCACGACCCGCTCGGGCCGGTGCTCCTCGCGCTGCGGCGCGATCTCCGAGCGGCCGGGCACCACCCGCTCCGGCTGGCGCTCGACGCGCTCCGGCCGCACGGCCCGCTCGGGGGTACGCTCGACCCGCTGCGGCTCGGTCCGGCGCTCCGGCTGCGTCCGTTCGGCCCGCGGCGGCGTCGCCCGTCGGGCCGGCTGCTCGACGCGGGCGGGGGTACGGGTGGCGCGGGTCGGACGGTCCTCCGCCACGGTACGGCGCGGCGGCGCGACGACGGTGCGCCCGAGGCCGAGACGGCCCTCGTTCACGCGGACCGGGCCCGCGAGCTTGACCGGCCCGCGGTCGCCGTCGCTGTCGTAGTCGCCGTTGCGCCAGCTGTAGCCCCCGTAGGGGAACCACCCGCCGCCGTAGTAGCCGTCGTGGTAGCCGCTCCAGTAGCCGCCGCCGTAGCCGTAGTAGCCGTCCCAGTAGCCGTCGTGGTAGCCGGCCCAGTAGCTGCCACCGTAGTAGGGATCCCAGTAGCCGGACCCGAAGCGGATCGAGATCGAGAAGCCGGGCCGCCAGCACGGCGCCCACGGGTCGTAGTACCACGAGCCGTAGTAGAACGGGTCGTAGAAGTAGGCGACGTCGTAGAACGGCGTGTAGTAGGGGCGGTAGTAGTGCGGGCGGTACCACGCGTACCGGTAGTACGGGCGGTGGTAGTAGTACGGGCGGTAGTAGACGTAGACGGGCGAGTAGTAGGTCGGCGCGTAGTGGTAGTAGTCGGCGTAGTAGCCGCCGTAGTAGTACCCGTCGTCGTAGGGGTCGTAGTCGGAATAGCCGCCGCCGTAGTCGCCCTCGTCGTAGTAGTACGTCCGCTCGTCGCCGTAGTAGTAGCGGGAGACGGAGACGGCGTCGGGGTCGCTGTAGCGGCGGGCGGACTCCGGCGCCGCGACGCCCCAGCCGACGCCCGGCTCCTCCTGCTCGGCGTACGCGGCCTCGCCTTCGGCGGAGGCGTCCTCGGCGTAGGGGTCGAGGTAGGGGTCGTTGGCGACGCCGATGCGCGGCTGCACCTCGGCCGGCGCGGCGGCGGGCTGCGGGGCCGGCGTCGCCGCGTGCGACTGCGACGACGGCGCGCCGAGCTGGGTGTAGCAGCCGGCGAGCGGCGCGAGGGCGAGCGCGGCGGCGAGGGTGAGCAGCCGGGGGTGAGCGCGGTGCGGGTTCATGGGTAGAGGGGGTTGCGGCCGGCGCCGCGGGCGTGCGGCCGGGGCCGGAAAGAACAGGACGGGAGCGGGGTGAGCCGGTGAAGCGGTGGAGGAGCCGGTGGCGCGCGGTGGACCGCGGGCGCGCCGCCCGGTATATTCCCGGCCACTTACGGAGCCGCCGCACCGCCCGCGCGGGTAACACGCGCGAGGACCGTGCCGGCGGCTTTTCGCTCCGTTGCACACCCGACCCGCCGTGTACCGGAGTGTACGGAAGGTATACCCCTCCCCGCCGCGCCTGTTTCGGGCGGTTATCCGCCCCCTTCCCCCTCCCGCCATGGCCGAGAAGATCACCCCGCGTGCCGAGGACTACGCGCAGTGGTACGTCGACGTCGTCCGCGCCGCCCACCTCGCCGACTACTCCCCCGTCCGCGGCTCGATGATCATCCCGCCCAACGGGTACGCCCTCTGGGAGAACATGCGCGACGCGCTCGACGCCATGTTCAAGGCGACGGGGCACCGGAACGCGTACTTCCCGCTGTTCATCCCGCAGAGCTTCCTCGCCCGCGAGGCCGAGCACGTCGAGGGGTTCGCCAAGGAGTGCGCCGTCGTCACGCACCACCGGCTGATGGTGCGCGACGACGGGAGCCTCGGCGTAGACCCCGAGTCCGAGCTCGAGGAGCCGCTCGTCGTCCGGCCCACCTCGGAGACCATCATCTGGGACACCTACAGCCGGTGGATCCAGTCCTGGCGCGACCTCCCCATCCTCATCAACCAGTGGGCGAACGTGGTCCGCTGGGAGATGCGGACGCGGCTGTTCCTCCGCACGGCCGAGTTCCTCTGGCAGGAGGGCCACACGGCCCACGCCACTGCCGAGGAGGCCGTCGAGGAGACGCGACGGATGCTCGACGTCTACGCGACGTTCGCCGAGGAGTGGATGGCGATGCCGGTGATCCGGGGCGTCAAGACGCCGGCCGAGCGGTTCGCCGGCGCCGTGGACACGTACTGCATCGAGGCGCTGATGCAGGACGGGAAGGCGCTCCAGGCCGGCACCTCCCACTTCCTCGGGCAGAACTTCGCGAAGGCGTTCGACTGCGTCTTCCAGAATCAGAACAACGAGCAGGAGTACGTGTGGGCCACGAGCTGGGGCGTCTCGACCCGCCTCGTCGGCGCCCTCGTCATGACGCACGGCGACGACCGCGGCCTCGTGCTCCCGCCGAAGCTCGCCCCGACGCAGGTCGCCCTCGTCCCGATCTACCGCAAGGACGAGGAGCGGGAGGCCGTGCTCGAGGCCGCCGGCCGCATCGAGCGCGACCTCGCCGCGGCCGGCCTCCGCGTCCACCTCGACGCGCGCGAGCAGTACCGCCCGGGGTGGAAGTTCAACGAGTACGAGGTGCAGGGCGTGCCGCTCCGCCTCGCCCTCGGCCCGCGCGACCTCGCCGACGGCGTCGTGGAGCTGGCCCGGCGCGACACCGGCGAGAAGGAGCGCGTCGGCCTCGACGGCCTCGCCGAGACCCTCCGCCGGCGCCTCGACGCCGTGCAGCAGGCGCTCTACGACCGCGCCCTCGCCTTCCGCCGGGCCAACACGCACGTCGTGGACGACTACGGCCGCTTCCAGGAGCAGATCGAGGCGGGCGGGTTCGTGCTCATGCACTGGGACGGCACGGCCGAGACGGAGGCGCGCGTGAAGGAGGAGACGAAGGCGACCGTCCGCTGCATCCCGTTCCCCGGCCAGCTGGAGGGGACGGAGGAGGCCGGCACCGACCCCGTCTCCGGGCAGCCGGCCGAGCGCCGCGTCGTCTACGCGCGAGCGTATTGAGAAAGGGGGAATGGGGGAAAGGGAGAAAGGGTGACTGGCCCCGCTCCCTTTCCCCCCCTCTCCCCTTCTCCCTCTCTCATGAACACAGGCCTGCCGCCCGAGGACGCCCGCCGCCAGCGCGGCTACCGCGTGGCCAACGCGGTCTCGTACGTCCTCAACCCGCTGTCGCTGCCGCCCGTCGGGTTCGCGCTGGTGCAGTGGCACTTCGGCGCGGGCGCGCTCGAGATCGCGTGGACGTTCGCCGTCGCGGCCGTCTTCTTCTGCCTCGTGCCCCTCCTGTACCTCCTCGGGATGGTGCGGCAGGGGCGGGCCGAGAGCCTGGAGGTGCGCGAGCGCACGCGCCGGCTGCGCCCGTTCCTCGTCGGCGTCGGCTCCTACCTCGCCGGCATCCTCGTCCTCGGGCTGACGGTGCGGACGGCGCTCCCGCTCATCGTCGGCATCGCCGCCCTCTTCCCCGTCAACACACTGCTGATCGTGGCGATCAACACGCGCTGGAAGATCTCGGTGCACATGACGAGCCTGGCGGGGTTCGTGAGCCTGCTCCTGTTCGTGGCGCTGACGGTGTGGCGGGATCTGCCCGCCGGGGCGGAGACGGCGCTGACGGCGGCGAGCGTGGCGCCGCTGCTGCTCCTGCTCCCGCTGATGATGTGGGCGCGCGTGCGCGTCGAGGCGCACACGCCGGGGCAGGTGCTGGCCGGCGCCGCGTTCGGGCTGCTCGTCCCGCTCGCCGAGCTGTACGTGCTCGTCTACCTCGTGCTCGGCCTCGCGTAGGCGCTCGCGCGACGGCCGACCGCGGACCCATCGCAGCTCGTCG
>DATGQT010000239.1:0-2003 GCA_035304085.1 Rubricoccaceae bacterium
GACGTGGTGCCGGCGGCCGTGCCGAGGGGGGCGCCGGCGGGCGGCGGGGCGGGGGGCACGGGGCGAGGGGCGTTGGGGTCGTGGGTTTCCATGACGGGTCGGATGGGTGAAACGGGGGAGGCCGGCGGGGCCGCTACGGCCCTGTCAACGCGGACGATAGGGCACAGGCCCAATGCTGCGCAAGTGAAACCGCGCGGCGGCGCCGGTGAGCGGGGATGCACGAACGGTCGCTGGCCCCGAGGCGGTTCCGCCGCGCGCCGTTAGAACCCGTAGCGGTCACGGAAGAAGGCGTAGGCCTCGTTGATCGCCTTCGTCTCCTCCTCGGCCAGCCGCTGCAGCTTCGCGCCGAGGCCGGCCACCTTGTCCGGGTGGTAGGCCGCGATCATCCGCTTGTAGGCGAGGCGGACGCGCTCGGGCGTCACCTCGCCCTCGAGCTCGAGCACGGCGCGGTAGCGCCACTCGGACGGCCCCGCCGGCGGCGCCGTCGCCTGCCCGTCGCCGGCGGCCGGCCCGGCTTCCTGCCGGCGCCGGGCCTCGGCGGCGCGGGCCTGCCGCTCCCGCTCGCGGATCGCCCGCGCGCGGCGCTCCTTCTGGAAGTAGACGCGCCGGAGGCGGTCCACGTCCTCGTCGCTGCCCCAGGGCCCGGCGGGGCCGGCCGGGCGGCCCCCGCGGGGGCGCCGGCGCGCGGCGAGCGCGAGCAGGCTCAGCCCGAACGCGACGACGCCCCCCGCGAGGACCGCGAGCAGGATCACCGTCAGCACTTCGGGGAGGTCGATCACGGCGGGCGGCGCCCGGCGGTCAGTCCTCGACGGGCGCAGGGGTGTCGGCGGGGCGCGGGGGGCCGGCCGGCGGCACCGCCGTCGTGCCCGGCGTGGTGCCCGAGGGGTCGAAGTGGCGCCGGCAGCGCGGCTCGTAGGCTTCTTTCTCGCCCACGAGCACCCGGTTCCCGCCCGCGACGAGGCGCTGGGAGTGGTTGGCCGGCGCGCCGCAGACGACGCAGACGGCGTGGAGCTTCGTGACGTGCTCGGCCACGGCCATCAGCTGGGGTACCGGCTCGAAGGGTCGCCCGAGGTAGTCCTGATCCAGCCCCGCCACCACCACGCGCTTGCCCGCGCGGGCGAGCCGCTGGCACACGTCCACGAGCGCCTCGTCGAAGAACTGCGCCTCGTCGACGGCCACCACGTCGGCGTCGGCGGCCAGCAGGAGGATCTGCTCGGCCGTGTGGACGACCTGCGACGGGATCGCCGTCTCGTCGTGGCTCACGACGGCGGCGTCGCCGAAGGTGGCGGCGTAGCGGGTGTCGAGGGCGGGCTTGAAGATCTCGACGCGCTGCCGCGCGATCCGCGCCCGCCGGAGCCGCCGGATCAGCTCCTCGGTCTTGCCCGAGAACATGCTCCCGGTGATGACCTCGATCCAGCCCGAGGCTTCCCGGCTGTAGACGGAGGGCTCCATGCGGGGAAGGTACGGAAGCGGGCAGGAGCGCAGGCTTGCACGCTTGCACGCCTGCACGCCTGCACGCTCAGATCTCCGCCACCGCCCGCACCGGGAGCCAGCCTCGCGCGCCGTCGGGCAGGCGGACCTCCGCCCAGTCGCCCCGGCGGCCGAGGAGGCGGACGATGCGGCCGGCCTCGACCCCGCCGCCGGCCTCGGCGCCGGGCGCCGCGTGCACCGCCGCCGCCGCGACGACGACGGCCTCGGGCGCCCGCGCTTCCGCCCACGCCCACACGCTGAGCCCCAGCACCAGCGCGGTGAGAGGGACGAGCACGACGAGCGCGCGCCGCAGCCACGCGTCCGGCCGCCGCGTCCACAGCCGGTAGCTGGCGAGGCCGATGGTGCCGAGGTAGAGGAGGAACCCCAGCCCCAGCAGCGCGCCCACGCCCGGCCCGCGCCGGAGCGCCTGTGAGAACGCCCGCGAGGGGGGCACGGCCTCCGCCTCGGCGCCCACGCGCGCCCGCGCCACGCGCAGGTTGTGGGCGACGGCCGCGTGGCCCGGCATCAGGCGC
>DATGQT010000240.1:0-8806 GCA_035304085.1 Rubricoccaceae bacterium
CGGCCCGAGCCCCGCCGCCCAGCCCGGCAACCGCGCCCCCGGCCCGGCCGCGAGGCCGACGCCGACGAGGAGCGCGAGGGCGAGGTAGCCCAGCGCCGTCTTGACGTAGAGGCGGGCGAGCAGCGGCATCGCTTCAACGGGAAGCGGGGGAGGCGAGCGCCGCCCGCCGAGCAGTCCACATGGCGAACCCGGCGCTCGCGAGGAAGAGCACGATGGCCGCCGCGCCCAGCAGCGCGCCCCACCGGCGCATCGCCAGCCCGCCGGCGAGGTCGCCCGCGACCCTCAGCACGAGCGAGGCGTGGAGCAGCCCGAGCGGGACGTAGAACGCCGGCCGGTAGAACGGCGGCACGCCGAGGACGGCCGGGAAGATGATCGGCGCGTGGCCGAAGATCATGCTGAAGACGAACCCCACGAAGACGGCGTGCAGCACCGCGTCGTAGTACGGCCCGGCGACGACGGCGCCGTAGGCGAGGGCGAGGCCGCCGCCCGCCGCCAGCCACGCGTACCCCGCCAGCAGGCAGACGGCGATGAACCGCGTCAGCCCCGCCTGGCGGACGGTCCGCCGGGCGACGTCGTAGCGGGCCAGCCACGCCGCCAGCGCGATCAGCGCCGCGCCGAGCAGCCGCCACCCCACCCCCGGCGCGAACGTGGCCACGACGAGCGCGGCCACGACCAGCCCCGCCGCGGCCACGAACCCCCGCTCGACGCGCGGGGCGTGGCGGAGCACCCGGCTCAGCTCCAGCCGCTCCCCCGCGATGGTCAGCACGAGGAAGCCCATCCACCACGGCACCGCCTCGTAGACGGCCGCGCCGGAGATCCACACCGCGTTCCCCACGAGCCACGCGCCCGCGCCGAGCGCCATCACCTGCAGGAACGGCTCCGCCTGCATCCGCAGCAGCACGCCGTAGAGCCCGACGAGGCCGAGGCTCCCCACCGTGAACAGGAGCGGCCCGCCGTCCACACCCGCCATCGCGAGGATGCCCCCGAGGCCGGAGGCGGCCGGCACCGCGTACGCCCACCCCCTCCGCAGCGCCACCGCCCGCTCCAGACTGATGAGCGTCCCGAGGAAGCCGCACACCATCAGCGGCCCGTGCGCGATCCCGAGCGCGATCGGGACGTGCGCGCCGCCCCACCCGAGGCGGAGGAGCCCGCCGCACAGCCCCGCCAGCAGGGCCAGCATACCCAGGCCCAGGAGCGGGTACCGGCGCCATCCGGGCGGTCGCGTGACGGTCGCGTTGGAAAGCACGGTCGGGCCCGGCCCGCTCAGCTGCCCTCGGTCCGGGCCGTGGTAGACGGAGGCGGAAGGAGGGACTTGCCGAAGCTCTTGACCGTGAAGACCGGACAGGGCGCGCGGCGGACGACCTTCTCCGCCACACTGCCCATCAGGAAGCGCTCCACCCCCGTGCGCCCGTGGGTAGCCATCACGATCAGGTCGTGCCCCTCCTCCTCGGCGTGGTCCGCGATGGCGCTCGCGGCGCGGCCGGGGCGCGCGACGAACCGCGCCGCCACGTCGGCGCCCTCCGTCTCTCCGAAGAAACGTTCGAGCTCTGCCACGGCCTGGTCCTCGATGTCCGGGATCGCGTCGTAGATGGAGCGGAGGGCGGGGCCGTAGAAGGCGGGGTGCAACGTTTCCTCGACCACGTGCAGCAGCGTGAGCCCGGCCTCGTAGGACGCCGCCAGCTCCCTCGCATACCGAAGCGCCTCCCGCGAATGGGACGAGAAGTCGACGGGGACGAGCACGGAGGTGACGCGCCCCTCGCCGGGCGGCTCCTTCCGCTGACGCACGGTCAGGACGGGGCAGGCGGCGTGCCGGACGACCTCCTCGGCGACGCTTCCGATGACCGCGCGCTCGATGCCGCGCCGCCCGTGCGTGCCCATGACGACGAGGTCCACGTCGTGCTCCTCGGCGTACCGGAGGAGCGCCGGTGCCACGGCCATGCCCCGCACGACCTCGCGCACGACGCGGTGCTCGGGCACGCCGGCGGGGTGCTTTTCCAGGTGCTCCCGGATCTGCTCGCGCTGCACCGGGCTTTCCTTCTCCGAATCGAAGGGCTGGCCGTAGAGCACTTCGGCGTAGACCAGGTGTAGCGTGGCTCCGGTGCGATCCGCCAGGTCGAGCGCGTACGGGAGCGCGTGGTCGGAGCCGGACGAGAAGTCCTGGGCGAAGAGGATGTTTTCGAGCCGGAGCATGGGAGGGGCCTGGGATGGGGGAGATGGGGGTCAGGAAGTGAGCAGGGCGCGGAGTGCCTGCGCGTTGTTGTGCGCCTCGTCGCGCGCGGCGTAGACGAGCGTGACGGTCTCCCCGGCGTCCGCCAGCGCCCGGAGCCGGTCCAGCGCCTCCGAGCCCGCGAGCTCGTCCCGGTAGCGCCGGACGAAGGCCTCGTACTTCGCCGGGTCGTGGCCGAACCACGTCCGTAGCTCGGTCGAGGGCGCCAGCTCGCGGGCCCACCAGTCGATCCGGGCCTCGGCCTTGCGGAGGCCGCGCGGCCAGAGTCGATCCACGAGCACGCGGACGCCGTCCTCCGGGGCGGGCGGGTCGTAGGCGCGTTTGATCCTGATCATGGCGTGCCGGGGACGATCAACGCTTCGGCTTCCAGTACGATAAGCGGTCGAACGGGTTCGCGCGCGAGCCGGTCGCCGGGCTACTCGTCATCGAGGAAGTGGATGGCCGGCGTCGGGCTCGCGAAGGTGGCCAGCAGGGCGAGGTCCGTCTCGGCCTCCACGGCGTGCGGCGTTCCTTCGGGCATGACGAGGTGGACGCCGGGCCGGAGGCGGAGCGGCGCGCCGTCGTCCAGGACGAGCGTGCCGGCACCCTCGATCACGGTCACGGCTACGTCGCACGTGGCGCGGTGCCGGGGCAGGTCGTTCCCGGCCGCGACGCAGAAGAGCACCTGGCGGAGTCGCTCGTTCTGCAGGAGGATGGCGCCGTGGACCTCGCCCGGCACGTAACGCACGCGCTCGAACACGGACACGTGCCGCACCCCGGTGGCGGCCGGCGGCGGACTGATGTGAAGCGGGGGGTGGGTCTGTGTGCTCATGGGTCCGTAGGGCGGGCGTGCATCAGGCGAAGTCGGCACGGCGGTAGAAGCAGACCGTCCAGTCGTCGCCCGCGCCGGCGGCGACCCACGAGCCCCACCCCTTCGCGCGCATCACGGCGAAGAGGGGGACTGGCTTGAAGGTGGCGCGGAGGCGGAGGACGTGACGGGGCGGCACGGCCGCTGCCGTCTCCATGATGAGGGCGAAAGGCTCGCCCCCCGCCGCCAGCACCGGCCGGACGTCGAGGTCCACGCAGGGCGCCTCGGCGACGGCCTCGGGGAGGCGGGTTTCGATGGTCTCGAGAATGCTCATGGCTCGGGGGTATCGGGGGTTCGGCGGAACAGGCGGAAGGGCCGGCGGCCGGCGGCGGGGCGACGCTCGGGGCGCAGCGCCTCCGCCATCATCGCGGGCGACCACCGGGGGCTCCAGACCAGCATGACGTGGACCCCCTCCAGGCCCGGGAGGGGACGGAGGGCGACCTCGATCTGCTGCGTGATGTAGCTGCTGAGGGGGCACGCCGGCGTCGTCATCGTGAGGTCCACCTCGACTTCGCCCCCGTCCACCCGCACGTCGTAGACCAGCCCGAGGTCGACGACGTTGACGCCGAGCTCGGGGTCGATGACGGCGCGGAGCGCCTCGGCGACGTCGAGGCGGGTGAACGAGGCGGTGGCCGGCGAGGCGGCGTTCATGGGGGCGCGGCGGAGGGGCTCAGGCCCGGCGGGTGACGACGACGCGCCACGCCTCCGGCCCCCGCTCGACGTAGTCGAACGCGAAGGCGTCGGCGCCCTCCTCGGCCAGGAGCGTGTAGTACATGCACTCGGGGTCGTGGTCGGCCGTGAGCGCGAGGCGCTGTCCCGGCGCGAGCCGGCGGTACGCACCCATGATGGCCTCGAACCGGTGCTTCGGGGCGATGGGCCGGACGTCCAGCACCTCGGCGGGCGGGGCGGCCGTCGTCATGCCGCGACCGGGGCGAGCTTCGAGATCCGCACGCGCCACACCTCCGGCCCCTGCTCCACGTACTCCCAGCCGACCTCCCCGGAGCGGGTGTACTCGAACTGGTAGCGGAGCGGGACGGGGTCGTGGTCGTTGACGAGGACGAAGTGCTCGCCGGCTTCGAGGGCGTCGAAGGCGCTGAAGATGGCGGGGTGCTTCTCCGGCGGCGGGACCTCCCGCACGTCGAGCACCCGGCTCTCGCCCGTCGTGGCGGGCGGCGCAGGCGAGGGCGAGGCGGCCATGCGCCGGGCCTCGACCTCGAACGCGAGCGCCTTAGGGAAGAGCACGTTGTTCTCGAGGTGGACGTGGCGGTGGAGGTCGTCCTCGAACTCCTCCAGCTTCGCGAACGCGGCGCGGTACGTGTTGCAGGCACCCTCGGGCGGGGTGTAGTCATCACTGAGGCGGCGGATCTCGCGCATGAGCTCACCGGCGCGGTCGTGCTCGGCCTCCAGCTCGGAGATGAGCGCTTCCAGGGAGGGGCCCGAAGCGGGGCCTGCGCCCCCCGAGAGCGCCTTGATGCGAGGGAAGACCGCGGCCTCCTCGGCGTCCATGTGCTCCTCCAGCTCCGACGCCAGCTCCTCGAAGAGCGTAGCGATCTCGACGAGCTCGGGGCGGGCGCCGCCGTGGACGCGGGCCACCTTCTGCGTGAATGCGCGGAGCACGAAGGTGCTCTCGCGGACGTACCCGTGGTGCTCGTTGACGATGTAGTCGGCGAGGAAGCCGGGGGACCAGGCCGTCACCCGCGCCTCCGGTGCGGAGCCGCGGCCGTCGGCCGCCTCGAGGGCGCGCATAACGTCGTCGACGGCGACTCCCTTCTTCTGGCAGGCGGCCTCCAGGGTCCGCCCCCCGCCGCAGCAGAAGTCGATCCCGAACCGCTTGAGGACGGCGGCCCGGCGGTAGTCCTCCGCGACGAGGTCCCCGACGGTCCGCAGGGCGAATTGCGTGTTCTCCATCTGTCTCTCGGGCTGTGACGGCCACGCGGCCGTCGTGGAAGGGGGGCCGCATACGCGGCCGTCGTATTTAGGACTAATCAGTCCTAATATACGTTCCCCCCTGCAGCCCGCCGTGGCCGGGGCTGGAATCGAACGTTCTTCACGCGCCTGCCCTGCCCTCGCACCCTCACGCCTGCTGGTGGGGCCGTCGGATCCGGCCGGCGCCCTGCAGCCGCACCCGGCGACCGATGTCGAGGAACCAGAAGGCCGCGACGGCGAGGCACGCCACCTGAGCCACACGGACGGCCCCCGCGGGCGGTGCCGCCGACAGCACCTCGCGTGCGGCCGCAGCGATGGAGGGCACGACGAACCAGTAGTAGAGCCCGGCCGCGACCGCCGCCGGCACCCGCACGGCCACCCGGTCCGAGGCCCCCGTCGCCCGCTGGACGGCAGCCACGACGAGCGCGGAGGCGGCGGCGTGGGCGAGGATCCACGCGTACGCCCCGGCGACCCCGGCCTCGCCGGCCGTGAAATACCCCAGCACGAACCCGGGGAACGCCGCGGCGAAGAAGCCCATCGGCCGCCGGAGCACCCCCGAGCGCCCGCGCCGGCCGCGCACGAGCTCGTCCATCGAGCGCTCCGGCTTGAGGTCGTAGCACGAGCGGATGCAGCCGGTGCAGTCGTCGCAGTGGGCGTGAGGGGCGTCGATGACGGGGTGCTGCCCGTAGAGCCGCTCGACGGGGAGGACCGGGCAGAACGTAGCGCACCACCCCCCCTTCCCCGTCACCAGCACCGCCCCGATGAAGGCCACCGCCAGCACGGCCACGACGAACGCCGCCAGCGCCGGGCCGCTCACGTCGAACACCGTGAGCCGGAGCGGGACGATGGCGTAGAACAGTGCCGCGGCCACCGCCGGGGCCGTCCGCTGCACCCGCACCGGGACCCGCCGCGTCCCGCCGAACCGGAGGTGTACCGGGAGCTGGTGCACCACCGCGATCGGGCAGAGGTTGCGCCACACCTGCGGGGCGAGGAGGAGCGAGAGCGGGACGAGGGGGACGAGGACGTGCCAGGTGAGGAAGAGGCCGAGGTCCTCCCGGAACACCAGCAGCGCCACGACGCCGAGCGCCGTCGCCACCGAAGCCCCCTGGGCCAGCCGCCAGTAGAGGTTCATCGCAGCCCGATCAGGTGATTAAGGACCATCGAGTCCGAATATACACCAACCCGCCAGAGGCAACACCACGGGGATCACCACGCTGGGCAACACTGTGGAAGCGGCCACCGTAGGACGACGGCCCCAGACGAGCCAGGAGTATCGAACATGACAGTACGTTTCAGGCTGGTAGCGGTCGCCGCCCTCGTGGTGTGCGCCGCCATCCCCCTCCCCGCCCGCGCGCAGCCCGCCGAGGCGGACGTGCGCTTCATGCAGGGGATGATCCCCCACCACGCGCAGGCGCTCGACATGACCGCCCTCGTGCCCGACCGCAGTTCGCGCCCCGACCTCCTCCTCCTCGCCGAGCGGATCGAGGTCGCCCAGACGGACGAGATCGCCTGGATGACGCGCTGGCTTCGGGACCACGGCGCCGCGGCACCGGACCCGTCCGCCCACGCCCGCGGCGACGGCCACCACGCCCTCATGCCGGGGATGCTGTCGCCGGAGGAGATGGCGCACCTGGCGGGCGCGACCGGCCCCGAGTTCGACCGGCTCTTCCTCCAGTACATGATCCGACACCACGAGGGGGCGCTCGTCATGGTCTCGGAGCTCCTCGCCGCCGAGGGGGCGGCCCAGGCGCCCGAGGTGTTCCAGTTCGCCTCCGACATCGAGGCCGGCCAGCGGGCCGAGATCGCCCGCATGCGCGCCCTGCTGGGCGACGACGCGCCGCCCCTCCCCGAACCGCACCACCACTGAGACCTTCGCACCCGATGAACGCCCACGTGATGACCCGACGCCTCGCCTCTACCGCCGTCTTTCTCCTCACCGCCACGCTCGCGGCCGCACAGCCCGACGCCGCCGACCCGCGCGTCGGCCTTCGGCCGGGCTGGCAGGACGCCGGGGTGGCCGCCTCCAACATGGAGCTCGTCGGCCACGCCCCGAAGCCGGAGGGCTTCTTCAACCCCGACGACGTCGGCGACTTCAGCATGATGAACTCGGACATGGCCTTCCGTGGCAACACGCTCTTCCTGGGCAACTTCCACGGCCTCCAGGTCTACGACATCTCGGACCCGACGAACCCCACCCTCCGTGCGACCCTCCCCTGCCCCGGCGGCCAGAACGACGTCTCCATCTACGGCGACCTCCTGTTCATGTCCGTGGAGGAGACGCGGGGCCGGCTCGACTGCGGCGCGCAGGGGGTGGCCGAGCCCGTCAGCGCCGAGCGCTTCCGCGGCGTCCGCATCTTCGACGTCAGCGACGTCGAGCACCCCCGGCAGGTGGCGGCGGTGCAGACCTGCCGGGGCTCCCACACCCACACCCTCGTGCCCGACCCCGACGACCCCTCCCACGTGTACGTCTACGTCTCCGGCACGAGCCAGGTGCGCCCCGCCGAGGAGCTCGCCGGGTGCTCGGACCTGCTGCCGGAGGAGGACCCGAACACGGCGCGCTTCCGGATCGAGGTGATCGAGGTGCCGCTGGACCACCCCGAGCGCGCGGCCGTCGTCAACACGCCGCGGTTCCTCCTCGGGCTCACCGCGCCGCCGGAGCACGGCGAGACGACGGAGGACATCGCGTCCAGCCTCGGCCTCGAACCCGCCACGCCCGACGAGGCCGCCGCCGCCCGCGCCCGCGACGCGTTCGTGGTGACCATCGACGGGGCGGACTACGTGATGAGCGACGCGATGGTGCCGCAGGCGCTCGCCTACAGCATGGAGATGCGCGGGGTGAGCGGCACCCCCACGGCCCAGGACAGCACCGCCCTCCGCGGCCTCCTGCAGGAGTACGTCACGATGATGGCGGGCCACCCGGACGGCGGGGAGGACCGCCCCGGGCCCGACCAGTGCCACGACATCACGGTCTACCCGGAGGTCGGGCTGGCCGCCGGCGCGTGCTCCGGCTACGGCATCCTCCTCGACATCAGCGACCCGGCCGACCCCCGGCGGATCGCGCAGGCGGCCGACGAGAACTTCGCCTACTGGCACTCGGCCACCTTCAGCAACGACGGCACGAAGGTCGTCTTCACCGACGAGTGGGGCGGCGGCATGGCGCCGCGCTGCCGCGAGACCGACCGGCCCGAGTGGGGCGCCGACGCCCTCTTCACCATCGAGGACCGGCAGCTCGTCTTCCAGGGCTACTACAAGCTGCCCGCCCCGCAGACGGAGCTGGAGAACTGCGTCGCCCACAACGGCTCGCTCATCCCCATCCCCGGCCGCGACGTCATGGTGCAGGGGTGGTACCAGGGCGGCGTCTCGGTGTTCGACTTCACCGACCCGGCGAACCCCGTCGAGATCGCCTTCTTCGACCGCGGGCCGATGGACCCCGAGCGGATGGCCATGGGCGGGCACTGGGCCGCCTACTGGTACAACGGCCACATCTACGCCTCCGAGATCGGCCGCGGCCTCGACGTGTTCCGGCTGACGCCGAGCGAGCACCTCTCGGCCGACGAGATCGCCGCCGCCGAGGCCGTACGCCTGGACGTCTTCAACCCCCAGCACCAGACACGGATAACGCCGTAGCGGCACGCCCGCGAGTGCGCGAACATCAGGGACCTCGCCCCAGCGTGTACGGGGGCTGCCCCCGGGCACGGTCCTCCATCCGGCTCACAACGACGAACGCCCCCGGCCAACCGGCCGGGGGCGTTCGGTGTCGGGTAGGCGGGATTTGAACCCACGACCCCCTGCACCCCATGCAGGTG
>DATGQT010000241.1:0-6797 GCA_035304085.1 Rubricoccaceae bacterium
GCCGCGGACGCGCTCGGCGTCGTCGAGCGTGAGCGCGCCGTAGAACGGGAGCTGCACGTCGACGTCGTCGTAGCGGGCGAGGCCGACGAAGTCCTGGGCGAACGGCTCGCCGAAGACGGCCGTGGCGCGGCCGTAGAGGTAGAGCTGCCCGAAGCCGAAGGCCGGGAGGATGGTGTAGGCCGCGACGTCGGGCCGGACGAACTCGTTCTCGGAGCCGAGGACGGGGGCGCCGAGGGTGACGCGGGCGCGGAGGCCGGTGCCGTCGAGGGGGGCGAGAACGTTGTAGCGGTAGGGCCGCTGGCGCTTCCACGCGAAGCCGAGCTGGAGGTCGGCGCGGAAGCCTTCCTCGGGCTGCGGGAGGTCGCCGCCGGAGGCCGAGAGGTCCACGTCCTCCCCCAGGTCGAACGGCTCGACGTAGGCGTAGCGCACGCGGGCGCCGACGAGGGTGGTCGTGAACGGGGCGTCGGTGAGGTCGAGCGGGAGCGTGGCCGAGAGGTCGCCGCCGGTCATGTTCTCGACGAGGAGGCCGGTGCCGTAGAAGCTCGTCGGCGAGGGGAAGCGGTAGAGGTCGAGCGTGAGGCTCGGGGCGAGGGTGTTGTTGGTATACGAGAGGAGGAGGAACGACTTGTCGACGAACCGGGTGACCGAGACGCCGGCGAGGACGAAGAGCTGGTGCTTGCCGAGGGGCTCGAGCCAGATCGAGTTGGCGAAGGCGCCGTAGTCGTCGTTCTCGGGGTCGGCGTACGGCAGCGGCAGGGTGATGGCGTGCGTGAGGTTCTTCAGGCTGTTGTAGCCGTAGCGCGCGCGGACGAGCGAGGAGTCGGGGGTGACGTGGAAGGGCACCTCGCGCGGGGGCCGGTGGTCCGTCCAAGAGGCATAGGCCGGCGGTACGACGGGCGGCGCCGCCGCGTCCACCGTCAGCGGCCGGGCCGCGTCCACGACGAAGACGCGGTCGCGCCGCTTCGTCTCGCTGGAGACGAGGACGAGGCGGCCGGCCGGGTGGAGGGAGTCCGGCGGGAGCCAGTCGTGGACGGTGGCGCCGGTGAAGAGGTAGGTGATGCGCTGCTCGGCGCTACGCGCCGGGGGAAGGGCCACCGGGGAATGGGCACCAGGGGCTGTGTTCGTCGACTCCCAGTGGCCAGTGGCTAGTCCCCCTTCCCCCACCGGCACGGTGAACACGTTCGGCACGTCGTCGCGGAGGGAGACGAAGGCGAGGGCGCCGCCGTCTGGCTTCCAGACGGGGAAGCGGCTGTCGCTCTCCTGGGGCGCGAGGCCGGCGCCCGTCGGGATCGTCGCGAGGGCGCCGGTGGCGGCGTCCACGGTCATCAGCGTCCGGCTGCCGTCGGCGTCGAAGATGGCGAAGGCGACGCGCTCGCCGCCGGGCTGCCAGCGGGCGCTCGTGATCTGGACGTCGCCGGTGAAGCGCGTCAGCGGCGTCTCCGCGCCCGTCTCGAGGTCGAGCACGAACACGTTGGCCGTGCCGGCCTCGCTGCCGACGAAGGCGAGGCGGCGGCCGTCGGGGGCGAAGGTGGGCGAGATCGCGCGGCGGCTCTCCGTCAGGCGGCGCCGCCGGCCCGTCCGGGTGTCCACGAGGTAGAGGTCGTTGATCAGCGAGCCGTGGCGCCCGCGGACGGTGCGGGTGTAGGCGATGCGGTCGCCCGCCGGGCTCCACGCGATGGGGCCCTCGATGGCGCCCTCGGCCAGCACGCGCACATCCCGCGTAGCAGTCGAGTCGCCGGCCGTGTTGTTCATGACGAACAGCCGGCGTACGGGCCGGGCCAGCGACGAGAGCACGACGGCGGCGATGCGGCTGGTGTCCGGGCTGTAGGCGACGTCGTAGACGTACTGCCCCGGCAGCGCGAGGGGGTCGGTGCCGAGGGAGTCCACCCGCTCCATCTGCCCTGCGAGCGTGTTGTAGTGCACGTTGACGTGCTTGCGCCACTCCTCCTGGAAGTCGCGGTAGGGCTTGTCCATGACGGCCTCGAAGGCGGCGGCGAAGTCGTGGACGGGGACGAGGCCGAGGATGCGCTTGCGGTGCCGGAGGATCTCGACGAGCGTGGAGTCGCCGTAGGTGTCGGCGAGGTAGCGGACCTGGCTGTTGCCGGCGGCGTAGAGGAGGCGGCCGTTCCAGACGGAGGCGCCGTCGGAGGCGGAGAGGCGGTCCTCGAAGACGGCCTTGCGGAGCCAGCGGTCGCCGCGCTCGGAGTCCCACCGCTCCGTCTCGTACTGCGCGAGGCCCTCCGTCCACCACCGCGGGAAGGGGTAGGCCACGAGGTTCTGGAGCAGGCCGATGGGGCTCCAGACGGCGCGGAAGTGGAAGAGGTGGGCGATCTCGTGGGCGAGCACCTTCCGGAGCCACTTCACCTCGCCCGTCCAGACCTCGGCCGTCTCGTTGACGTGGACCCAGATCGTCGTGAACCCCGCGCCCCCGACGTCCCACGCCGTGCCGTTGGCGATCTCGTCCTCGTCGGAGAGGTAGATGCGGATGCGCTCGTCGAACGTCACGCCGCCGAAGTTCTCGGAGAGGGCGTCGTAGGCGGCCTCGGCGACGGCCGCCGCCTCGGCCTCGATGCCGGCGAGGTGGGCGGGGTACATGATCTCGAAGTGCTCCGTCTCGGCCACGCGCCAGTCGAGCTCCGGGTGGTTCCGCCCGTTGTAGGCGCCGAAGCCGATCTGCGCCGCGGCCGGCGCGGCGAGGCCGGCGGCGAGGAGGAGGGTGAGGACGATGGATCGCATCGCGCCCGTGGTCCGTGGTCCGTGGTCCGTGGTCGAGATTCGCATGGCGGGCAGTGAACACAGGGGGGCGAAGGTAGGGACGGCCGGCGGCGGGCGGCGGACCACGGACGGCGAACGGGCCTCCGCGGCGGTCCAGGATTTTCCCGGTCCAGCCTGTGACAGATCGGCGGCACCCGCCCTCCCGACTTTACCCGTGCGCGCGCGTGAGCCCACCCCGGGAGCCGCCGCGCCGCCCTTCCCCGTCACATGCCGGCGCTCCGGCGCCCCCGCACCATGCACCACATCGGCCCCACCGGCGAGGCGACGCCGTTCTCGGCGCGCGAGCTCGCCGAGAGCCTGCTCACCGGCCCGCACTACGAGCCGCCCTACGCGGGCGCGCTCCAGGACGAGTTCGCGTGGCACCTCGTGAAGTACCTCCGTGAGGACGCCCGCCTCGAGAGCGAGGTGGCCGTCGAGCGCCCCGGCGCCTTCTTCGCGCTCGACTTCCTCGTCGAGGCGCCCCTGCCCGACGGCACGCTGCGGCGGGTGGCCTTCGAGTGCGGCGGGGCACGGACGCTCCGCGACGGCCAGCGCCTCCTCCGCCGCGACGCCACCGTGCTGGCCGCCGGCGCCGCCGACGCCGTCTACCGCCTCCGCGGGAGCGACCTCCTCTACCACATGGAGGACGTGCTCTACCTCGTGAGCCAGTGGGAGGGGGAGGGGGCCGGGAGCCCGTTCTCCGAGCGGGGGCGGATCAACCTCCGCACGCTCGCGAGCCCGCAGGCGAAGGCGCTCCGCCTCCGCCCCGAGCAGGCCAGCGTCCTCGTCACCTACCCCCTCGCGCTCGACGACGAGGCCGGCGGCGACGGCGCCTTCGAGGCCGGCGAGCGGGCGCTCTGGCACGCCGCCAACGACCTCGACCCGTTCATCCTGCTCCGCCGCCTCGACCGCCGGTTCCCGGACGTCTGGGCGCCCTACGCCGAGCCCGGCGCCGAGCGCCCCGCCGTCCCCCACCGCCTCGTCCCCATCCGCAAGGCGAGCTGACCTCCACCTGTACCTCAGCCCCTACCGACATGAACACGATCAAGCCCGACCTCGCCCGCCTCGCCGACCCCTTCCCGTTCGAGGACGTGGAGTGGAAGCCCGGCGCCGTGACGCGCGACAAGTCCAAGGGCCTCGCGATGGCCTACATCTCCAGCCGCGCCGTGCAGGACCGCCTCGACGAGGTGTGCGGCCCCGACGGCTGGCGCAACGAGTTCACGCAGGCCCCCGAGGGCGGCGTCCTCTGCGGCATCTCCATCCGCATCACCCGCGAGGATGGGGACGGGAACGTCCACACCGAGTGGATCACGAAGTGGGACGGCGCCGAGAACACGGAGGTGGAGGCCATCAAGGGCGGCCTCTCCAACGCGATGAAGCGCGCGGCGGTGCAGTGGGGGATCGGCCGCTACCTCTACAAGCTGCCCCAGCAGTGGGTGCGCCTCGACGAGCGCGGCCGGTTCGCCGAGACGCCGCGCATCGCACGGGCCTTCCTGCCCGAGGGCAGCGGCGCCCCCGGCGAGCGCGGGCGCCCCGAGCCGGCGCGCCCCGAGCCGGCGCGCCCCGCGCAGCGGCCCGAGCCGCGCCCCGCGCCCGCCCCGGCGGCCCCGCCGGTGCCGCGCGCGGGCGAGCGCCGCGTGATCCGCCCCGCCGCCGAGGGCAACGGCCACCCGCGCCCGACGCGCTGATCGGACCGAGCCGCGGGGAGAACGGGCGGGCGGGGTGGTTTGACCGAATCACCCCGCCCGTCTATCTTTCGCGCCGCGCGCCGCCTGCGCCCGGCCGTGACGCTCCGGGCGCGCTCCTGCGGGCGGCGCGGCGCCCCCCATTCCCTTCCCCTCCGCGCTTGCGTCGCTCTCACTCCCACCGTGCCGGGCAGGCGCTCCTGCTCGGCCTGCTCCTCGCGTGCGGCGCGCTCCCCGGTGAGGGCGTGCGCGCGCAGATCGGGCCGATCCAGCCGCCCGAGGCGGTCCCGGCGGAGGCGCGCATCAACGCGTTCGTGCCGTGGGGCGGGAGCCGGCCCTCGCACGGGCTGACGCTGGACCTCCCCGCGGGCTGGCGGCTCGTCGAGGCGGTGGCCGTCCACGCGCGGACGAACGAGCAGGTACCGCTCCGCCTCGCGGCCTCGTCGCAGCACGAGCGGCGCGTCCACGCCCTCACGCCCCGCGCGCTCCGCGGCCCGCTCCGCTTCGTGCTCGGTCTCGAGGTGGGGCCGGAGGCCCGGTCCGCCGAGGTCACGGTCTACCCGTTGGGGCGGCGCGAGGACGGCCAGCTGATCTACTGGTCGGGGTGGGAGGCCCGCTGGCGCGTGGCCGTGGAGGAGGCGCCGCCGGCGCGCGGGCTGGCCCTCCGGGGCGACGGCCGGGCGGTGCCCCTCGTCCTCGACCGCCGCGCGCTCCCGCCCCTCGGCGACCGCGACGGCTACACCGTCGAGGCGTGGCTGAAGACGACGGGGCTCGAGGAGGTCGTGCTCTCGGCGTGGGACGGGCGCGAGGGGCAGCCGTACCCGTTCGAGTGGCTCGTCGACGCGCAGGGCCGCCTCGTCGTCTACCGCGGCGAGCCCGGCCGCCACGTCGGGATGACGGCGGAGCCGCCGGTGGCCGACGGCCGCTGGCACCACGTCGCCCTCACGCACGACCCCGCCGGCTGGACCCGCCTCTTCGTGGACGGCGCCGCCGCCGACTCCCTCCGCAGCGGCGACGCGGCCGGCGACGCCCCCCTCGCCGTGGGCGGGCGCCACGCCGCGCGCGGCGCCTCGACGGCCGCGCCGTACACCGGCCTCCTCGACGAGCTCCGCGTGTGGGACCGCGCCCGGGGCCGCGACGAGATCGGCCACACCCTCCGCCGCCGGCTCGACGAGCCCGTCGAGGGCCTCGTCCGCCTGGGGTTCGAGGAGGACGTGCCCGCGCGGCTCGTCGTCGCGCGGGCCGAGCGGCTGACGGCGCCCTCCGACCTCGCGTTCGTGTACCCCGTCGAGGCCCTCGCCGCGCGCGTGGACGGGCGGGCCGTCCGGCTGACGTGGGAGACGAAGGACCGCGAGAGCGAGGCGTTCGCCGTCGAGCGCTCGCTCGACGGGCGGGCGTTCGCGGCCGTCGGGGAGGTCCGCCTCCGCGACCGCGTCGCCGAGGCGGCCGACGGCACCATGCGCTTCGCCTACACCGACCTCCCGCCCGAGGCCCCGCTCCTCTACTACCGCATCCGCCAGCGCGCCGCCGACGGCCCCGACCGCCTCAGCGGCGCGCTCAAGCTCGGCCTCGGCGCCGACGGCGGGCCGCTGGCCGAGCTCCTCGGCAACTCCCCCAACCCCTTCGCGACGTCGACGGCGGTGCTCTTCGCGCTGGGGCAGGCCACGCCCGTCCGCCTCTCCGTCTGGGACGTCGCGGGCGCCCGCGTCGCCGTCCTCTACGACGGGCCGCTCGGCGCCGGCCGGCACGAGGTGGTGTGGGACGCGGGCGACCTCCCCAGCGGCGTCTACTTCGTCCAGCTCCAGACGCCCGAGACCCGCCTCACGCACAAGGTGACGCTGGCCCGTTGATGGATGATGTGAGATGGCTGATGGGGGTGTGCGATATTGAAGCCCCATCAGCCATCGCTCATCATCCATCCGCCATGAAGGTCACCTACTACGGCCACTCCGCCCTCCAGATCGAGACCAGCGGGACGACCCTCCTCTTCGACCCGTTCATCACGGGCAACAAGCACACCGAGGGCGTCGTCACGGCCGACGACCTCGCGCCGGACGTCGTCGTCCTCACGCACGCCCACGGCGACCACTGGGGCGACGCTCCGGCCATCCTCGCGCGCACCGGCGCCCTCCTCGTGGCCGACTTCGAGGTCGTGCAGTACGCCGGGCGGCACCACGGCCACGAGCACGTCCACCCCATGAACATCGGGGGGCGGTGGGACTTCGAGTGGGGCCGCCTCACGCGCACCTACGCCCGCCACTCCTCCTCCTTCCCCGACGGCACCTACGGCGGCCTCGCCGGCGGCTTCATCCTCGAGGCCGAGGGGAAGACCGTCTACAACAGCGGCGACACGTGCGC
>DATGQT010000242.1:0-2129 GCA_035304085.1 Rubricoccaceae bacterium
CCGCTCCCGTCGCGGCCGTCGATCTCGGAGACGCCGGCGTGGACGATGCCGCCGGCGATGCCGGCGCGGGGCCGCAGCGGCGCGGCGAACTGGAGGTGCTGGAGCTGGCGGTCGAACGTCATGTAGGCCGCCGAGGCCTCGAGCGCCTGCTGCGGGACGTCCGGCGCCAGCGCGGGGTTGTGGTACGGGCTCGCCCCCCCGAAGACGTCGGCCGTCAGCGCGCTGCCCATCGAGAGGGCGCGGGCGCCGAAGCCGTAGCGCGCGAAGGCGCCGGCGTACTGGGCCGAGGCGGGTGCCGCCACGAGCAGGGCGAGGCAGAGCGGGAGGAGCAGCCGTTTCATGATTACGTGATTACGTGATTACGTGAGACGCGATTACGTGGGTGGCAACCCTCACGTAATCACGTACCTCACGTAATCACTCCAGCACCAGGATCTTCCCCGTCGCCTCGGCGCCGCCGGCCTCGACGACGTAGAGGTAGACGCCGTTGGCGACGCGGGCGCCGTCCTCGCTCAGCCCGTCCCACAGCGCCTCGTTGGCGCCGCCGCGGGCCGGGGCCTCGAGGGTGCGGACGAGCCGCATCCCGAAGTCGAACACGCGCACGCGCGCGGTGCCGACGTCGCCGGCGGCGTCGAAGCGGATGCGGCAGTAGCCGTCGGCGCCGGGCGTGAAGGGGTTGGGGTAGGCGTAGGCCTCCACCTCGGGCACCTCATCCGCGAAGTCGGGGTCGCCGGCGGGCGGAACGTTGACGCGGAAGACGGTCCACGTCTGCCCGCCGTCGGTGCTCTTGAGGAGGCCCGCCGAGGTGCCGGCCCACAGCACCGACTCCGGCGTCCCGGCGTCGGTCACGGCCACGGCGAAGACGCCCGTGGGGCCGAGCGGGAGCACGGCGCCGGCGGCGTCGCGGAACGTCGAGACGGTGTGCCACGTGGCGCCCGCGTCGTCGGAGACGTAGAGGCCGTCGTTGCCGGCCACGTAGACGCGCGGCCCGTCGAAGGCGGTGTCGTAGACCTGCGTGCCGGGCAGCAGGACGGTCTCGAACACCGGGTCGCCGTCGGCGTCGTCGCCGCGCCAGACCGTCAGCCCGAAGTCGCCGCCGGAGTCGGCGGGCCAGGCGGCGATCCAGACGGGGTTCCGCGGGTTCTCCGGGCTGCCGACGGGGAACGCCGGGTCGCCCACCTCCTGCTCCTCGATGGAGACGACGAAGTCGGACGGGAGGCTGAGGGCGGTGTCGTCGAAGTGGTAGCGGCGCCAGGCGCGGTCGCCCGTGGCGGCGTCGACGTCCGCCGAGTCGGAGCGGGCGAGGCCGGCGGCGGTGCCGGCCCAGACGGTCCCGGCCTCGTCGACGAGCACGGAGAAGGCGACGAACCCGTTCTGCTGGACGCCCTGGTTGAGGGGGGCGTAGACGAAGTCGTAGGGGATGTCCGGCCGGATGAAGTCGGAGGAGTCCGGGGGGAGGACGACGCGCTCCCACGTCCGGCCCTGGTCGTCGCTGCGGCGGAGGCCGCTGGCGAAGCCGGCCACCCAGACGGCGCCGGTGGCGGGGTCGTAGTCGAGGTCGAACGGGGGGCTCTGCTGCGGCGCCGTCACGGGCAGGGCCCGCAGCGTCGAGACGCCGTAGACGACGGTGGTGTCGAGGGGGGCGTCGAGCTGGGGGAAGCGGTAGACCCAGCTCGCGCCGCCGTCGGTGGAGACGGCGAAGCCGGCGGCCGCCTGCGGGTTGTCCTGGGCGAACTCGTCGATGTAGCCGAGGCCGACCCAGACCACGTCGCCCTCGACGTCGAGGGAGTAGACGGAGACCTGGCCGGGGGCGGAGGAGGCGAAGGCGGAGTCGGCGGCCAGGAAGTCGAACGTGGCGCCGTCGTCGGTGACGACGAGGTGGGGGCCGGCGTAGAGGCGCCCCCCCTCGGCGTGGAGGTTCGAGACCCCGTTGCGCGCGCCGACGGGGAGCGGCTGGAACTCGGCGCCGCCGCTGAAGACGGGCTGCGCCGCCGCCGGCACGACGGCGAGGGCTGCGAGGAGGGCGAGGAGACGCATTGCGAGGCCGGGTCCGGAGGGGGAGGGGGGTGCCCCTGACGAGCGATCCGGCCGCGCCGAAGCGCACCCCCCCCCCCCGCCCCCCCCCCCCC
>DATGQT010000243.1:0-2123 GCA_035304085.1 Rubricoccaceae bacterium
GGCTCGTAGTACGTGTAGGCGTCGAAGAGGGCGCGGTAGCGTTCGAGCACGTCGGTGGCGGCCTTGGGGCGGATGGCGCCGTCGCGCGCCTTCTTCCGCAGGAGCGCCTGCATCTTCTGCTGGAGGTCCTGCGGGAAGTACTGCACGCGGGCGAGGATCTGCTCGACGGTCGTGCCGGGGATGAGGTTCTCGACGTAGTAGTTGCCGGGCTCCTCGGCGTCGGCGTAGACGTGGGCCTCGGTGACGCCGCCGAAGAGGTTGTGGGTGTCGCCGAGGATGTCCTGGTAGGCGCCCATGAGGAAGACGCCGATGTAGTAGGGCTCGCCCTCGCGGAGGGGGTGGAGCTCGAGGTAGCGCTTCTCGCCCTCGGGCGAGATGAACCGGGACACCTTCCCGTCGGAGTCGCACGTGAGGTCCACCAGCGTCGCGCGGCGGGCGGGCTCCTCGTCGAGGCGGTGGAGCGGCATGATGGGGAAGCGCTGCCCGATGCTCCAGTAGTCCATCATCGACTGGAACACCGAGAAGTCGCACAGGACCTGGTCGACGAGGAGGTCGTCGAGGTCGAGGAGCTCGGGGGGCAGCCAGTCCGGGCCGGCGCGGTGGATGCGGCGGTTGATGGCGTGGCAGACGCTCCAGAACAGCTCCTCGGCGCGGGCCTTCTGCGCGAGGTCGAGGTAGCCGAAGGCGAACAGCGCGTCGGCGTTCTGGCGCTGCTCGACGGCGTCGTGGTACTGCTCGAGGAGGTGGCCGAGCGCGAGGTTCCCGTTCCCCTCGCGGAGCTCCTGCCACTGCTTGAACAGCCCCTGCACGATGGGGTGGTCCTTCTTGCGGACGCGGAAGTCGGGCGGCGCCGTCGGCTTCGTCGTCGCGCCGAGGGCCTCGACGACGAGGACGGAGTGGTGCGCCGTCACGGCGCGGCCGTTCTCGGAGACGAGCGTGGGGTGCGGCACCTCCTCGGCGTCGCACACCTCCTTGACGGCGTAGACGATGGCGTTGGCGTACTCCTGCATCGAGTAGTCGACGCCGCCGCGCCCGCCGCCCAGCGGCATCCCGTCGTAGTTGACGCCGAGGCCGCCGCCGACGTCGAGGTAGCGGATGCCGAGGCCCTGGTGGATGAGGTGGGCGTAGACGCGGGCGATCTCCTTGACGCCGTTCTTGAGCGCCTGGATGTCGGTGATCTGGCTGCCGAGGTGGAAGTGCAGCAGCACGAGGCCCTCCGTCCGGCCCGCCTTCTTCAGCTGCTCGGCCACCTCGATCACCTCCGGCGTCGAGACGCCGAACTTCGACTGGTCGCCCGAGGAGGTCGCCCACTGCCCCGCCGCCGTCGTGGTCAGCCGGACGCGGAGGCCGTAGCGCGGGGCCACGTCCATCTCGCGCCCCAGCCGCTCGATCGTCTCGTACTCCCCGAACTTCTCGACGATGGGGACGACGTTCTTCCCGAGGCCCTGGAACGTCAGCATCAGCCTCAGCATCGCCTCGTCCTTGTACCCGTTGCAGACGAGGAGCGTCTCGTCGTTGGTCAGGTAGGGGAGCGTGGCGACGAGCTCGGCCTTCGAGCCGCACTCGAGCCCGAACCCGAACGGCTGCCCCGCCTCGAGGATCTCCTCGACGACCTCGCGGAGCTGGTTCACCTTGACGGGGTAGACGCCCGAGTAGCCGCCCCGGTAGCCGGCCTCCTCGATGGCTGCGCGGAAGGCGCGGTTGAGCTGGATGACGCGGGTGTGGAGGAGGTCCTGGAGCCGGATGAGCACCGGGAACTTCACGCCCTCGGCCTTCAGCTCCTGGACCACCTCGTAGAGGTCGATGTCGACCGGCGTGTCGAGGCTGGGCCGGGCGCTGACGTGGCCCGCGTCGTTGACGCCGAAGTACCCCTCGCCCCAGGCCCGGACGTGGTAGAGGTCGGCGGCGTCGGCGGGCGTCCAGGCGGGGGCGTCGTCGGGGAGGGGCTCGATCTCGGCGGGGGCGGCGGGCTCGGGCAGCGTCTCGTTCAACGTGGGGTCGGCGGGGGGTTGGCGGGCAAGCGGCGGAAGGTACCCCCGCGCGCACGGGCGGTTTCGGGATTCGGTGGTCCGTGGTCCGTGGTCCGTGGTCCGTGGTCCGTGGTCCGTGGTCCGTGGTCCGTG
>DATGQT010000244.1:0-2764 GCA_035304085.1 Rubricoccaceae bacterium
TCCCCGGACCCCTCCCCCCGATTTCACCCGCACACCGAGCCCATGGCCGACGACGGAGACGAGACGATGGCAGGCAACGTAGAAGCCGGCGGAGCACGACGCGGGAGCCGCTGGCGGATCGTGTTCTGGTCCGCGGCAGCGCTCGTGCTGCTGCTGCCCCTGGTCGCGATGCAGTTCACCGACGAAGTGCAGTGGGCGGCGAGCGACTTCGTCTTCGCCGGCGCCCTCCTGGGCGGCATCGGCCTCATGTACGAGCTGGCCGTGAGGAGGACGGACGACACCGCGTACCGAGCCGCCGCCGGCATCGCGCTCGCGGCCGTGCTCCTGCTCGTCTGGATAAGCCTCGGCGTCGGCATCATCGGGGCGGACGGCGACCCCGCGAACCTGCTGTACGCCGGGGTGCTCGCCGTCGGGATCGTCGGTGCCGTCGTCGCGCGGTTCCGGCCCCGTGGGATGGCCCGCGCGATGTTCGCGACGGCGCTGGCGCAGGCGTCGGTCGCCGCGGGCGCGGTGGTCGCCCACCTGGGCTCCCCGTACAGCGGGCCGATAGAGCTCGTGGTGCTGAACGGGTTCTTCGTGGCGCTGTTCGCCGGGTCGGCCGTGCTGTTCCGGCGCGCGGCGCGGGAGCACGCCCCCTCGGACGCCGGGCGAGCGCGATGACCGGCTCCCGGCGTACAGCAGGCGATTGCTGGGGGATCCCCTGCACTGTCATCCTGAGGAGCACAGCGACGAAGGATCTACAGCCGGTCTGCCGGTGGCCTGATGGGGCTACCGTCATGCCGGGGCAAGATCCTTCGCTGCGCTCAGGATGACAGCCTCGCTCGGGATGACAGCCTCGCTCGGGATGGCAGCCTCGCTTCGACCGTGTAACGTTCACCATCCACCTGCACCATGTACCACCGGCAGACCGTCGTGGAACCGTACGTCCGCGACGCATCCAAGACTCATCCCGACGGCGCCCGCGCGTCGGAGCCCGTGATCCTCACCCCCGCGCCGATGTCCCGCCTCTCCCTCGCCCTCGTCGTCGCCCTCGCGCTGGCGGGCTGCCGCTCCGAGCAGGCCCCCGCGGCGCCCTCGCCCTCCGCCGCGGCGGACGCGGAGCCCCACCCGAGCTTCCTCTACGGCCGCGTCACGACCGTCGGCGGCGAGACGTACGAGGGGCGGCTGCGGTTCGGGGGCGGGGAGGAGGCGTTCTGGGGCGACTACTTCAACGGCTTCGAGGACGAGAACCCGTGGGCGGCCCACGTGCCGCCCGAGCGGCTGGCCGAGCGGCGGCGCCCGGTCGAGATCTTCGGGATCGAGGTCGGCCACGAGGACGACCTCGGGCGGCCGTTCATGGCCCGCTTCGGCGACATCGCGAAGCTCGAGGCGCGCGGGGGCGACCTCCGGGTGACGCTCAAGAGCGGGACGGTGGTCCACCTCGACCGCTACGCGGCCGACGACTTCGCCGACGGCCTGCGGGTGTGGGACGACCGGCACGGCGTCGTGGACCTGCACGAGCGCCAGGTCCGCTCCATCGAGTTCCTGCCCCCCGCACGGACCGGCGCCGCGCCCTCCCGGCTGCACGGGACGGTGCGCACGCGGCGGGGGGCCTTCACCGGCTTCCTCCAGTGGAACCGGGAGGAGGGCGTCGGCCTCGACGCGCTCGACGGCCGCACCGCCGACGGCGAGCCGCTCAGCCTGCGCTTCGACGCCATCCGCTCCATCGAGCGCCGCGCGCGCGACAGCTCGCTGGTGACGCTGCGCGACGGCCGCACGGTCGTGCTCACCGGCACCCGCGAGGTGGGCCGGGGCAACGGGGGGGTCTACGTAGACGACGCGCGCTACGGCCGGGTGCTCGTCTCGTGGGACGCCTTCGAGCGCGCCGACCTCAGCGCGGCGGACTCCAGCGGCCCCGCCTACGGCGACTTCCCGCCGGGCCACCCGCTCACGGGCCGCGTCGCCACGCGCGACGGCCGCCGCCTCGCGGGCCGGCTGGTCTACGACCTCGACGAGAGCGAGACGACCGAGACCCTCGACGCCCCGTCCGGGGGCGTGGACTACACGATCCCCTTCGGGCTGGTGGCCTCCATCGAGCTTCCCGGCGGGGAGGGGGAGGCCGCCCGGGTGACGCTCCACAGCGGCGAGGCGCTGCCGCTCGCGCGCGCCGGCGACCTCGGGGAGGGGAATGCGGGCCTGCTGGTGTTCGCCGAGGGCGGCGAGGGCGCCGAGTACGTGCCCTGGGCCGAGGTCGAGCGGGTGGACTTCGACCGCCCGGCGGCGACGTACCCGCCCGTGGGCGGGGGGTGAGGGTCCGCTCCGGGCCGGGTCGGGGGTTGCGGCGGCGTGCGTTCCTCGGGTGCTGTGAGCCGGAGGGGCTGTGATCCCGCGCGAGCCCTTCGATGTCCTTCCCGCGGAAGCGGAAACCGCAGGTTCCCGTAGGAAATCCGGCAGCCGGTCGGCCTTCTCGCTAAGCCGCGGGATGGATCCCCGCCTTCGCGGGGATGACGGGAAAGGAGCTCCTCAACAAAGCACTAGCGGGGCGGTTGGCGATGGTGCGGCGGGCTGACTCGTTCGGCTCGCTAGGGATGACAGGGCCGAGGGCCTCACGACAACCGGGTGGAGGCTGTATTCCGGCCTCGTACAGGCGTATTCCAGCCTCTTACAGGCGTATTCCGGTCCCTTACAGGCGTATTCCGGCGTCTTGCGGGCGTATTCCGGCCTCTTACGGGCGTATTCCGGCCTCTTACAGGCGTATTCCGGCCTTTCGCAGTCGTATTCCGGC
>DATGQT010000245.1:0-5213 GCA_035304085.1 Rubricoccaceae bacterium
GGTCTCGACCTCGCCCGCGACGGCGTGCGCGCGTTCCTCGAAGCCTCCGTCCGCGCCATCCCGACCGGGAAGCAGAACAGCACCGCTCCCCAGGCCCGGCCCGACTTCGTGATGACGGTCGTACGCGATGGGCAGGACGCCCCGATGTCGCTCGTCAACGCCTTCGAGAAGCCGGTCGCCCCGTCCAACGGGCTCGGGCTCGTCGGCGCCTCCGTCGACGCCCTCGACGGCTACTGGCAGCGGCTAACGGCGATGTACGATGATGCTCCAGTCGCCATCCACCTTGCCTCGACGCACGCTGACACACTCAAGACTCTGAAGGAGTACAACCGGGGGAGCGTGAAGCAGGTGATTGAGGCGACGCTCAAGGCGCTCGACGGTACGGCTGTCGACTCAGGAGCGGAGGAGGCCCGATGAGCCGCCACACCCTTCTCCTCCGGCTCGCTGGCCCCATGCAGAGTTGGGGTGTGCAGAGCCGGTTCTCTCGCCGTGAGACGGCATTGGAGCCCACAAAGAGCGGTGTCATCGGGCTCGTCTGCGCCGCGCTCGGCCGCGCCCGAGAGGCCAGTGTGTCGGACCTTGCCACCCTCCGCTTCGGCGTACGCGTGGACCGCGAGGGCACCCTCCGGCGTGACTACCACACGGCTGGGCGCGGGGGGTTCATCCGTGCGCGTGGCGCCATCGAGCGCGAAGACGTCGTGCTCTCGCACCGCTTCTACCTCGCCGACGCCTGGTTCACCGCCGGGCTCGAGGGAGGAGAGGAGGCCCTCCCGCTGCTGCGCGCCGTGGACGAGGCGCTCGGCCGGCCCCGCTGGCCGCTCTCGCTTGGGAGGAAGGCCTTCCCGCCTGCGGCTCCTGTTCGCATCCTTGCCGCAGGCGGTAGCCCCACAGGGCTGGTCGCCCAGCCCCTTGCCGAAGCCCTCCTCGCCTTCGAGGATCCGTACTGGCGCGAGGTCCTTAATCGAGAGCCTCCGCGCCCCCGGCGCATCGTGCTCGAAGCGGATGCCGTGGACGAGACTGCGTTGCCGGGATGGCAATTGACGGCGCGCCCGGTCAGACCGGACCAACCGATCTCGTTCGCCCCACGTCGGTTCGCCCTCCGTGAGGTTGCCGTCTACCACGCCACCGAAGCCGCACCGTGATGTACCTCACCCAGATCGCCCTCGACCCCCGCCACCCGTCCGTCCGGCGCGACCTTGCCTCCGCGTACGAGTTGCACCGCACGCTCCGGCGGGCTGCGAGTGACGCGGAGGAGGAACGGCTGCTCTACCGCCTGGAGCCAGGGCAGCCAGGTGGCCCGCACCCGACGCTCCTCGTCCAGACGCTCGCACGTCCGGACTGGTCCTTCCTCGATGCAGGCTACGCGCTGGCGCTGCGTGGCCCCAAGCCATTCGACCTCGCGCTCCGAGAGGGGCAACCTCTCGCGTTTCGTCTCATCGCTAACCCCACACGAAGAGCGGTGAGTGCACGCGATGCGACGAAGAAGACGCGCGTCCCGCTGAAGAAGGACACGAAGACGCCCAACAAGCCGGAGCACCGGACCTACTTCGAGTGGCTCCTCGATCAAGCACACCGTTGTGGGTTCAACCTCCCGCACAGCGATGACGGTGTACCGGCTGTACAAGCGGCGCCGTTCCACATCGTCACACGCAAGGGCGTAGGAGGGGACCCCTCGCGAATGCATCGCATCACCCTCTTCGGCGTCCGCTTCGATGGTGTCCTGACGGTCACAGACCCGGACAGGCTGGTGGAGGCGGTGCGGAGGGGGATCGGCCCGGCGAAGGCGTTCGGGTTCGGGCTCCTCTCGCTGGCGCCGGCCCGGTGAGTGCGGAGCACGATGCTTCGGGCCGTCCACGATACCGTCTGGGCCTTCGACCTCGAGTGGGTGCCGGACACCGCCGCCGGCCGCGCCCTCTACGGCCTCCCCGACGACGCCGACGACCGCGCCGTCTGCGAGGCGATGTGGCGGGCGGCCGGGGCCACGCCCGACAACCCCCGCCCCTTCCTCAAGACCGCCTTGTGCCGCCTCGCCTCCGCCGCCCTCGTCCAAAGGCGGGTGACGGACGGGGAGGTCCGCGTCGACCTCTGCTCGCTCCCCCGGCCCGGCGACGACCCGGCCGACGAGGCCGCCCTCCTCCGCACCCTCCTCGACGCCGTCGGCCGGTACCGGCCCCAGCTCGTCGGGTTCAACTCGCGGAGCGCCGACCTCCACCTCCTCGTCCAGCGCGGCGTGGCGCAGGGCCTCCACGCGCCGGGGCTGTGCCGACAGGGGGCGCGCCCCTACGACGGCGTCAACTACTTCTACCGCTACGGCGACGCCCACGTCGACCTCATGGAGGTCCTCGGCGGGCGGGGGTCGCGCGCCGTCTCGCTCCGGGAGATGGCCGTGCTCGTGGGGCTCCCCGCCAAGGCGCCCGCGAGCGGGCGCAGCGTGGCCGACCTCTGGCTCGACGGCCGCTACGACGAGGTCGTCGCCTACAACGAGGGCGACGCCGTGACGACGTACCTCCTCTGGCTGCGGACGGCCCACTTCGCCGGGTGCTTCACGGCGGAGGCGTACGCCCGGGAGCGGGCGCTCGTCGAGGCGATGCTCCGGCGCGCGGTCGAGGCGGGCAAGGTGCACCTCGAGGCGTTCCTCCCCGTGCTGGCCTAGCGCTCCGTCAGGTTCGGGATGTCGGGTGGTCATCCCGAACCCGTTTCGGGATCTCGGACCGCCGGCGACGTTCGACGGCGCCGACGCCAACGGCGCTCCTCCGGGGAAGGGCCCTCGCTGACCGTCCGCCACGCCCGCGGCCTCGCGCTCCTGGGGCGTCTTGAGGTATCCTCCGCCTCGAAGGAGCCCCCCGGGGCCATCGGTGCACGTTACCCGGGCACCGTCCTGATACTCCCTGCCCTCGTCCCGACGATCGGGGGGCGGGCCGATCCGCCCCACACGCCGACCCCTCACGCCGTTGAACGGGCGCGGAGCGATCCCCGCCCCCGGATGCGACCCCCATGACCCTCCGTGCCGCCGCCCTCATCGCCGCCACGTGCGGCTCGCCCCTCGTCGTCCACCCGCAACCCGCCGGCGCCCAGCCCGCCGGGGCCGAGGGGCGGCCTCACCTGCTGGTCCAGCTCAAGCAGCCCGAAGGCGTCGTCACCACCGCGGCGTTCTCCCCCGATGGGAGGCAGGTGTTGACGGCGGGTGCCGGGGGATGGGTCTGGCTCTGGGACACGGCGGCGGGCGCTACCCTCCGCCGGCTCGAAGGGCACGAGGGCGGGGTCACCGCCGCCTCGTTCTCGGGGGACGGGCGCCTCGTCCTCACGGCGGGCGACGACGGGACCGCGCGGCTGTGGGACGCGGCCACGGGCGCCGAGCTCCGGCAGTTCGGGGAGGAGGGCGGGGGCGAGATCCTCACCGCCGCCCTCTCGCCCGACGCGCGCCTCGTCCTGACCGCGGACTGGGACGCGGCGCGGCTGTGGGACGCCGAGACGGGGGAGCAGCGGGCCGAGCTCATCGGGCACGACGCGGAGGTCGTGTCCGCCGCGTTCTCCCGGGACGGGCGCCTCGTCCTCACGGCGGATTGGGACGCGGCGCGGCTGTGGGACGCCGAGACGGGCGCCGAAGTGCAGCAGTTCGGAGGGCCCGGAGCGATCGTCGCGTCGGCCACCTTCACCCCCGACGAGGAGCGGGTGTTGGTCACGGGTGAGGACGGTACGGTGGGACTCTGGGACGTAGCGACGGGCGTGGAGCTCCACCGCTTCGTGCAGTCGACGACGCCGGCCTACACGTCCCTCTGTGAGATCGTGCCGGCCACGGCGTCCCCGGATGGAGCCGTGATCCTTACGGCGGGGTTGGAGGGGGTGGCGCGGCTGTGGGACCCCGCGACGGGCACCGAACGCCTCCAGCTCCGGGGGCACACCGACGCGGTCTGCTCCGCCTCGTTCTCTCCGGACGGGCGCCTGGTGCTGACGGCGAGCGCGGACGGGACGGCGCGGGTGTGGGACGCCGGGACCGGCGCTCAGCGCCACGTGCTGGAACTCCCGGGGTTCTCGCTCGAAGACTACGGCGACGGGGTGGTCGTACCGGCGGCGTTCTCCCCCGATGGGGAGGCGGTGTTCACGGCGAGCCCGGGCAACCTCGCCCTGTGGAGTACCGCCACGGGCGCCCAGCTCCAGCGGTTCGAGGCCCCCGCCGACGACGTGTTCTCCGCGGCGTTCTCGCCGGACCTCCGGTACGTGGTTACGGCGGGGTGGGAGACGGCGCGGCTGTGGGACGCCGAGACCGGCGCCGAGGTCCGCCGCTTCGAAGGGCACGAGGGCTTCGTGTCAGCGGCGACGTTCTCCCCCGACGGGCGGCGGGTGCTGACGGCGGGCTACGACGGGACCGTACGCCTGTGGGACCCCGCGACGGGGCGGGAGCTCCGCCGGCTCGAGGGGCACACCGACTTCGTCGCCTCCGCCGCCTTCTCGCCCGACGGGCGGCGGGTGTTGTCGTCGGCGGGGGACGGGACCGTGCGGGTGTGGGACGCCGCGACGGGCGCCGAGCTCCTCGAGGTCGAGGTCGACGCCGAGCGGGGGAGCCCGGCGGCGTTCTCGGCGGACGGGCGCCGGGTCGTCACCGCGAGCCGGGACAGAGCCCGACGGCTCTGGGACGTCGTGGTGTGGGACGCCGAGACGGGCGCGGAGCTGCGGCGGTTCGCCACCCACGAGGACTACGTCTGGTCAGCCGGGTTCTCCCCCGACGGCCGCCACGTCCTCACCGCGAGTTGGGACGGGACGGCGCGGCTGTGGGACGCCGGGACCGGCGCCGAGGTCCGCCGCTTCGAAGGCCACACCCGCGGGGTGTTCGACGCCGCGCTCTCGCCCGACGGCCGCCTCGTCCTCACGGCGGGGGAGGATGGGACGGCGCGGGTGTGGGACGCCGCGACGGGTGCGGAGCTGCGCCGGCTCGACGGACACGAAGGCGTGGTGGCGGCGGCGACGTTCTCGCCCGACGGCCGCCACGTCCTTACGTCGGGTTGGGACGGCACCGTGCGGTTGTGGGAGGCGGCCTCCGGCCGGGAGCTCGTCCTCCTCATGTCCTACCGCGACGGCGGCTGGGCCGCCGTCGCCCCGGACGGGCGGTTCGACACCAGCGACCTCGAGCGCGTCCGCGGCCTCCACTGGCTCATGGCGGACGACCCCTTCACCCTACTTCCCGTTGAGGCGTTCATGGCCGACTTCTACGAGCC
>DATGQT010000246.1:0-17469 GCA_035304085.1 Rubricoccaceae bacterium
CAACGACACCCTCCGCAAGAAGGGCGTGAGCGCCGTCGTCTCGCCGATCGAGTTCCCGGAGCCGCGCATCACGCTGGCCGTCCGCGCCGAGAAGCAGGGGGAGGAGGACAAGATGGCGCAGGGGCTCCACCAGCTCATGAAGGAGGACCCCAGCCTCCACCTCCACCAGGACCCCCACCTCTCGCAGATGACGCTCTCCGGCCAGGGCGAGATGCACCTCGACGTGGCCAAGTTCCGGCTCAAGAACCGGTTCGGCGTCGACGTGGCGTTCGACCGGCCGAAGATCTCCTACCGCGAGACGGTCCAGGGCCGCGCCCGCGCCTCGTACCGGCACAAGAAGCAGACCGGCGGGGCCGGCCAGTTCGCCGACATCTCGATGATGGTCGAGCCGCTGTCGGAGGCGTTCGACCCGCCCGAGGACATGAAGCAGCGCGGGGAGCACACGATGACGACGGACTGGGGCGCGCGCATCCAGTTCATCGACGCCATCGTCGGCGGCGTCATCGACATGCAGCGGTTCTTCGGGGCCATCCAGAAGGGCGTCGCCGACGCCCTCCGCGAGGGCCCCGTCGCCGGCTACCCCGTCGGCGACGTCCGCGTCGTCATCTACGACGGCGGCATGCACCCCGTGGACTCGAACGAGAACGCGTTCAAGACGGCCTCGAAGCAGTGCTTCCGCCTGGCGTTCCGCGACGCGAACCCGGCCGTGCTCGAGCCCATCCAGCAGCTGGAGGTCCTCGTCCCCGAGGAGTATATGGGCGACGTGCTCGGCGACCTCAACACGCGGCGGGCCCGCATCCAGGGCATGGACGCCGACGGGGTGTTCCAGAAGATCACGGCGCACGTGCCCGAGAGCGAGCTCTACCGCTACGCGACGACGCTGCGGTCGCTCACGCAGGGCCGCGGCCTCCATCGCGCGTCGTTCGACCACTACGAGCCGATGCCGCGGCACGTCCAGGAGAAGCTGATCGCCGAGCGCGCCGAGCTCGAAGAGGCGTAGCTAAGGGGCGTGATTCGCCCCTCCTCCGACGAGGAGGGGCAGCGCCGAGCGACGGCGTAGCCGAGCGACGGCGCGGGGTGGTCGACCCGGTGCTGCCTCGGCGTTCCGATCAACCACCCCCCGACCCCCTCCTCGTCTGATGAGGGGGGGAGCGATGGGTAGCCGAATTGGGGAGAACCCCGACGGCGGAGGGCGAACGGCGGGGGGGCGCCCGCGTACGACGGGGTGCCCCTCACCAGCGCCGCCCCGCCATGTCCGACGGCCGCCTCTTCGAGGACCGGCAGGACGCCGGCCGCCAGCTCGCCGAACGGCTCGAGCCCTACCGCGACGAGGAACCCATCGTCCTCGGCCTCCCGCGCGGGGGCGTCGTCCTCGGCTACGAGATCGCCCGCGCCCTCGACGCCCCCCTCGACGTCGTCGTCGCGCGGAAGGTGGGGGCGCCGGGGCACGAGGAGCTCGGCATAGGCGCCGTGGCCCCCGGCGTGACGCTGGCCGACGAGCGCGCCCTCTACGCCCTCGACATCGACCGCGAGACGTTCGAGGCGCTGGCCGCCGAGGCGCGCCGGGAGATGGACCGCCGCCTCCTGCTCTACCGCGGCGAGGCGGGCCTCCCCGACGTGGCGGGGAAGACGGCCATCCTCGTCGACGACGGGCTCGCCACCGGCGTCACGGCCACGGCCGCCGCCCACGCCCTCCGGCGCATGAAGCCGCGGCGGCTCGTCCTCGCCGTGGCCGTCTGCGCCCGCGAGACGGCCGCCGCCATCCGCGCGCTCGTCGACGACCTCGTCTGCCTCGCCATCCCGGACGCCTTCGTCGCCGTCGGCCTCTGGTACCGCGACTTCCGCCAGATCACCGACGAGGAGGTGCTGGACCTCCTCGAGAAGGCGCGTGCCTCCGCGGACGCCGACTGACGGCGCTCTCGCTTCGCCCTTCCCCCAGCCATGCCCGTCACCGCACCCCTCGACCAGGACGTCCGCATCCGGGCCGGCGACGTCGCCCTTGAAGGCCACCTCGCGGTGCCCGAGGACGCCGTCGGCGTCGTGCTCTTCGCGCACGGGAGCGGGTCGAGCCGGCACAGCAGCCGCAACCGCGCCGTCGCCGAGGCCCTCAACGACGCCGGCCTCGCGACGCTCCTCTTCGACCTCCTCACCGCCGACGAGGAGCGGCTCGACCTCGTCACGGCGCACCTCCGCTTCGACGTCCCGATGCTGGCCCGGCGCGTGGGCGAGGCCGCGCGCTGGCTCACCGAGCACGAGGCGACGGCCGGCCTCCCCGTCGGCGTCTTCGGCGCGAGCACGGGCGGGGGCGCCGCCCTCATCGCCGCCGCCGAGCACCCCGACCTCGTGCGTGCCGTCGTCTCGCGCGGCGGGCGGCCCGACCTCGCCGGCGACGCGCTCCCCCGCGTCGAGGCGCCGACGCTCCTCATCGTGGGCGAGCGCGACGTGCCCGTGATCGGGATGAACCGGGACGCGATGGCGCAGATGACGCGCGCCGAGGTCGAGCTCGTGGTCGTCCCCGGCGCGACGCACCTCTTCGAGGAGCCCGGCGCGCTCGAGCGGGTGGCCGAGCTCGCAACGGCCTGGTTCCGCCGCCACCTCGGCGGCGAGACGGTCGTCGCCGCCACAGAGGCCGAAGAGGCCGAGGCGGAGGTCTACCGGACGCCCGCCGAGATCGCCCGGCTCGTCGCCCGGGAGGCCGAGCCGTTCGACGAGATCGAGACGGCCGACCTCGGCGCGCTCCTCCGGCGCATCGGCGACGCCCGCGTCGTCCTCCTCGGCGAGGCCACGCACGGGACCTCCGAGTTCTACCGGATGCGCCAGCGGATCACCCGCGCGCTCATCGAGGAGGAAGGCTTCACCGTCGTCGCCGTCGAGGCCGACTGGCCCGACGCCGAGCGCGTGGACGAGTACGTCCGTGGCTGGAGCGACCGGCCCGTCCGCGAGTGGGAGGCGTTCGCCCGCTTCCCCGACTGGATGTGGCGCAACGAGGAGGTGCGCGGCTTCGTGGAGTGGCTGAAGGCGCACAACGACGGCATCGAGGACCCGCACGCCCGCGTCGGCTTCTACGGGCTCGACCTCTACAGCCTCTACACCTCGATCCACGAGGTGACACAGTACCTCGAGGCGAAGGACCCCGAGCTGGCGAGGACGGCGCGCGGGCGCTACGCCTGCCTCATGCCGTTCTCCTCCGACCCCGCCCTCTACGGCCGCGCCGTCGTCACCGACCGCTACCGCGCCTGCGAGGACGAGGCGGTCGCGATGCTCCGGGACCTCCTCCGCAAGCGGCTCGCCGAGAGCGCCGGGGCCGGCCGCCGCGAGGCCGAGCGCCTCTTCGACGCCCAGCGCAACGCCGCCGTCGTCCGGGGCGCCGAGCAGTACTACCGCGCCATGTACTACGGCTCGCCGTCGTCGTGGAATCTCCGCGACACGCACATGTTCGAGACGCTCGAGGCCGTCCTCGACTTCCGCGGGCCGGACGCTCGGGCCGTCGTGTGGGCGCACAACTCCCACCTCGGCGACGCGGCGGCGACGCAGATGGGGCAGCGCGGCGAGATCAACGTCGGCCACCTCTGCCGGGAGCACTTCGGCCGCGGCGCCTACCTCGTCGGCTTCGGCACCCACACCGGCACCGTCGCGGCGGCGTCGGACTGGGGGCGGCCCGTCGAGGTGAAGCGGGTGCGGCCGTCGCACCCGGAGAGCTACGAGCACCTCGCCCACGCGAGCGAGGTGCCGCGCTTTCTCCTCCCGCTCCGGGCGGGCAGCGACGACCTCCGCTTCGAGCTCGGGCACCCCCGCCTCGAGCGCGCCATCGGCGTGATCTACCGGCCCGACACCGAGCTCCAGAGCCACTACTTCGCCGCCGTCCTCCCGCGCCAGTTCGACGAGTACGTGTGGTTCGACGAGACGGAGGCCGTCCGGCCCCTCGGCCGCTCCGTCGCCCCCGCGCTCCCCGAGCGCCACCCCTTCCGTCTCCTCGCCGATTGACGAGCCGCCGACGGCGGCGGTGGGGTCCACCTTACGCATCCGCCCACCCACCGTTATTGCAATGAACAAACTCTCCATTCTCCCCATCCTCCTCGCGCTCGCCCTCCCCCTCGCCGCCTGCGGCGGAGCCGAGGTCGAGACGGCCGAGCCGACGACCGAGACCCCCGCGCCGATGGACGAGGGGGCGGCGACCACGGAGCGCAACACCGTGGACGTGGTCCTCACCGAGTACGAGATCGACATGCCGGCCTCGCTCCCGTCCGGCCCGACGACGTTCTCGATCACGAACAGCGGCACCATGGAGCACAACTTCGAGGTCGAGGGGCAGGGGATCGAGGAGGAGCTGGCCGAGGACCTCCAGCCCGGCGGCTCCGCCACCCTCGACCTCACGCTCCAGCCCGGCACCTACCGCGTCTACTGCCCCGTCGAGGACCACGCCGAGGCGCACGGGATGGAGCTGCAGCTGACGGTGACACCGGACGACGCCTCCGCCGCCGGCACGGCGGCCCGCTGACGATGGCCCACGTCAGGAGCCCCCGCGAGACGCCGTCGCCGCGCGACAAGCCCGTGCCGCGCGGTGACCTCCCGGGGCCGGTCAACCCCGTCGACCCGGCGCAGGCGCCGCGGCTCGACGAGGAGCCGGCCCTGCCCGGGGCGGACTCCGCGCGCCGGCTGCCGGTGCCGGCGTGGTGGCTCCTGGCCGGCGTCTTCGTGCTGCTCGTCCTGCTCTGGCTGCTCTGAAGGCGGGGGCGCGGACGGGGGAGACGGGGTGAAATGACGCGGTGCGGAAACCTGTCTTGCCGCACTGCGTCAACGGCCACGAACCGACGCTCCGAAGCCCCCGGCCGCCATGCCGCGCCTCGTCAAACGCTACGGGAGCCGCAAGCTCTACGACACCCAGGACAGCCGCTACGTCTCGCTCGACGAGGTGGCCGGCTGGATCCGGGCGGGCCAGCAGGTCCGCGTCGTCGAGACCCGCTCCGGCGAGGACGTCACGGCGGCGGTCCTCACGCAGATCATCTCGGAGGAGGGCCGCCGCGGCACCGGCGTCCTCTCGACGGGGTTCCTCCACGACCTCATCCGCATCGGCGAGAGCGCGCTGCGGGCGGGGGAGGAGGCCGTCGAGAGCCGGCTCAAGCAGGCGCGGGCCGGCGCGAGCGGGCTCGTCCAGCGCTCGTTCGACCGGATCCGCCCGGCCGGCTCGCTCGGCGAGGTCCGCGACGAGATGGCCCGGCTCCGCCAGCGGCTCGAAGCGCTCGAAGCGTCGCTCCGAGACCTCGAAGCCTCCGGTCCCGAGGACCGCGAAGGCGACGAGGAGCCCACCTGACCACGTACCCAACCCGATCCCACTACCATGTCCACGACCACCATGCAGCGCGAGCTGAAGAAGACGACCGACGACGCCGTCCAGCTCGCCCGGACCACCGCCGACTCCGTCCAGAAATCCGTCACCGAGGCCGCAGGCGGCCTCAAGGAGACGACCGAGCGGATCTTCCTCGCCGGCCTCGGGGCCTTCGCCCTCGCTGAGGAGGAGGGCTCGAAGCTCTTCGACAAGCTCGTCAAGAAGGGCCGGAAGGTCGAGCTCCCCGAGCTCGGCGGCGCCCCGCTCAAGCACCTCCGCCGGCGCCTCGACGAGGGCGCCGAGGCCGTGACGAGCCGCGCGAAGGACGCGCGCTACGTCGCCGGCGAGGCGGCCGAGAAGGCGGAGGACCGCCTCCAGGAGGCCGTCGCCGCCGTCATGAAGCGGCTCGGCGTGCCGACGCAGGCGGAGGTCGCCGCGCTGACGGCCAGCGTCGAGCGCCTCAACAAGCGGCTCGACGCCCTCAAGAAGGAGCGGGCCAAGCAGCCCGAGCCCGAGGTCTCGTTCACCATGGAGTCCGTCGGCGGCGGCTGGTACGAGCTCGCCGTCAACGGCGTCGTCGTCGAGAAGGTGCAGGGGAAGGAGGAGGCGGAGGCCGCCCTCGCCCGGCTCGCCGAGCAGAAGGCCTGACGTGACGCGTGATTACGTGATCACGTGACGGTCTGCCTCCGTCACGTGATCACGTACTTCACGCAATAGCCCCCATGGAGCGCAGCGATCCCCGTCGCACCGGAGTCGTCGGCCTCGCCCTCGCCGGGGGCGGGGCCGAGGGGGCGGTCTACGAGATCGGCGCCCTCCGCGCCCTCGACGACGCCCTCGACGGCGTCGACTTCAACGCGGTCCCGGTCGTCGTGGGCGTCTCGGCCGGCGCCCTCGTCGGCGCCTGCCTCGCCAACGGCATCACGACGGCGCAGCTCGTCCGCTCGGTGGTAGGGCAGGAGCCGGGGGAGGACCCCTTCGAGCCGGAGCTGTTCATGATGCCGGCGCTGCGGGAGTTCGCGCGGCGCGGGCTCTCGGTGCCGCGGCTCATCCTCGAGGCCGTCGCCGCCACGTTCCGGCGCGAGGACGACGCCGGCAACCTGCTGGCCTCGCTGGCTTCCCGCCTCGCGCGTGCCGTCCCCGTCGGCCTCTTCGACAACGAGCCGCTCCGGGAGTACCTCGGGCGGCTGTTCCGGGTCGGGGGGCGGACGGACGACTTCCGGCGGCTCCCCGTCCGCCTCATCGTCGTCGCGGCCGACCTCGACGCGGGCGAGCCGGTCCGCTTCGGGGCGCCCGGGTGGGATCACGTCCCCGTCTCGCGCGCCGTGCAGGCGTCGACGGCGCTGCCCGGGCTCTACCCCCCCGTCGAGATCGACGGCCGGTACTACGTCGACGGCGTCCTCCACAAGACCCTCCACGCCTCCGTCGCCCTCGACGCCGGCGCCGACCTCGTCCTCTGCGTCAACCCCGTCGTGCCGGTGGACACCGAGGGGGCCGTCGAGCGGGGGGTGATGCGGCGCGGGCACCTCCTCGACCGCGGGATGCCGACCGTCCTCTCGCAGACGTTCCGCACCCTCGTCCACTCCCGGCTCGAGACCGGCATCGCCGCCTACCGCAGCCGCTACGGCGGCGCCGACGTCGTCCTCTTCGAGCCGCGCCGGGACGACTACAAGATGTTCTTCCGCAACATCTTCTCGTTCGCCGCGCGGAAGGAGGTGTGCGAGCACGCCTACCGCGCCACCCTCGAGACGCTCAGGGACCGCCGCGACGAGCTCGCGCCCGTCCTCGCGCGTCACGGCGTCCGGCTCCGCGACGAGGTGCTGGACCGGTCGGCCTACGACCTGTGGGCGAGCGTGGGCCTCCACGCCGGGGGGCGCCGCGGTCGCCCCGTGCTCCCCACCACCGTCGCCACGCGCGACCTCCGCGACGCCCTCGACGAGCTGGACGAGCTGCTGGGCTGAGGCGCTACCTTACGGCCCGTCCACCCGCCGCCCGGACCCATGGCGCCGCGCCGCGCCGCCCTCGTCGCCTTGCTCGCCCTCGCCCCCGTCCTCGCCGGATGCCGCGCCCTCGCGCAGGCCGTCGAGAACCAGGCGTGCGCGCTCGACGCGGAGACGCCCTACACGGTCGTCCGCGTGGACCCCGAGCGCGAGTGGGTCCGCCTCTACTGGCGCCGCGACGACGGGACCGACTACCGCACCTTCGCGGCCGTCCGCGAGGCGGTGGACCGCGAGGGGCTGGTGATGGTGGCCGCCACGAACGCCGGCATCTACGAGCCGGGCTACGTCCCGACCGGCCTCTACGTCGAGGAGGGCGAGGTGCTGGTGCCGCTCAACACGGCCGACGGGCGGGGCAACTTCTTCCTCAAGCCCAACGGCGTCCTCGTCGTCGGCGACGACGGGCGGGCGGCGGTGGTCTCGACGGAGGACTACGCGGCCGGGCGCGTGGGGGTCGAGCGGGTGGCGTACGCCACGCAGTCGGGGCCGCTGCTGGTGGAGGGCGGGCGGCTGCACCCCGCCTTCGGGCCGGGCTCGACGAGCTGCCGCACGCGCACCGGCGTCGGCGTGACGGCGGACGGGCAGGTGGTGCTGGCCATCTCGAACGGCGCCGTCAACCTCTACGACTTCGCCCGCCACTTCCGCGACGTGCTCGGCACGCCGGACGCCCTCTACCTCGACGGCGGCTACCCGACGCGGCTGTGGGCGCCGCGGCAGGGACGGCAGGAAGACGGCGCCTTCGCCGGCATCATCGCCGTCGTCCGCGACCTCGTGCAGTAGCGCCATGCGGTTCGAGGAAACGGAGATCCCCGGCTGCGTCGTCGTCCACCCCGAGCGGCACGAGGACGCGCGGGGCTACTTCGCGCGGACGTGGGACGGCGCCGTGCTCGCGCAGCGCGGCCTGAACCCGAAGGTGGCGCAGTGCAGCGTCTCGTTCAACCGGAAGCGGGGGACGCTCCGCGGGATGCACTACCAGGCGCCGCCGCACGAGGAGGCCAAGCTCGTCCGCTGCACGCGCGGCGCCGTCTTCGACGTGTGCCTCGACCTCCGGCCGGACTCGCCCTCGTTCAGGCGGTGGGTGGGCGTCGAGCTGACGGCCGAGAACGGGGTGGCGCTGTACGTCCCCGAGGGCTGCGCCCACGGCTTCCTCACGCTGGCGGACGACACGGAGGTCTTCTACATGATCTCGGCGCCGTACGCGCCCGTGGCCGCGCGCGGTGTGCGCTGGAACGACCCCGCCTTCGGCATCGCCTGGCCCGCCGAGGTGACTGTGATCCACGAGCGAGATGCGGGGTACGAGGACTGGGCTGCGTGATGCGTGTTGCGTGAGGGTATTCGCTTCTGTCCCATCACGCAGCACACTCCGCGTCACGTACGCATGACAGGTTGAGGGGTCGAAAGCGGTCGGGCTGGCTCGGGTGAGGGCTTTGCCAGGGCGGGCGTGTCGCTGCTGCCCATGCCCGCTACGATCTACTCCCTCCGTCCCCCGCAGGCCCCGCCCACCGAGACCGGGGAACGCCTCTACCGCTGGGTCGAGGCGCTCTACCCGCTCCACCGCTGCATCACCGGCGACGGGCTCCGCGGGACGCTCCAGCTCCTCGGGCAGCTCATCCCCGTCGAGGTGCACGAGGTGCCCACCGGCACGCCCGTCCTCGACTGGACGGTGCCGCGGGAGTGGGCGGTCCGCGAGGCGTGGGTCGCCACGGCCGACGGCCGGCGCATCGTGGACCTCGCCGACTCCCCGCTCCACGTCGTCCAGTACAGCGCGCCCGTGCGCGCGCGGATGACGCTCGAAGCGCTCCGGCCGCACCTCCACACCCTCCCCGGCCAGCCCGACCTCGTCCCGTACCGGACGAGCTACTACGCCGAGGCGTGGGGCTTCTGCCTCGCGCAGCGGGCCCTCGACCGGCTCGCCGCCGAGGGCGGGGAGCACCAGCAGCTCGAGGTCTACATCGACAGCCGCCTCTCCGACGGGGCGCTGAGCTACGGCGAGTGCGTGCTGCCCGGCGAGACCGCCGACGAGGTGCTCTTCTCGGCGCACGCCTGCCACCCCGCCCTCGCCAACGACAACGCCAGCGCGCTGGCCGTCGCCGCCGGCCTCGCGCAGGCGCTGATGGCGCGGCCCCGGCGGCGCTACACCTACCGGTTCCTCTTCGCCCCCGGCACCATCGGCGCCATCACGTGGCTGGCGCGCAACCGCGAGGCCGCCGGCCGCCTCCGGCACGGGCTCGTGCTCGCCAACCTCGGCGACCGCGGCGGCTTCACCTACAAGATGACGCGGCGGGGCACGCTCGACGCCCCGCAGCCCATCGACCGGGCCGTCGCGCTGGCGCTGCGCGAGGAGGGCGTGGACGTGCGGCCGTTCGACCCCGCCGGCTACGACGAGCGGCAGTTCAACAGCCCCGGCTTCGACCTTCCCGTAGGCCGCCTGACGCGGACGCCGCACGGGGAGTACCCCGAGTACCACACCTCCGGCGACGACCTCGCGCTCGTGACGCCGCAGGCGCTGGAGGGGTCGCTCCGCGCGCTCCTCCGCGTCGTGGACGTGCTGGAGGGCGACGGCGTCTACCGCGGCACGGCGCCCTTCGGCGAGCCGCAGCTCGGCCGGCGCGGGCTCTACCGCGCCCTCGGCGGCGACGCCGCCACGCCCGAGGCGCAGCGGGCCCTCCTCTGGGCCCTCAACCTCGCCGACGGCCGCTTCTCCCTCCTCGACGTCGCCGAGCGGAGTGGCCTCCCCTTCGCCGCCGTCCGCGACGCCGCCGACCGGCTGCTGGCAGCAGGGCTGCTGGAGGACCACGGACCACGGACTACGGACCACGGACGATGACGACGCCCACCCTCACCGCTCCTGCCGCTCCGCCCGCCGGCGCGCCGCTCGACACGCGCCGGTTCGCGCGCTCGGTCGCGCACCAGCGCGAGGCGCACCGGCTCATCCCCGGCGGATGCCACACCTACGCCCGCGGCGACGACCAGCTGCCCGAGTGGGCGCCCGTCGTCGTCGCGCGCGGGGCCGGCTGCCGGGTGTGGGACCTCGACGGCAACGCGTACGTCGAGTACGGGATGGGGCTGCGCGCGGTGACCCTCGGCCACGCCGAGCCGCGCGTCGTGGCCGCCGCCGCGCGGGCGCTCCAGGGCGGCGCCTGCTTCTCGCGCCCGTCCGCCATCGAGCGCGAGGCGGCCGAGGCGTTCCTCGGCCTCGTCCCCGGCGCCGACATGGTGAAGTTCTGCAAGGACGGCTCCGACGCCACCACGGCGGCCGTCCGCCTCGCCCGCGCCGCCACCGGCCGCGACCGGGTCGCCGTCTGTGCCGACCACCCCTTCTTCTCGTCCGACGACTGGTTCATCGGGACGACGCCGATGGACGCGGGCGTCCCGGAGGCGGTGAAGGACCTCACCGTCCGCTTCCCCTACGGCGACGCGGAGGCGCTGGAGGCGCTCTTCGCGCTGCACCCCGGCGAGATCGCGGCGGTGGTGCTCGAGCCGGCGCGCGGCGACGAGGACGCCGGCCCGTACCTCCGCGAAGTCCAGCGCCTCTGCCGCGCCCACGGCGCCGTCCTCGTCTTCGACGAGATGATCACGGGGTTCCGCTGGCACGCCGGCGGCGCCCAGACCCTCTTCGGCGTCACGCCCGATCTCGCCTGCTTCGGCAAGGCCCTCGCCAACGGGTTCTCCGTCTCGGCGCTGTGCGGGCGGCGCGACCTCATGGAGCGGGGCGGGCTGCGTACCGAGCACCCCCGCGTCTTCCTCCTCTCGGCCACCCACGGCGCCGAGACCCACGCCCTCGCCGCCGCCGTCGAGACGATGCGGATCTACCGGGACGAGGACGTGGTCGGGGCGCTGCACCGGCAGGGCCGGCGGCTCCGTGCGGGCGTCGAGGCCGAGGCCGCCGCGCTCGGGCTCGCCGACCACTTCCAGGTGCTCGGGCGCGACTGCAACCTCGTCTTCGCCACGCGCGACGCCGAGGGGCGGCCGAGCCAGGCCTTCCGCACGCTCTTCCTCCAGGAGACCCTCACGCGCGGCGTCCTCGCCCCCTCCTTCGTCGTCTCCGCCGCCCACGACGACGCGGCCATCGACGAGACCGTCGAGGCGGTGGGGGCGGCGCTGCGGGTCTACCGCCAGGCGCTCGACGGCGGCGTCGAGCGGTTTCTCGTCGGGCGGAGCGTGAAGCCGGCCTTCCGTAGGTACTGCTGATTCTGTGGCGGACACAGCGGTGCCTTCGGATTCGGGGGCGGGGCCTCGGCTCCGCCCCCGGCTTTTTTATCGGAATGAGCCTCGCTGGGCGACCAGCGCAACGGGGGCGAGACGGGGCGGCCGGGTAAACGGGCGTGGGAGAAGCCGGGCGGGGTTGTTGCGTGGGCGGCCCCTAACGCCTTCAACCACCGCCCATCCACCGATGAAAGTCGTCCTGTTCTGCGGGGGTGAGGGGATGCGGATCCGCGAGCACGCCGGCCCCGTCCCCAAGCCGATGGTCCGCATCGGCTACCGCCCGATCCTCTGGCACGTGATGAAGTACTACGCCCACTACGGGCACCGCGACTTCATCCTCTGCCTCGGCCACGGCGCCGACCACATCAAGGACTACTTCGTCCGCTACGACGAGACCGTCTCGAACGACTTCGTCCTCACCGGCGGCTCCGAGGTCCGCCTCCTCCGCTCCGACATCCACGACTGGCGGATCACGTTCGTGGACACCGGGCTGGACGCGTGCGTGGGCGAGCGGCTCATGGCCGTCCGCCCCTTCCTCGGGGACGACGAGCGCTTCCTCGCCAACTACGCCGACGGCGTCACCGACGCCCCGCTCGACGCGATGATCGCGTTCGCGGAGCGGCAGGGGAAGGCCGCCACGTTCCTCGGCGTCCGCCCCAACTACACCAGCCACGTCATCCAGCACGCCGACGACGGCACCGTCACCGGCGTCCAGCACGTCACCGAGGTCGGCCTCCGCATCAACGGCGGCTTCTTCGTCCTCCACCGCCGCGTCTTCGACTACATGCGGCCGGGCGAGGAGCTCGTCCACGAGCCGTTCCAGCGGATGATCGCCGCCGGCGACCTCGCGACCTACGCCTACGACGGGTTCTGGGCGTGCATGGACACGTTCAAGGAGAAGCGGCTGCTCGAGGACATCCACAACCGCGGCGACGCCCCCTGGGCCGTCTGGGACCTCGCTCCCGTCCACAGCGGCGACGGCGTTTCAGGAGACAGTAGACAGGTGACAGTGAGCAGAGGTCGATGAGCGCGAAATAGCGTCCCGCTATCGCGAAATAGCGTCCCGCTATGCGAACCCTGTCTCCTGCCTCCTGAACCCTGCCCCCTGCCATGCTCGGACTGCCAGACGCCCTCGGCCGCTCGCCGGACCAGCCGCTCCGCCTCCTCGGCCTCGGCGCCCACGCCGACGACCTCGAGATCGGGGCGGGGGGGACGGTGCTCCGCCTCCTCGCCGAGCGGCGGCACGTCGTCGTCCGCTGGGTCGTCCTCGCCGGGGGCGGGACGCCGCGCGAGGCCGAGGCCCGCGCCGCCGCCGCCGCTTTCCTCGAAGGCGCCGCCGAAGTGGAGGTAGAGATCGCTCGATTCCAGGACGGCTACTTCCCCTTCGACGGGGCCGCCGTCAAGGATCACTTCGAGCGAAGCCTGAAGGGGTTCGAGCCCCACCTCGTCCTCACCCACCGCCGCGACGACCGGCACCAGGACCACCGCCTCGTATCCGACCTCACCTGGAACACGTTCCGCGGCGGCGCCTCCATAGCCGAGTACGAGATCCCGAAGTGGGACGGCGACCTCGGCCGCGCCAACGCCTACGTCCGCCTCGACGACTCGACGGCGCGCCGGAAGGCGGACCTCCTCGCGGCGCACTTCCCCAGCCAGCACGCGAAGGCGTGGTACGATGCCGAGACGTTCCGCGCGCTGATGCGCCTGCGCGGGGTCGAGTGCGCGTCGCGCTTCGCCGAGGCGTTCGTCTGCCGCAAGCTGGTATGGTGAAGGGCGAAGGGCGAAGGGCGAAGGGCGAATGGGGCTGGGGGCTCGCGTCGCTCGCACTCCTCTCGCTGCTGGGGTGCGAGGTGGGAGTGGCAGGTGGGCCCAGTGGAGCACTACGCGTCGCGGATCTCTCGTGCCCGCCAGGGCAGTGGCCGGACGACGCCGGGCGGTGCGTGACCGCCGAAGTCGCCTTCACCGCGCCGGGGGGGACGGCCTACTGGGTGGACCAGCGCCATCCGCAGGCCGACGACGCCAACCCCGGCACGCGCGAGCGGCCCTGGCGCACCATCGGCCGGGCGACGACGGCGCTGCGGCCGGGCGACGCGGTGATCGTCCGCGCCGGCGTCTACCGCGAGACCGTCACGCCGCGCACGGGCGGCCTGCCCGGCCGCCGCGTCACCTACGCCGCCTACCCCGGCGACGCCGTCGTCGTCACGGGCGCGGACCCGGCGCCGGACGGGTGGGTGCGTGACGGCGATGCGTGGCGGCGCGCGTGGGCCGGCCCGCCCATGCCCGCCTACGCCGACGAGCCGCACTTCCGCCGCGAGCTCGTCGTGTCGGGCGGGCGGGTGCTCCGGCCGGTGTTTCGGAGGGAGGACCTGCGGCCCGGGACGTTCTTCGTCGAGGGCCCGGGCGAGGCGCCGCGGGCGATCCTCCTGAGGATGCCGGACGACGGGCCGCCGCACGACGTCGAGGTCGCGCACCGGACGTACCTCTTCCGCCCCCTCGGCGGCGACCCCGAGCCGGAGTGCGGCGCCGCCGGCACGCCGGGGTGGCTCCGCGTCGTCGGCCTCCGGTTCGTACACGCCGCGAACCGGGCGCAGTGGGGGGCCGCCTGCTTCGGGAGCGAGGGCGCGCTCGTCGAGGACGTGGCGGTCGAGGAGACGAACGGGCTCGGCATCGCCTTCGGCGGGCGCGGGCACGTCTTCCGGCGGACGGCCTCGAACCGGAACGGGCAGATGGGCTGGGGCGGCGCGTGCGAGGGCTGCCTCTTCGAGGACACCGAGGCCGTCGGCAACAACTGGAAGGGGCACGACCCGGCGTGGGAGGCCGGCGGGGGGAAGTGGCACCACACCCGCGAGACCGTCCTCCGCCGCCACCGCGCCGCCGGCAACGACGGCCCCGGCATCTGGCTCGACGGCACGAACGACCGCAACACCATCGAGGCCTGCACGGTGGTGGGCAACGCCCTCGCCGGGATCATGCTGGAGCTCGAGACGACCCACACCCTCGTGCAGCACAACCGCGTCGTCGGGACGCGCTTCATGGGCTACGCGGGGGCGGGCATCCTCTCGCAGGCGGCCTCGCGCAACGCCTACGTCCACAACACCGTCACGGGCAACGTCACCGGCCTCTGGCTCCGCCTCGACCCCGACCGCCGCGCCGAGGACGGCGCCAACGTCGTCCTCGACAACGTGCTCGTCGGCAACACCGCGACGGCCGACGAGGAGGCGCGGGAGGTGCAGGTGGAGGGCGCCGACGCCGCGCACGCCCGGTCGAACCGATTCGACGGCAACGTCTACGGCCGGCTCGCCGACGACGGCCTCCGCGTCTCCACCTTCTACTTCCGCCCCGACCCCGCGAGCGGGCCGGCCGACTTCCGCAGCGGCGACCTCGCGCGCTGGCGGTACCTCACCGGCGAGCAGCACGCCGCCCTCCTCGACCCCGCGGCCCTCCGCGCCGACGGCACGCTGATGCCGGATGCGCCCGTCCGCGGCGCCGCCGTCGCGCTCCCACCCCTCGACGCCTTCGGAGCCCCCGCGGCGCGCCCCCGGCCACACGCCGACCCGGGTGCCGATCCGGCCGGTCTCACGCCCGTCGCGCAGTGAGCCTGGAGGGGAGTGCGGGGAACGCCGGCGTTCCCTTGAGGCAGAATAAAGGAGAGAAACCCGGGGGCGGGAACGAGGGGCGCACGGGTGCGGGCGCACCTCTATGGCCATGACGCTCCACACCCTCGCTCCTGAGCAGCCGTTCGTTGCCCGCATCGCGCTGGCGCAGCGGCGCCCGGCCGCCGTCGCCGGGCGGACGCTCATGAACTCCGCGGCCCTCGCGGCGGCCGACCTCGTCGCGCTGACCGCCTCGCTCCTCCTCGCCGGCCTCCTCCGGACGTGGAGCCTGGACGAGCCCCGCATGGTCCTCGGCGCGACGTGGGGCGTGCTCCCGCTCTACCTCGGCGGCGCCGCGCTCGCCCGCCTGCTCCCCAGCTACGGCCTCGGCATCGTCGAGGAGCTGCGGCGGGTGACGTGGGTGCTCGTGGCCGTCTTCGGGCTGGCCGTGGTGGGGTTGTGGCTGGCCGGGCCGGGCGTGGGCGCGGGCGTCGCCAGCCGCCTCACGCTCGGGCTCGCCGGGCTCCTCAGCCTCCTGCTCGTCCCGTTCGTGCGGACGAAGGCGAAGACGTGGCTCGCCCGCCGCGACCAGTGGGGCGTCCCCGCCGTCGTCTACGGCGCCGGGCCGGCCGGCGCCCTCGTCGTACGCCAGCTGCAGGAGGAGCGCGGGATGGGGTACGTCCCCGTCGCCGTCTTCGACGACGACCCCGACCGATGGGGGGATTACCTGGACACCGTCCCCATCGTCGGCCCGACCGACCGCGTGGCACGCGACGCGGCCGTGGCGTTCCTCGCCCTGCCGGAGGCGCCGCGCGAGAAGCAGATCGCCCTGCTCGAGGGGCCGCTGGCGTGCTACGGCACCGCCGTCGTCGTGCCCGACCTCTTCGAGGCGCCGTCGCTGTGGGTGAAGCCGCGCGACGTCGCCGGCGTGCTCGGGCTCGAGGTGACGTCGAACCTGGCGCGGCCGGTGGCGCGGGCGCTCAAGCGCGCGCTCGACCTCGGCCTCGCCGTCGCCACGGCGCCGGTGTGGGTGCCGCTCGTGGCGGTGCTGGCGGTGCTGGTGTGGGTGGAGGACCGGCACGCCCCGTTCTTCCGGCAGGAGCGCGTGGGCCGCGCCGGCTGCCGCTTCCGCGCCTGGAAGCTCCGCACGATGGTGCCCGACGCCGACGCCGCCCTCGCGCGCGCCCTCGACGCCGACCCCGCGCTGCGGGCGGAGTGGGAGGCGTACTTCAAGCTCGAACGCGACCCCCGCATCACGCGCGTCGGCGCCTTCCTCCGCAGGGCGAGCCTCGACGAGCTGCCGCAGATGATCAACGTGCTCCGCGGGGAGATGAGCCTCGTCGGCCCGCGCCCGCTCCCGCGCTACCACCACGGCGAGCTCGAGCCGCGCGTGCGGGCGCTCCGCGAGAGCGTCCGCCCCGGCATCACCGGGCTGTGGCAGGTCTCCGGCCGCAGCGACACCGGCACGCTCGGGATGGAGCGGTGGGACCCGTACTACGTCCGCAACTGGTCGCTCTGGCTCGACCTCGTCATCCTCGTCCGCACCCTCCGCGTGGTGCTCCAGCGCTCCGGGGCCTACTGATGAAGTGAAAAGTGAGAAGTGAAAGGAAGTCCCCTTCACCCCTCGCCTTACACCCATTCGAGCCTCCTCGTGGTTTCTGCCCTCGCCCCTCCCAGCATCGGTCTTCGCCCGCCCCCGCTCGTCGCGGGCCTCTACCTCGGCGACCTCCTGGTGGCCGCGCTCGCCGTCATCGGCTTCCTCGTCGCAGGTGCGGGGGGGGCCGACTTCGTTGCGGTCGGGGAGGAGAGCAACCTGCCGACGTGGTACACGTCGTCGCAGCTCCTCCTCGTCGCCCTCGGGCTCGGCCTGCTCGCCGCGCGCGACATCCGACGGGATAGCCTGAGGACGTGGCCGCTCCTCCTCGGGCCGGCGTTCTTCCTCCTCCTCTCGCTCGACGAGGCGGCCATGCTGCACGAGCGCCTCGGCGACTGGTTCATGGCGGAGACGAGCGCGGGCGAGGGGCTACGAACGGGGCCCTGGATGTTCGTCTACGCCCCGCTCGCGGCGCTCGTCTTCGGGGCGGCCGTCCGGGCCTACTGGCCGTACTGGCGCGGGCGCCGCCTGCTCGTGGGGCTGGTCCTGGCGGGAGTGGTCGTCTACGGCGCCTCCGCCGTCGGCCTCGAGTTCGTCGCCAATTTCGTGGGGGAAGGCTCGCTGGCGCAGAAGGGGCTCGGTTTCGCCGAGGAGCTCGGTGAGATGGTCGGCGTGACGACGCTGCTGTGGGGGGTGGCCGTGCTCCTCCGGTGGGAGGGGGTGCGGGTCTGAAGGTCGAAGGTCGAAGGGCGAAGG
>DATGQT010000247.1:0-2594 GCA_035304085.1 Rubricoccaceae bacterium
GTCAGCCTGCAGCGCGGCGAGGGCCTCGCGCACCGACGCGGGCGGGTCGAGGGCGACGAAGAGGCGCACGGGGGATTGCGGAGTGTGGATTGCGGATTGCGGAATGAAGCGGTGCGCTCCCTGTCTCTCTGTCCCCCTTTCTCCCTCTCGCCCTTTCCCCCTTTCACGAAGGCAGGCGCGTGGTGCGGCGGAGGAGGACGAGGAAGAACGGCACGCCGCAGAGCGCCGTCAGGATGCCCACGGGGAGCTCCTGGCCGGGGAGGACCGTGCGGGCGGCGAGGTCGGCCAGCAGGAGGAACAGCGCGCCGAGGAGGAACGCGAGGGGGACCACCCTCCGGTGCGCCGCGCCCACGCCGAACCGCACCGCGTGCGGCACGATGAGCCCCACGAACCCGATGATGCCCGAGGCCGCGACGAGCAGGCCCGTCACGAGCGCCGAGAGCAGCATCAGCGCGCGCTTGAGGTTCTCCACCGGCACGCCGAGCGTCCGCGCGGGCTCCTCGCCCGTCAGCAGCGCATCGAGCGGGCGGGCGAGGGCGAGGAGGGCGAGCGCCCCGCCGACGGCGCCGGCCAGCGGGAGGCCGACGGTGGACCACCGCGCGCCGGCCAGCGAGCCGAGGAGCCAGAACAGCACCGCCCGCAGCCGGTTGGGGTCGGGCGAGGCGTAGGTCACGAACGCCGTCACCGCCGCAAGGAACGACGAGACGGCCACGCCCGCCAGCAGCAGCCGCGCCGTCGACAGCCGCGGGCCCGTGCGGGCGACGAGGAAGACGACGACGAGGGTGCCGAGGGCGCCGAGGAAGGCGGCCAGAGGGAGCGAGAGCGCCCGCGAGAGCACGGGCGGCAGGAAGCCGAGGTAGAACAGCGACGCCCCCGCGCTCGCGCCGCTCGAGACGCCGAGGACGTACGGCTCGGCCAGGGGGTTGCGCACGAGCGCCTGCATCGCCACGCCCACCACGGCCAGCCCGCCGCCGACGGCCAGCGCCAGCAGCGCCCGCGGCATCCGCAGCTCCCACACCACCGTCGCCGCCACGTCGCCCGCGCCGGGGCCGCGCTGGAGCGCCGCCGCCACCTCGCCCGCCGAGAGGTCGGCGCTCCCGCCCGCGAGCGCCGCGCCGAAGGCGACGACGAGCGCCGCCGCCGCGCCCACGCCGAGGAGGAGGGGGCGCGTCATCCGCCGTCGTCGTGGAGGAGGGCCGCCAGCCGCACGATGCCCTCGGCGAGGCGGGGGCCGGGGCGGCTCACGAGGTCGGGGTCGAGGCCGTAGACTCGGCCGTCGCGCACGGCCGGGACGTTCCGCCACGTCGGGTGCCGCTCCAGCAGCCGCGCCGGGTCGTAGGGCTCGGACAGCACGACGACCACCTCGGGCGCCCGCTCCAGCACCCACTCGTCGCTGAGCGCGGCGGCCTGCCCGGCGAAGGCGTCGGTGAGGTTGTCGCCCCCGGCGAGGCGGACGGCCTCGCTGGCATAAGAGTGTCGCCCGAAGGCGTAGAGCACGTCGTCGCCGACGAGGAGGAGGGTGCGCGGGCGAGGCTGCCCCTCTACCGCCCGGCGCACGCTGTCCACCCTCGCCTCGAAGTCGCGGGCGGCCGGCTCGCCGTCGCCGCCGAGGAGGGCGCCGGCCGTGCGCAGCGCCGCCGGGACGTCGGCCACGCGCACGAAGGAGAAGAAGTAAGTGGGGATGCCGAGGTCGGCGAAGGGCGCCACGTCGGCCGGGTGGTTCACCTGGTCGGTGGCTAGGAGGAGGTCAGGTTCGAGGGCGACGACGGCCTCCGGGTCGAGGGGGAACGTGCTGAAGTGGGGGAGGGCGGCGACGGCCGCGGGGTAGTCGTCGGACGGGCTGACGGCCGCGATGCGGTCGCCGGCGCCGACGGCGAAGGCGACCTCGGTGAGGTTGGGGGCGAGGGGGAGGACGCGGGCGGGGGGGTGGCGGAACGTGACGGCGCGGCCGAGGGCGTCGGTGACGGTGGTGTCGGCGGCTCCGGGCTCCGTTATTGCAGTATCCGAACCACACCCCGCGAGCAGGAGCAATGCGAAGGCGACGGGGAGGATCGGGAGGCGGGGCGGCACGCGTCGGCGAAATGGGGGGCGCGTAACTTACCGACAGGCCCCCCTCCCTCGCGGCCCTCGCCGATGCGGTACGCCTTCGTCCTCAACCCCGCCGCGCAGAACGGCCGCGCCGGGCGCCACCGCGGCGCCCTCGAAGCCGCCCTCCGGGCCGAGGGCGTGGCCTACACCCTCCGCGAGACGGAGGCGCCGGGGCACGCCACCGCGCTCGCCCGCGAGGCCGCCGCCGGGGCCGACGTCGTCGTGGCCGTGGGTGGGGACGGGACGATCCAGGAGGTGGCGCGCGGCGTCTACGGCACCGACGCCCTGATGGGGGTGCTGCCCCTCGGCACGGGCAACGACTTCGCTCACGCCGTCGGCATGCCCGACGACCTCGGGGAGGCCGTCCGGGCCCTCCTCCGGGCGGAGCCCCACGCGGTCGACGTGGGGCGGGCGCGGTGGACGGAGCCCGGCGACGAGCCCGGCCGCGGCGCCCGCGAGGTGCTCTTCACCAACTGCCTCGGCGTCGGCTTCGACGCCCTCGTGGC
>DATGQT010000248.1:0-12422 GCA_035304085.1 Rubricoccaceae bacterium
CGCCGCCGCCGCCCCCGCCGCCGCCTGAGGTCTGCGACCTCGTCGAGCTGAACACGGTCTACTTCGACTACGGCAGCGCCGAGCTGACCCCGCGCGCCCGCGCCCTCCTCGACGAGAACATCCAGCTCCTCCGCGAGAACCCCGAGTGCTGCATCTACATCGATGGCTACACCGACACGTCGGAGTACGACCGGTTCGGGATGCCGCTCGCCGGGCGCCGCGCCCAGGCCGTCTACGACTACTACCTCGACCGCGGCATCGCCGCCGACCGGATGCACGTCCGCAACCGCGGCGCCTCCTACCCGCCCTGCGACAAGGAGGACGAGGAGGAGGGCTGCCGCCGCGGCCGGCGCGTCGAGTCCATCCCGCTGGACTGCGAGCGGTTCCTCGAGTCCATCGGCGTCGGGAACTGAGTCAAGGTGCAGGAGGCGTCCGCACCCGGAGGCGGCCCCGTCCCTCGTGGCGGGGCCGCCTCCTTGTTGAGAGAGGGGGAGAGGGAGAAAGGATGAACGGGAGAGCAGAGGGCCTGCTCGCGCGTTCCCCCTCTCTCCCGTTCCCCCTTTCCCGAACCCCGTGCCCGGATTCGACCAGCAGGCCCAGGAGCGGCTCGCGCGCGCGCTGAAGGCCGAGGCCGCCCGCCTCGGCTTCGACGCGTGCGGCGTCGCGCGCGCCGAGCGGCTCGACGACGAGGCGCGGCGGCTGGAGACGTGGCTCCGCGCCGGCCGCCACGGCGGCTCCGGCGGCGCGATGCCGTGGATGGAGAACCACTTCGACAAGCGCGTGGACCCGCGCGAGCTGGTGCCCGGCGCGCGCTCCGTCGTCTCCGTCCTCCACACCTACTACCAGCCCGTCGAACGGCCGGAGGCGCCGGGGGCCGAGCCCACGGGCACCATCAGCCGCTACGCCTGGGGCGACGACTACCACGAGGTGCTCAAGGAGAAGCTCGCCGCGCTCTTCGACTGGCTCGACCGCGAGACGGGCGGCGCCGGCGGCCGCGCCTTCACCGACTCCGCCCCCGTCCTCGACAAGGCGTGGGCCCGCCGCGCCGGCCTCGGCTGGCAGGGCAAGAACACCAACCTCCTCAACCGCACGCTCGGCTCGTTCTTCTTCATCGGCGAGCTGATCGTGGACGTCCCCCTCGCCGCGGACGACCCCTTCGGCGCCGACTACTGCGGCTCCTGCACCCGCTGCCTCGACGCCTGCCCCACCGGCGCCCTCGACGCGCCGTACCAGATCGACAGCACCCGCTGCATCTCCTACTGGACCATCGAGCACCGCGGCGAGGCCTTCCCCGAGGACCTCGCCGAGCAGTTCGGCACGTGGATCTTCGGCTGCGACGTGTGCCAGGACGTGTGCCCCTGGAACAAGTTCAGGAAGCCCACCGCCGAGCCGCGCTTCCTCCCCCGCGAGGGCGTGACCGACACGCCGCTCCGGGAATGGGCCGAGCTCGACCTCGACGCCTTCCGCGCACGCTTCCGCAGGAGCCCCGTCAAGCGCGCCAAGTTCGAGGGCTTCCAGCGCAACGTCCGCCAGGCGCTGAGGAATGCGAAGGGCGATTAGCGACGGGCGACCGGGGGTGCCTTTCCAATCGCCAATCGCTAATCGCCAGTCGCCCCGAACGTCACCTCGAACCGGCTCCCCCGGCCCTTCTCGCTCTCGGCGCGGATCGCCCCGCCCATCCCGTCGAGGAGCCGCTTCGTGATGGCCAGCCCGAGGCCGCTGCCGCCGTAGGCCCGGTTGAGCCGGAAGTCCTCCTGCGTGAACGGCTCGAAGAGGCGGCCGAGGTACGCCTCGGCGATGCCGATCCCGGTGTCCTCCACCACCAGCCGCACGGCGTCGCCCTCGACGGCGGTGGTGACCGTCACGCCGCCCGCCTCGGTGAACTTCACGGCGTTCGAGACGAGGTGCGCCACGACCTCCTCGACGCGGTCGGGGTCGCCGAGGACGACGGGGTCGCCGTCGGCCGGCACGAAGCGGAGGTCGAGCGCCTTCGCCTCGGCCTCGCCGCGGTAGCGGAGGAGGACGCGCTCGACGGCGGGGTGCAGCGCCACCGGCACCCGGCGGAGGTCCAGCGTCCCCGTCTCCAGGCGCGACAGGTCGAAGAGGTGGTGGACGAGGTGGAGCGCCCGCCGCGTGTTCTCGGCGATGATCCCGGCGAACTCCCCGATGGTCGGCGGCAGGTCGGTGCCGCCCGCGGCGGCCTCGCGGACCTCCTCCTCCAGCATCTCGGCGAAGCCGCGGACGGCGCCGAGGGGCGAGCGGATCTCGTGGCTCATCATCGCCATGAAGGCGGTCTTGGCCTCGCTGGCGCGCTCGGCCGCCTGCTTCGCCGCCACGAGCGCGGCCTCGGCCCGCTGCTGCTCCGTCACGTCGGAGACGAGCCCGCCGACGACGGGCCGCCCGCTCGGGCTCCGCCCCGGCGTCGCGCTCTCGCGCAGCCACCGCACGACGCCGTCGGACGGCCGGCGGAGGCGGTAGACGAGCCGGCTGGGGTCGCCCGCGCGCAGCGCCGCCTCGTGCGCCTCGAACGCCGCCCGGTCCTCCTCGTGCACGAGGTCGGGCCACTCGACGGCCGGCGCGTCGGCGCCGATGAGGGCGTCGGCGGCGCAGCCGGTGAGGGCCTCGAACTGCGGGGTGACGAAGGCGTAGCGGCGGCGGCCGTCGAGGTCGTAGGCGAACGAGAACAGCCCGTCCTCGAGGTCGGCGACGGTCTGGCGGAAGCGGGCCTCGGCGCCGGTCCAGGCCCAGAGCGTCTCGAAGAGGCTGGCGAGGCGGCCGAGCGCGCGGGCCTCGGCGCGGCTCCACGCGCGGTCGGCGTCGAGGCGCTCGAGGAGGAAGGCGCCGACGCGCTCGGCGTCGTCGCGGAAGGGGACGAGGACGGCGCCGGAGCAGGCGGCGGCGCGGAGGAGCGCGCACGCCTCCGCCCCCCCCTCGGGACCGACGACGACGGGCCGCCCGGCCGCGAGCGCCGGCCACGCCGCCGGGTCGAGCTCGATGGGCTCGGGAAGGTCGGCCGTGCGGCCGGTCCAGAGCGTGATGGAGACGAGGGGCCCGCCGTCGACGCCGAGGAGGGCGCGGGCGCGGTCGGCGCCGGCGGTGCGGCCGAGGAGGGCGACGGAGCGCTCGAGGAAGGCGAGGCCGTCGGGGCTGGTGAGGGCGGCGTTGCGGAGGGCGGGCTCGGCGTCGTCGTAGCGGGCGCGGAGGCGGAGGGCCTCGGCGTGCTCCCGCTCGGCCGTCTCGTCGAGCAGCATGAGCACGCCGCCGACGCGCCCGGCCTCGGGGTCGTGGATGGGGGAGCCGACGATGCGGAGGTGGAGGCGGGCGCCGTCGGAGCGGGCATACCGGGCGTCGGGCTGCTCGAACGGCGTCCCGTCGCGGAGCATCCGGCGCACCCGTTTGCCCACCCCGTCGAGCCCCTCGATCTCAGCGAGGCGGCGGCCGAGCCAGCCGTCGTCCTCGCCGGTGATCCGGCGAGCACGGTGGTTCTCGAACGTGACGACGCCCTCGGCGTCGAGGTGGACCACGCCGACGGGGCTCTGTTCGAGGAACGCCTGGCACAGCGCCGCGTGCGGGAGCGCCGACGGCACGGCCGCCGCCTCGTCCACGGCGAACGCAGCGCCCTCGACGACGTCGCCGGCGGCAGCGAGGTGGAGGTCCACCGGCTGCGGCGTCCCGTCGGCGCGGACGAGCCGGAGGCGGACGGCGACGCGCCCCCGCCGGCCGACGTCGCGGAGGGCGGCCGTGAGGCGGCGCCGGTCCTCGGGGTGGACGAGCCGCAGGCCGAAGCGCGGGCGCGCCAGCGTCGCGGCGTCGTAGCCCGTGAGCGCCTCGGCGCCCGGGCCGGCGTAGCGGAGCGTCCCGTCGCGGGCGAGGCGGACGACGGCGAAGGGGAGATTCTCCACGCCGCCGCGTAGAGGCGTAGCGGCGGGCGTAGCGGGCCGGCGGTCTGCGGCGACGGCGGAGGGCATCGGAAACGGCGAAATCGGGGATTCCCGAAGGAAATCGAAGATTCCCGCGAGGAAATCGGGCGGTGCGGGCGCGGGCGCCCTCCGCCCGGCAAATGCCGGTCCGGCACGCAGGAGCCAGCGCTCCATGGGCAGAAGTCAGAGGTCAGAAGTCAGGGAGGCATCCCTGCCCTGATCACTGCCTGCGAACCTTTCATCGCACCTCCCTTCGAGGTGGCCGCGAGGTCGAGCCAGCCGGGGTTGGCGGACTCGATCAGCGCCAGTTTCTTCGCCCGCGTCCAGCCTTTGATCTCCTTCTCGCGGTGGATGGCGTCCCGCACATCCCGGTGCTCCTCGAAATAAACGAGGCGGTGGATGTGATACCGCCGGGTGAACGCGGAGCCTTCACCGGCCCTGTGCTCCCGTACCCGCCGCTCCAGGTCGTTCGTCACCCCCACGTACAGCCGCCGGCTATGGCTGGCGAGGATGTAGACCCGGTACCGCTTCATCGCCTCCCTCCACCACCCATGTCATTCTGAGGAGCGCAGCGACGAAGAATCTACGCCCGGTGCGCCGGTGGTCACATTGAGGCCACCGTCATGCCGGGGCTAGATCCTTCGCTACGCTCAGGATGACACGTCGAGGGGGCGTCACCGCGCCGTGCCTCCGTCGCTGGCGTCCACCTCCTCAGCGGCTGGGCCGTCCTCGCTCGCTTCCGGCCGCAGCAGGGGGAAGAGGATGACGTCGCGGATGGAGTCCTGGCCGGTCATCAGCATCGTGAGCCGGTCGATGCCGACGCCGAGGCCGGCGGCGGGGGGCATCCCGTACTCCAGCGCGCGGAGGTAGTCCTCGTCGATCTGGCGCACGGCCTCCTCGTCGCCGGCGGCGGCGAGGCGGGCCTGCTCCTCGAAGCGCGCCCGCTGGTCGAGCGGGTCGTTCAGCTCGCTGAAGGCGTTGCAGATCTCCTTCCCGTTGGCGATGAGCTCGAACCGCTCCACGAGGCCGGGCTCCGAGCGGTGCCGCTTCGCCAGCGGCGAGAGCTCGACGGGGTAGTCCGTGATGAACGTGGGCTGGATGAGGTGGGGCTCGACGTGCTCGCCGAAGATCTCGTCGATCAGCTTGCCCGTGCCCATCGCGTCGTCCACCTCGATGCCGAGCGAGCGGGCGGCGGCGGCGACCTCGTCGCGGCCCTTGCCGCGGAGGTCGTGGCCCGTGCGCTCGCGGATGGCCTCGAACAGGGGGATGCGCGGGAAGGGGGAGCGGAACGAGATCGTGTGCCGCTCGCCGTCGGGGCCGGTCGCCGTGGCCTCCGGGGTGTCGTGGAGGGCCGTCGCCACGCGCTCCAGCATCCGCTCGACGAGCTCCATCATCCACCGGTAGTCCTTGTAGGCGACGTAGACCTCGAGCATCGTGAACTCCGGGTTGTGGAAGCGCGAGAGCCCCTCGTTCCGGAAGTCCTTGGCGATCTCGTAGACGCCCTCGAAGCCGCCCACGAGCAGCCGCTTGAGGTAGAGCTCGTCCGCGATGCGGAGGAAGAGCGGCATGTCGAGGGCGTTGTGGTGCGTCGTGAAGGGGCGCGCGGCGGCGCCGCCGTAGAGCGGCTGGAGCACGGGCGTCTCGACCTCGACGTAGCCCTGCTCGTCGAGGAAGGCGCGGATCTCGGTGATGAGGCGGGCGCGCTGGCGGAAGACCTCGCGCACCTCGGGGTGCAGCGCGAGGTCGGCGTAGCGCTGGCGGTAGCGGAATTCGACGTCCGAGACCTCGTTGTAGACGCGGCGCTCGCCGGTCTCCTCGTCCACCACCTCCTTCTCGACGGGGAGCGGGCGGAGGCTCTTCGAGAGCAGCTTGAAGCCCTCGGCGCGCACGCTCACCTCGCCCAGCTTCGTGCGGAACACCGTGCCCTCGACGCCGACGAAGTCGCCGGGGTCGAGCAGCTTCTTGAACACCTCGTTGTAGAACCCCTCGCCCGCGGCGGCGTCGAGGTCGTCGCGGCGGACGTAGATCTGGATGCGGCCGCTCTCGTCGGCGAGGTGGAAGAAGGCGGCCTTCCCCATCACGCGCGTCGTGAGCATCCGCCCGGCGACGCGGACGCGCAGCGGCGCGGTCCCCTCGCGCTCGGGGTCGTGCCGCGCGTCGTCGTACTGCGCGAGGACGTCGGCGGCGTGGTGGGAGACGGGCCACGCCTCGGCCGGGTACGGCTCGACGCCGCGGGCGCGGAGGGCGTCGAGGTGCTCGCGGCGGAGGCGCTCCTGCTCGGTCAGCTCACGGGGCATGGGGCGGGCGGTTGCTACGCCGAAAAGCTACCGCGCACCGCCGTCCGTGGTCCGTGGTCCGTGGTCCGTTGACCGTGAAGACCGCGGCGGGCTACCCCAGCGGGCTACCCCACCCAGCGTTCGGCCTCCGTCAGGAGCGCCTCGCGGTGGGCGTCGAGCTGGGCGACGACCTCGCGGCCGAGGGCGGCGGCGGGGGCGCCGGCGGGCTGCGTCTCGGCGAGGGCGGCCACCTGCTCGGCCGCCTCGTCGAGCGCCTCGACGGCCTCGGAGAGGGCGAACCACCATGAGACGGCGCCGGGCTCCGGCTTCTGCGCGAGCGACGCGCGGACCTTCTCGCTCGCGTCCTTCACCTTCTCGCGGAGGGAGCGGCGGCCGTCGAGGAGGCAGCGGCCCTGCGCGTTGAGGGCGTCCTTCAGCGCCGCCTCCGTGGCGGCGAGGTCGTCGGCGACGGCAGCGACCTTCTGGCGCTGGGCGAGGTTGAGAGCCGCCTCCTCCGTCGCGCGCACGCGCGTGACGGCGCGCTGGAGGGTTTGGGCCAGGGCCACGAGGACGGCCTGAAAGGCAGTCCCGGAGGTGCGGCCTCGGTCGGCGAGGGCGCGGGCGGCCCCCACCGGGATCGTATGAACGCTCATGCTGACGCGGAGCGGCCGGAAGGCGACCCCGCACGGGTTCCACTTACAGCAACCGGGGCCATACAGTCCGGCGAGGCGTGGGTTCCTGGCCCCATCTACGATTCCGCCCCGCCTGCACGCGGCCTCCGCCGCCGCTTCACAGCGGCGGGGTGCCGGCGGGCTGGGCGGGGCGCGGGCCGTTCGGCTCGGCCTGCGAGGCGCGCCCGCGGCTGCGCGTCGGCAGCGGCGTCGTCACCAGCTTCTGCATCAGGGCGAGGACGTCCTCGGCCCGCTTCGGGTCGAGGCGCCCGCTGCGCACGGCGAGGCGGACGGTCTCGACGGTGAGCGCGGCGTAGGCGGGGACGAGCTGGGGGAGGTGCTGGCGCAGCGCGAGCCCGTGGGCGCGGAGCGTCTCGAGGTCGCCCCGCACGACGGGCCCCGTCAGCGCCTCCTCGGGCGGCATGTGCGCGAGGTTGTCGAGCGTCCCCCGCAGCAGCGGCTCGATGAGGGCGAACCCGTCGGCGCGGTCGATGTCGAGGGAGACGAGGACCTCCTGGACCATGCCGAGCAGCGTCACGAGGAAGTTCGACGCGAGCGTGGCGGCGAGGTGGTAGCGCGGCTTCGCCTCGGGCGTGAGGACGAGGTAGCGGAGGCCGAGGCCCACGGCGAGCTCGATGCCGGCGGCCACCGCCTTCGGGTCGCCTTCGAGGCCGACGTAGGCGCCGTCGAGCGTGCGGGCGTCGGCGTCGGGGGGGACGGCCTGGAGGGGGTGGAACGAGAGGGCGGCGGCGCCCTCGTGCGCCAGCGGCTCCAGCGCCGACGCCGGGAGCGCGCCCGAGCAGTGGGCCACGACCGTCTCGCGCCACGCGTGGCGCACGCCCGTGAGCGACTCGGCCACGTCGGTGATGGCACTGTCACCGACGCAGACGAGGACGAGGCGGGCGTTGGGCGGGAGGTCGAGCAGACGGTCGCTCGCGACGGGGGCGCCGACGGCCTGGCCGAGCGCCTCGGCCTTGGCGCGCGTGCGGCTGACGACGCCGAGGACGGGGTAGCCGCGGTCGGCGAGGCGGAGGGCGAGGGCGCGGCCCATCGCCCCCGCGCCGATGATGGCGACGCCGGGGCGCGCTTCCTTGAAGGCCGATGCGTAGGCGGTCATGCGAATGCCTCGGTTGCCTGGGTCGCGGGTGCGCGTGGAGGGACCGCGGACCGCGGACCGCGGACCGCCGCTGGCGCTTGCCCGACGGCGGTCCACCGTCGGCCGTCGGCCGTCCAAGAGTTCATGGGAGTTGAGAGCGACATGAGAGCTTTAGGACGTCAGTCGCGCCAGAGGGCGCAGGCGAAGGCGCCGGGGCGGTCGGCGGCCGGCTCCTCGATGCGGAGGACGCGGGCGCGGTTGGCGCCGCGGTGTTGCGCCGCGATCACGGCCACGAGCACGGCCCCCATCCCCTCCACCCTCACCGTCTCGCTCGCCATCAGGTGCATCAGCTCCGACACCTCGAAGCCCTCGAGGGCCTCGACGAACCGGCCGAGCGCGCCGTCCTCCGCATCGAGGAGGTCGGCCGAGGCGACGACGATGGCGCGCTTCGAGTACATCACCTCGCCGATGGCGGCGCCGAGCTCGCGGCAGAGGTCCGGGCTCTCCTCCCCCATCGCGATGGGGACGACGGAGAACCCGGCGCCGTCCTCGCCGCCGAGGACGTGCTGGAGGAACGGGAGCTGCACGCCCGCGCCCTCGGTGTGGTAGTGGCCGCGGTCGTCGAGGAAGATGTCGTCGTCCTCGTCGCAGAGCTCGTTACGGAAGGCGTCGTTGACGGGGACGTCGCCGAGGGGGGTGCGGTAGGCGTCGGCGCGGCAGACGGCCAGCCGGCCGAAGGCGCCCTCGTGGCTGGGCTCGACGAGGACGACGGTGTCGACGTCCTCGCCCTCAAGGAGCTTGTACGCCTCGGCGGCGACGGCGCCGCCGGAGAGGCGGTTGGAGTCGGGGACGATGAGGCCGAGGAGCGTCCCCTGCACGTCGTCGGCGCGGGGAGCGCGGCGGAGGAGGTCCTCGATCTGCTGGCGGAGCGGCGCGGGCTGCGTCGGGTAGACGGCGCGTTCGGCGAGGCTCATCGGGAAGAAGGGGGAGGCGAGGCCGTCCCGCACCTGCGGGCGAGACCGTTCAGGTTCTGTTAGCGGTGCGCCGGCGTGACAGTGCGTGTCGTTGAAACAACGTACCGTGCCGGAAGCGGCCGCTGGAGCCCGGGGTTCAAAAGCGGTGCCAGCGCCGCCGGGCGCGGGCGCGCCGGGGGAAATGGGGAGCAAAAGTACGATTGCGACGCCCGCCGCAGAGACCGCCCAGAGCGGAGGGCGGGAGGGGTAGAGGAGGCGGATCGGAAAGCCCTCCACCCCCTCCGTCCTTCCCACCCTCTCGACCCCCACCGGCAAGCCCGTCGCGCGTCGGGATGCGCAGAGCCGGGAAGGCGCCGTAACGGCCCATTCGACCGGAATTCACCGTCCCTTGCCCGGCCCTCTGCGGGGGGCGATCTAACTTCGCGTCCCCTCCCGCCCGGCCCCGCGCCGGCTGCGCTCCTTCGCCCGCTTTCGCCCATGCTCTTCGCCCCCTGGACGAGCGCCCTCTCCGGCGTCGCCCTCGGCGCGGCGAACGCGGCGGCGGCCTACGCGCTCTACCGCGCGGGGCACGGGCGGTCCCACCGGGCGTTCCTCAAGATCGTCCTCGGGGGGATGGTAGCGCGGCTCGTGGTGGTGACGGCAGTGCTGGCGCTCGTGTTGCTCCTCCTGCCCGTCGACCGCCTCGCCTTCGCCGGGGGCTTCCTCGTCGCGTTCGCGGTGGGGACGGGGGTGGAAGTCCTCCTCATCCAGCGCCGCGCCTCGCGCGCCCAGCCCTGACGCCCCGCATGCGGTCCCGCCCGGTCCTGCTGCTCGCCCTCCTCGCCCTCGCCTGGTGGCTCGGCCGCCCTGCCCCGGCGCTCGCTCAGGAGCACGGCGAGCCCGCCGCCGAGGAGGCCCACGCCGAGGAGGAGCTCGACGCCCTCCACCACAGCGCCGACGGGTTCTACCTCGACTTCACGCCCTTCGGGAAGGTCGAGCTCCCGCGCGTGTTCGTCGTCCGCCGCGCCGACGGCTCGCTCGGCCTCGACGCCTTCGCCTCTACGAGCGCCGCCGTCGCCTCCGGCCGCTACGTCGCCGACCCGCACCACGGCGAGGAGGTGGCGCCCGACGAGGGCGTCGCGCACGAGGTCGGCGGCGAGGAGGCCCACGGCACCGTCGAGGGCGAGACGGCCGCGGGCGGCCACGGCACAGACCCGCTCGATACGGGGATCGTCCCCGCCGGAGGCGAGATCGTGGCCGACCTCTCGTTCACGCGCCACACCGTGTTCCTCTTCGTGGCGGCGCTGCTGATGCTGGCCATCTTCCTCCCGCTGGGGGCGAAGTACCGGAAGGGCATCGGGCGCGAGACGGCGCCGCGCGGGCGGGCGATGAACGCGATGGAGACGCTGGTGCTCTACGTCCGCGAGGAGATCGCCAAGCCGACGATGGGCGACCAGTACGAGAAGCACATGCCGTTCCTCCTCACGGCGTTCTTCTTCATCTTCCTCGCCAACCTCCTCGGCCTCGTCCCCTACGGCGCGACGATCACGAGCAACATCGCCGTGACGGCGGTGCTCGCCACGTTCACGTTCGTCATCACGCAGCTCAACGGGACGAAGGACTACTGGGGGCACATCTTCAACCCCCCGGGGGTGCCATTGCTCGTCAAGCCGATCATGGTCCCCATCGAGTTCCTGGGGATCTTCACCAAGCCGTTCGCCCTCGCCATCCGTCTCTTCGCCAACATGACGGCGGGGCACCTCGTGATCCTCAGCCTCATCGGGCTCATCTTCACCTTCACGCAGGTGTTCGGGCCGGCCGTGGGCTGGGGCACGGCCCCCATCAGCGTCGGCATGGCGCTGTTCGTCTACTTCCTCGAGCTGCTGATCGCGTTCATCCAGGCCTACGTCTTCACCATCCTCAGCGCGCTGTTCATCGGGATGGCCTCGGCCCACCACGAGCACGAGCACCACGACCACCCCCACGACCAGACGCCGCACGAGAAGGCGGTGCAGTCGGCCTCGCCCCTCATGCACGAGGACGGCCGCATCTACCACGAACACGAGAAGACGGTGGGCACCGAGGCCGCGATGGCGTTCGCGTCCTGAGCACCCTCGGTACCGGCGGCCCCTTCGCTCGCGCTCCACGGCGTCTTCCCCGATCCCCAACACCCGGCGAGCACGCGGCTCGTCAACTTCGCTAACCACCCTCCCCACCCAATCCCCACGCAGACCCATGGGACCTGAATCTCTCGGACTCCTCGGTGCCGGCTTCGGCGCCGGCCTCGTTGCCATCGGCGTCGGTCTCGGCATCGGCCGCCTCGCCGCCGCCGCCCTCGAGGGCGCCGCTCGCCAGCCCGAGGCCAGCGGCGACCTCCGCACGACGATGATCATCGCCGCGGCGCTCATCGAGGGCGTGGGCCTCTTCGGCCTCGTGATCTGCATCCTCCTCGCGACGGCCTGACGACCGTGAGCGATTGGTGATGGGCGATTGGCGGCGGGTTCGCCGTAGCTCATCACCAATCGCCAATCGCTAACCGCCCATGGCTCCCATCCTCGCCCAGTCGTCGCTGCTCTCGCCCCACGTGGGGCTCCTCTTCTGGACGCTCGTCATCTTCGGGCTCCTCCTCCTCATCCTCCGCCGCTTCGCGTGGGGGCCGATGGTGGGGGCGCTCGACGAGCGCGAGAAGACCATCGAGGAGTCCATCAACCGCGCGGAGGCCGCGCTCGCCGAGGCCCGCCGGATGCAGGCCGACAACGAGGCGGCCCGCCGCGAGGCCGAGCGCCAGGCGCAGGCCATCCTCCGCGCCGCCAGCGAGGAGGCCGACCGCCGCCGCGCCGAGGAGTTCGAGAAGGCCAAGGCGGAGGCGGCGAAGTTCCGGGAGCAGGCCCGCGCCGAGATCGAGCGCGAGAAGCAGCAGGCCCTCACCGAGCTCCGCACGGAGGTGGCCGACCTCGCCATCGGTGCCGCCGAGAAGATCCTCTCCGAGAACCTCGACGACGACCGCCAGCGCAAGCTCGTCGACCGCTTCATCACGGACCTGCCGCAGAACTAGTCTCAGGTCAACGGGTCTGGAGGTCGGAGGTCCGCGGGCCGACGACCTTCGACCTTCGACCTTCGACCTCCAGACCTCATGTCCAACCCCGTCGCCCGCCGCTACGCCCTCGCGCTCTACCAGGAGGCCGAGGAGCAGGGCGTCGTCGAGCGCACCGACGACGACGTGCAGGCGCTCCGCGAGACGCTCGACGCCTCGCGCGAGCTCGTGGCCCTCTTCGAGAGCCCCATCGTCGCGCGCGAGAAGAAGGAGGCCGTCGTGCGGAAGCTCTTCGAGGGGCGGCTCGGCGAGCTCACGCTGCGGTTCGTCGGCCTCCTCTTCGAGAAGGAGCGGGAGGACCTGCTGCCGGCCGTCGTCCGCGCCTACGGCGCCCTCCGCGACGCCCGGCTCGGCCTCGTCGAGGCCGCCGTGCGGACGGCCCGCCCGCTCGGCTACGACGAGACGCAGCAGC